>NZ_JBPUGH010000184.1:0-6011 GCF_051548005.1 Curtobacterium flaccumfaciens | reverse complement strand
GCTCAGGGGTCGCGGCCGTGCCGCCCGCGAGCGCGGTGTCGACCGCCGCGACGGCGCCCGGCGTGTCGAGGTCGTCCGCGACGCGCGCCCGGATGCGCGCGATCACGTCCGCGGCGTCGTCGGCGTGCGACGGCGAACCCGCTGCCCAGGCGTCCCACGACGCGAGGCGGGTCGTGGCGGACTCGAGCTCGGCCGGGAACCACTCCCAGTCGTCCGAGTACTTGTGCGACAGGAGCGCGAGCCGGATCGCCCGCGGGTCGGCACCCTCGTCGAGCAGTCCGCGCACGGTGACGAGGTTGCCGAGGGACTTCGAGATCTTCTCGCCCTGGTAGGCGATCATGCCCGTGTGCACGTAGGCGTTCGCGAGCGGCTGGTGCGCGAGCGCGGCCGCATGCCCGGCACTCATCTCGTGGTGCGGGAACACGAGGTCGCTGCCGCCGCCCTGGACGCTGATCGGGAGGCCGAGCTTGTCGCCGGCGATCACGCTGCACTCGATGTGCCATCCGGGACGCCCCGGTCCGAGCACGGTGTCCCAGCTCGGTTCGCCGTCGCGGGCGGCACGCCAGAGCAGCGGGTCGAGGGGGTCGCGCTTGCCCGGACGCTCCGGGTCACCGCCGCGCTCGGCGGAGAGCGCGAGCATCGTGTCGCGGTCGAGGCGGCTCTCGTCGCCGAGTGCCCAGGCCTCGGTGGGACGGTTCACGTCGAAGTAGACGTCGTCGCCCTCGGACTCCTCGGTCGGCACGTCGTAGGCGTACCCGGTCTCCTGCAGGAACGCCACGGCCTCGGCGACCCGGTCGACCTCGTCGGTGACGGCCACGTAGTCGTCGGGCGGGAGGATCCGGAGCGCCTCCATGTCCCGACGGAACAGGTCGATCTGCGATGCCGCGAGCTCCTGCCAGTCCACGCCGTCGCGCGCGGCGCGCTCGAGGAGCGGGTCGTCCACGTCGGTCGTGTTCTGCGCGTAGTCGGTGTCGAGCCCGGCATCCCGCCAGGAACGGAGCAGGGAGTCGAACGCCAGGTACGTCGCCGCGTGCCCGAGGTGGGTCGCGTCGTAGGGCGTGATGCCGCACACGTACAGCGCGGCGTGCTCGTCGCCACGGGTCGGGTCGACCGGTTTCCCCGTGGCCGTGTCATGCACGACCGGGCGGGGCCCGGAACCCGGGACGGACGGAACGGACGGGGCCTCCCAGGCCCTCACGGCTGGATCACACCAAGCGACAGCAACACGATGAGAACGATACCGAGTGCGATCCGGTAGACCACGAAGGGCATGAAGCTGCGCTTGCTGATGTAGTTCATGAACGCGGCGATCACGACGAAGCCCACGACGAACGCGACGACCGTCGCGACGAGCGTGTCGACCAACCCGAACGGCGCGCCGGTGTCCCCGAGGCTCGTCGCGGCCTCGTACAGCCCGGACAGGAACACGGCGGGCACGGCCAGCAGGAACGCGAAGCGGGCCGCCGCAGGCCGGGTGTACCCGAGCGCGAGCCCCATCGACACGGTCGCGCCCGACCGGGAGACGCCGGGCACGAGGGCCAGCATCTGCGCCAGCCCGATCAGGATCCCGCCGCCGAACGTCATGTGCTCGATCCGCCGGACCTTCTTGCCGACGACGTCGAGGACGCCCAGCACGACGCCGAAGACGATGAGGACGATCGCGACGATCCAGAGCGAGCGGAACGTCGTCTCGATCGAGTCCTTGAGCAGGAGCCCGGCGACACCGATCGGGATCGTGCCGAGGATGACCAGCCAGCCGAGCCGCGCGTCGGGGTCGTTCCGCGGCACCGTCCGGCCGGAGAGGGAGCGGAACCACCGCCCGATGATCCGGGTGATGTCCTTCCAGAAGTAGATGAGCACCGCGGTCTCGGTGCCGAGCTGCGTCACCGCGGTGAACGCCGCACCCGGGTCCTGCGCGTCGGGCAGGAACAGCCCGACGATGCGCAGGTGCGCGCTCGACGACACGGGGAGGAACTCGGTGAGCCCCTGGACGAAGCCGAGGAAGATCGCCTCGAGGATGTGCATGGCACCGGCCTTCCGGAGGGAGGTCTGTCTGGACACCGCCGCGAGGGCGGTGTCAGGGCACCGCAACGACAGCGACCCGGCAATGTATCAGTAGGACGCGAAGAGGTCCCCGAGGACGCGCCGCCCGAACGCCAGCGCATCGAGCGGGACGCGCTCGTCCACGCCGTGGAACATCGCCGGGAAGTCCACGCCGGCCGGCAGCTGGAGCGGCACGAAGCCGTAGCCCGCGATCCCCAGGGTCGACAGCGCTTTGTTGTCCGTCCCGCCGGAGAGCAGGTACGGGAGCACCGGGGCGCCGGGGTCGTGCCGACCGAGGACGTCCCGCACGGCGTCCACCAGCGGTCCGCCGAAGTCCTGCTCGAGCCCGATGTCGCGGAAGGACATCACCACCTCGACGTCGTCGCCCGCGAGCTCGCGGACACGCTCGAGCACGGACTCCTCGTCGCCGGGCAGGCAGCGGATGTCGATGAGCGCCTCCGCTGCGTCGGGGATGACGTTGTGCTTGTACCCGGCCTGCAGCACCGTCGGGTTCGTCGTGGTGTGCAGCGCGGCATGGATGAACCGCGACGCCGACCCCGTGGCGAGGGCGACCTCGTCCGGACCGGTCACCGCCGGGTCGACCCCGAGGAAGCGGGCGACCTCGGCGACCATCGCGTCCGTCGTCGCCGAGAGCCGGACCGGCCACTCCTCGCTCCCGATCCGCGCGACCGCCGCAGCGAGCTTCGTCACGGCGTTGTCGCGGATCACGTGCGAGCCGTGGGCAGCCGTGCCCCGGGCGACGAGCTTGATCCACATCAGGGCCTTCTCGCCGGTCTGCAGCAGGTAGGCGCGGCGGTCCCCGAGCGTGATCGAGTAGCCGCCGACCTCGCTGATGGCGGCGTCCGCGCCGGCGAAGACCTCCGGGTGCTGCTCGACCACGTGGTGGGAGCCCAGCACGCCGCCGGCTTCTTCGTCGGCGAAGTACGCGATCACGAGGTCACGCTCCGGGGCGCCCTGCGCGGCGATGACGTCGGACAGCGACGTCAGCATCATCGCGTCCATGTTCTTCATGTCCACGGCGCCACGACCCCAGAGCATGCCGTCCTTCACTTCGCCGCCGAAGGGGTCGACCGACCAGTTCGCGGGATCGGCGGGGACGACGTCGAGGTGCCCGTGCACGACGAGCGCCGGCTTCTCTGGGTTGCGCCCCCGCACCCGGGCCACCACGCTCACCCGGTCGGGCTCCGACTCGAACAGCTGGGGTTCGAGCCCGAGGTCTCGGAGCTTCGCCTCGACGTAGTGCGCCGCCTCGGTCTCGCCACGGGACTTCCCCTCACCCCAGTTCGTCGTGTCGATCCGGATGAGGTCACGGGCGATCGACGCGGTCTCCTCGAGCTCGGTGCCGGCCGTCGTGTTCCCCTGGACGTCTGTCATGCACACCACGCTACCGGCCGGCCATGACACCGCCGATCCGCGTCACTCCGCGGGACGCGCCCGGGATGCGCGGCCGTGTTCATCGGGCGTTCAGACCCGTGCTAGTGTCTTCTCTCGGCAGGAACGCCGGGGAAAACGCCCCGGAGCACCGGCCGGCACAACAGAACAACACCTGTCCGGGTGGCGGAATTGGTAGACGCGCTAGCTTGAGGTGCTAGTGCCCGTATTAGGGCGTGGGGGTTCAAGTCCCCCCTCGGACACGCGAAATGGATGCCTCCTGGCCTTGCGGCCCGGGGGCATTTCGCGTTCGTGCTTCCCGGCGAGCATCGCCATCGCTCCGCTCAGGGCGACGCCGCCTGGTCACGCCTCCTCGCTTTGCTCGTGGCGTTCCTGTGGTCACCTCCGGTAGGTCGGATCGCGAGCGCGAAAGACCGGCTGCGGGAAACGCGCGCGGTTCGACGTCCCGCGCGTCGTTCCACGCGCGGGACGTCGGAACGCGTGCGTTTCGTGGCACGGGAGGCGCCTCCGAGGGACGGGCCGGACGGGAGGCACGGGGCGAGGCCGCACCGCGCCTCCCGGCCGGCGAGTGGTCACCGCGAACGACGCGAGCGGGCCAGCAGTCACCGCGAACGACGCGAGCGGGCCAGCCGACGCACCACCAGCGCGACGCCGCCGGCGGCGGCCAGCCACCCCCAGTTGGCGACCAGCGGATCGAGCACCCCGTGGCGCCAGTCCCGCCGCGACGAGCCGAGGCGCGACGCGACCGGGTGCCCGACGAGCTCAGCACGCACCCCCGTCTCGTGCACGACCCGGTCCGGTCGGCCACGGAGCGCATCCGTCACCCGGTGCGTCGCCACGTCGATCCGGTCGCCGAGCACGAGCAGCAACCAGTGGGCCAGGCGCCCCTCGCTGAACCGCGCGTAGGCGACCCGCCGGACCGCTCCGGCGAGGCCACGCAGGGGCTGGGCGGTCCCGAACACCGGCGTGACGTGCGCGTGCTCGATCGAACGTTCGCGTCCCTCGGCGCCGGGCTGCTGCGCGGGGACGTCCCAGTGCACGCCCGTCGCGGACCCCGCTGCGCGCGAGAGCTTGGGCACCGACGGGCGGTCGGCCGGGTCGAGGTCGCTCCCCCACCCGGGGATCCGGGCGCGGAGCTCATCGGCGGTCGGGACCCGACGGGGCGGGTCCGCGATGTACGGGGTGTGGGCGGTCATAGCGCGCTCCTTCACGGGACGATGACGGGCTTGATGATCCCGTCGAGCTTCGACGAGAAGAGGTGGTACCCCTCGGCGATTTGCTCGAGCGGGATGCGGTGCGTGATGATGTCGCTCGGCTTCAGGTGCCCGGCCTGGATGTGCTCCAGCAGCCTCGGCCACTGCCGCTTCACCGGTGCCTGGTTCGCGTGGATGGTGACGCCCTTGTTCATCGCGTCGCCGAACTTCACGGCACTGGGGATCGGGCCGTACGCACCGATCGCGGAGACCGTGCCGCCCTTCCGGACGCCGTCGATCGCCCAGTTCAGCGCGGTGGGCGACCCACCCTGCAGCTTGAGCTTCGAGGCCGTGACCAGTTGGGTGAAGTCGCCGTCCGCCTCGGCCCCGACGGCGTCGATCACGCTGTCGGCACCGAGGAAGTCCGTCTGCCGCTTCATCTCGAGCACGACGTCGGGGACCTCGGCGAAGTTGATCGTCTCGGCGTGCGCGAACGTCCGCGCCTTCTCCAGCCGGTGTTCGAGCTGGTCGACCACGATGACGCGACCGGCCCCCATGAACCACGACGACTTCGCCGCGAACAGCCCCACCGGCCCGGCGCCGAGCACCACGACGGTGTCCCCCTCCCGGATCGAGGCCAGCTGCGCCGCGAAGTACCCCGTGCCGAGGGCGTCGGTGAGGAGGAGCGCGTCCTCGTCGTCGAGCCACGGCGGGATGACCTCGGGGCCGACGTCCGCGAACGGGACGCGGACCCGCTCCGCCTGCCCGCCGTCGAAGCCACCGGTGGTGTGGGAGTAGCCGTAGATCCCACCGACCGCGGTGGCGTTCGCGTTCACGTTGTGGCAGTTCGTGAAGAGCCCGCGCGCGCAGAACCAGCACGACCCGCACGAGATGTGGAACGGCACCATCACCCGGTCACCGACGTCGAGGTGCGCCACCGACGGACCCACCTGCTCGACGACCCCGATGAACTCGTGCCCGAACGTGTGGCCGACGCGGGTGTCGGGCATCATCCCGTGGTACAGGTGCAGGTCGGAACCGCAGATCGCAGCGCGCTCGACCCGCACGACGGCGTCGTTCTCGTGCTCGATCCGCGGATCGGGCTTCTCCTCGACGCGGACCCGGTAGGGCCCGCGGTACGTCATGGCGCGCATGGACGCTCCTCTCGCTCGAAGCACCCACGCTCACCGTCCGGGGTTCCGAGCGGTCCCACTTCCGCGCACCCTGTCCATGCGCGCGGCGCGCGGGTGGCGCGGGGCCGGGCGAGACGCGCGCGATTCGACACGCCACGCGTCGATCGACCGGTGCGACGTCGAAACGCGCGCGTTTCGGGGGCGACGCAACCACGAACGGACGGGAGGC
>NZ_JBPUGH010000183.1:0-6029 GCF_051548005.1 Curtobacterium flaccumfaciens | reverse complement strand
GTGCGGAACCTCGCACGAACCGCGCGGTGACCTCGCACGAACCGCGCGGTGACGACCGCGCCAGCTCCGCTCCGCGCGATGACGCCCTACGCCGGGCTCCGGCGCGACCGACGCCCCTCGTGCGACCACGCCGACGAGGGCAACAGGCTCGGCGGCAGCACCCGCGACCGCACCCGACGTCCGGCGGACACCGATGCGTCCAGCGCGCCACGGGCCTCCCGGACGGCGTCCTCGAGCGCGACCCGGTCGGTCGCACCAGCCCCGTTCGCTCCGAAGCGCTCGTGGTCGACGGCGTCGACCACCCGGTCGAGCACCGGCACGGCGTCCGGTGGCAGACCCGCACGGAGCCGGCCGAGCACGGCGCGGGCCGTGCGCGCAGCGGCCGCGGCGTCGCCCGGTGGCGCCAGGCCCGGCGCGTAGCCGTGATCGGCGACGTCGTCGAGGAGCTCCCGCCACGCAGCAGCCGCCGGGGAACGTCCTGACCGTACCGCCGCGAGCCGCGACCGCCGACGGAGTGCGCGCACGACGCCCGGTGCGAGCAGGAGCGCGACCGCGATCACGATGCCCGCAGCGATGCCGAGTGCGCCGTTCCCGCCGCCGGTTCCCGACGTGGCCGCGGCACCCGGCGCCGCCGAGGCGGACGGGGTGGCCGAGGGCTCCGTCTCGGCGGGCGTTGAGCGGTCCGGCGCCGGGAGCGGCGTGTCCGGCGTCCCGGGTGTCGCCGACGCAGAGGGTTCGGTCGAGGACTGCGCGGCCTCGTCGGAGTCGGGCGTCGGCTCGAACGCGACCCACCCGGCGCCCTTGATGTACAGCTCCGGCCAGGAGTGCAGCTGCCGGTTCGACACCGTGTACTCACCGTCGGCCTGGTCCGTGCCGGCGCGGTACCCGACCGCGATGCGGGACGGGATCCCGAGCGTGCGGGCCATCACCGCCATGGCGGAGGAGAAGTGCACGCAGTACCCCTCCCGCACCCGGAGGAAGGTGTCGATGACGTCCATGCTGTCGCCGTCGTAGCCCTGCTCGACCGGGGCGGTCTCGGAGTAGGTGAAGAGGTCGCTCCGGAACCAGCGCTCCAGGGCACGTGCTTCTTCGTAGTCGTTGCCGGCTCCGGCTGCGACCCGTGCCGCCGTGGACGCGATGTCCTTCGGCAGGTCCTTCGGCAGCGCGAGGTCGGTCCGGAGCTGTTCCTCCGACGGTCGGGCGAAACCGCGCCCGTCGACGCGTGCGAGCATGCCCGTCCGGGCGAAGGCGTCGAGGTACTCGTTCGCGAAGGTCGAGGCGCCGTAGACCTCGTAGGTGGCGCCGCGCGGCGTGGCCTGACCGGTGGACCGAAGGGTGTTCGACTGCCCCATCCACCGCCACTGCTGCAGGTCGAGGTTCGTCGAGCGCGCCTGCACGGACACCGCGCCCGACGGCACGGGCAGGTAGTTGCTCGACAGCCCGGTGATCCGGATCGTGACGTCGCCGCGGGTGGAGAGCCGCGGGTTCACGCCGACGGCCCACTGCTGCTGGTCGGCCGTCTCGGACTGGCTCGCATCGGTCACCGTCGGTACCCAGTCGCCGCTGCCGAACTCGTCGAGGTCCGCGAGCTTGAGGTACTCCGGCTGTCCGTCGGACGACCGGTACCGGAACACCTCGAGTGCGTTCGGCCGACGGAGGTCCTGTCCGAGGTTGAGCAGCGTGCCGGGCCGGCCCGGCTGGATCGGCGACTGGATCGCGCCCGTCACGCCGGAGAGCCAACTCGCGTTGAGCGGGATCACCGACGGCAGCCCGACCGCGACGACGAGGCCGATCGCGCCGACGACCGCTGCGGGCAGCGCGCGTTGCACGGGTCGGACGGACAACCACAGGATCGCGAGGAACGCCACGGCCGTGAGCACCACGAGCACCGGCCCCGCAGGCGTCCCCGTGATGATGCCCGGGACGATGAGGATGACGAGCGCGGGGGTCGCGGCGAGGGCAGCGGTCGGTGCGACGGCGGCGAGGAAGAGCGACACCGCGGCGACCCAGGCGATCGCGACGATGACGATGAGTCGGATCGCGTCGGTCTGCGGCAGCGGCGCGGGGTTCAGACGGATCGCCGCGATCGTCTCCCCGAGGGCCCCGTCCCGGTCGAGCCACCCGAGGGGTTGCACGTCGTTCACGAGCGCCGCGGCGCACGAGCAGGCGATCACGGCGGCGACGAGCGCCACGAACCGTACGCCGGGTGCGCGCCGACGCACGGCGAGCACCACGGCGACGAGGACCGCGGCGGCCACGACGCCGCCGACCCACCAGGCGATGCCCTGCACGAGCGGGCGCAGGGCGAGCGCGGCGATCAACACCGGCACGGGCGCCAGGACGGTGATCCACGCGCTCGGGGTGTCGCGCTGGTCGTCGGGGCGGTCGAGGATCTCGTGGACGTCCACCCCGCGCCGACGGACGGGCGCCTGCGTCCCGGTCACCGGATGCTCCCGGGCGCGGACGCACCGGCGACCGGCACGACGAGCGTGCGCCACCCGCCACGGTCGAGGATGCCGCGGACGACGGGCTCCGGCGGCACGATCGTCGCGAGGATGCCCCGGCTGGACCCGATCGTGGCGGAGACGAGCTCGGCGGCCTGCTCCGCGGTGCACCGACCGGTAACGACCGCGGTCATGCCGTGGACGTCACGGCCCCGGACGTCGGGCAGGACCTCGGTGACCTCGCGTGCGTCGGAACGCACCTGCACGTCGGCCAGGCCGACCAGGACGTCGGTCAACCCCCCGGCGTCACCGGCGTGCCGGGTGATGCCCTCCGGGTCGTCGCTCACGAGGACGACGCGGGACGTCCGGGCGGCGAGGGCGCGGGCGACGCTCGCCGCGACGACGACCGCGTGCTCGAACGCCGCGTCGCCGCCGAGGTCGGAGAGTTCGGCGAGGTCGTCGCGGCTGAGGGACTGGTAGGACTCGCGTCGCACGTCGAGCGCGATCACGGCCTCCGGCGGTTGCGCCTGGGTGGTCTGGCGGACGTGCAGTTCGCCGCGTCGCGCGCTCTGCCCCCAGTGCACACGCCGGATCGGGTCGCCCGGTCGGTACGGGCGGAGCTCGCTGTCGTCCGCGGAACCGCCCTGCCCGACCCGGCCCTCGTCGGCGGACACCGCTCCGGCGAGCGCACCGGTGTCGATGGCGGTGAGCGGCGTCGACGCGGGGACCACGACCACCTCCTCCGCGCGGACCACGGGTCGGTCGATGCGCAGGAGCCCGAACGGGTCCTCGACGCGGATCGTGACCGGCCCGACCAGTCCGCGCCCGCGGCGCATCGCCAGGGCCTCGACGTCGAGGACGGCCGGCTGGGTCCGGGGCCCGACCGTCGCGTACGTCTCGGCGTCGGAAACGCTCGCGAAGACGTCGTCGAGCCGTTCACGCACGAGCAGGGTGGACCGCGGCCCGAACCGGAGACCGGTGCGCTGCAGGGTGACCCGCTCGCGGTAGACCTCGCCGACCTGGACGACGGCCCGAGCCGCACTCCGACGTCCGCGGAGCGGTGCCGCCACGACGAACGCCATGACCGTGCCGCACACGAGGAGGACGAGCAGCAGCAGCCCTGCGGAGACGGCGACGCTCGTGCTTCCGACCAGGCCGCCGCCAACGAGGCCGATGCCCACCGCGAGCAGCGTCCAGCCCCGGACGGTCGGGCGCGGGAACGGCGTCCGCCGTGCGAGGGCCAGACCCCGGCGCCCGTACCGCACGGCGACCGAGCGCGCCGCTCCCGCCCGTCGGGCGAGCGACGAGGGCGCCGCGGACGAGGACATCAGGACCGGACGGGGGTGGCGGTGAACGGCACGCTGGTGTCCGAGACGATCCGGACCACGATGTCCCGCACGGTGTCGTCACCGGATCCGCCGAGGCCGCGGGCGACGGGCACCAGCCGGTGCGCGAGCACGATCGGCGCGAGCGCGGCGACGTCGTCCGGCGTGACGAAGGGCCGCCCGAGGAGCGCGGCGTGCGCCCGGGCGGCCTGCGCCAGGTGGAGGGTCGCACGGGGGCTCGCCCCGAGGACGAGGTCCGGGTGGTGGCGCGTCGCGCGGACGATCGCCACGATGTAGGCCTCGACGTCGGCCGAGACGTGGACCTCGCGAACGGCGGCGATCATGCCCCGCAGCGTCGCGACGTCGACGATCGGACGGAGGGCGGAGAGGGGGTCGCGGCCGCCGCGGTTCGCGAGCATCTGCCGCTCGGCGTCCAGGCTCGGGTACCCCATCGCGATCCGCGCGGTGAAGCGGTCGCGCTGGGCCTCGGGCAGCGGGTACGTGCCCTCCATGTCGATCGGGTTCTGGGTCGCGACGATCATGAACGGCGATTCGAGCGGCCGCGTCACGCCGTCGACGGTGACCTGCGCCTCGGCCATGGCCTCGAGCAGGGCCGACTGCGTCTTCGGGCTGGTCCGGTTGATCTCGTCACCGATGACGACGTTCGCGAAGACGGGGCCGGGCGAGAACCGGAAGGTGCCCGACGACTGGTCGAAGACGTTCACGCCGGTGACGTCCGAGGGGAGCATGTCGGACGTGAACTGGATGCGGTTGACGGACCCGCCGACCGACGCACCGAGCGCCTTGGCGAGCACCGTCTTGCCGACACCGGGGACGTCCTCGACGAGGAGGTGTCCCTCGGCGAGCATCACCGTCAGCGCTGTCCGGATCGCGTCGGTCTTGCCGTCCACGACGGTCGAGACGGCCGCGACGATCGCGGCGCCCGCATCACGGACGTGCTCGAGCGGGACGGCTGGGGCGGTCGGTTCCGGCACGCAGGCCTCCTCGGCTCGGGACAGGTGTCGTGCATGCTACAACGGCCCGGTGACAGCTACCGGAGGATGCGTCACCGACGTGACCCGCCGCTCTCGACGTGGTGACGGGCGGACGGGAGGCACGGCACCAGCTGGTGACGCGCCTCCAGTCCGTCAACCGGTCGCGTCCCGGACGCGCGCCGCCAGCGCCGCGTCCGCCGCCGTCAGGACGCGCGCCGCCACGGCCACGCCCTCCTCGCGCCCGAGCTCGGTGTCCTCGTGCTCGATGTTGACCCACATGTCCGGGTCGACCTCGTGCAGCGCGGCGAGGAACTCGCTCCAGTAGGCGACGTCGTGGCCCTTGCCGAGCGCGACGAAGTCCCACGCCGAGGGCTTCGGCCACTCGTTCGCCCACTCGTCGCCCCCGAGGTTCGTGCGTTCCTCGTCGGGTGACAGGCGACGGAAGGAGTTGTCGAGCACACCGTTGATCGCGGCGTGGGGGTTGACGCGGACGTCCTTCGCGGCGGCGTGGAAGACGAGCGGGCCGAGGTCGCGGACGACGGCCACAGGGTCCATCTGCTGCCAGAACAGGTGGCTCGCGTCGAGTTCCACGCCGATGTTCGTCAGCCCGCCCCGCTCGACGAGCTCGCGGACCGACGCGGGGTTGAAGACGAGGTTCTGCGGGTGCAGTTCCAGCGCGACCCGCACACCGTGCTCCCGTGCGAGTGCGTCGATCCCCTGCCAGAACGGCACGGCCACGGACCACTGGTGCTCGAGGACGTCGAGGGCGGCGGAGTTCCACGCGTTGACGATCCAGTTCGGTCGACGCCCGCCCGGCTCACCGGCCGGGAGGCCCGACATGGTGACGACGCGGGTCTGCCCGAGGCGGGCTGCGAGCAGGATGCTCCGACGGATGTCCTCGGCGTGTGCCGGTCCGATCGCGGGGTCCGGGTGCAGGGGGTTGCCGTTGCAGTTGAGTCCGGCGATCTCGACCCCGGTGCCCTCGAACTGCGCGACGAAGGCGTCGCGTGCGGCGTCGTCCTCGAGGATCGCGTCGATGTCCGGAACGTGCACCGGGGGCAGGAACCCGCCGGTGTTGAGTTCGATGCCGGTGAGGCCGTTGCCCGCGATCGCCGTCAGGGCGTCGGCGAGCGGCCGGTCGTGGAAGATCGCGTCGTAGAGACCGAGCTTCATGCGAGCGCTCCTTCGGTGGTGGGGACGTCGACGGTGGCTCCGCCGGCTGCGGCGGAGCGTGCCACCGCGTCGAGGACCTCCATGTTGTGGAC
>NZ_JBPUGH010000182.1:0-6095 GCF_051548005.1 Curtobacterium flaccumfaciens | reverse complement strand
CCTCTCTCGACGAAACGCGCGCGTTCCGACGTCGCACGTGTCGATCGACGCGTGGCACGTCGACACGCGCGCGTTTCGTGAAGCGCACCACCCCGCCCCCCGTTCGGGGCGACGCCTAACGTCCTCGCGCACGGCGGCCGACAGGCCCGTACGAGCAGGGATCGCTCGCCCAACCGGCCACGGATCGGCCACCGTACATCGACGACGTCAGGGGACGCGTCGATCCGAAGGGGACGGTCCAACTGTGTTCGATTCCGTGACGAGCGCCGCGCTGCAGAGCGCCCTCGACGGCCTGTCGATGCGCCAGCGGGTGATCGCGAACAACGTCGCGAACATCAACACGCCGAACTACCACGCCGAGAAGGTGCAGTTCGAGGACGCTCTCGCGAAGTCGATCGTCGACGGGAACGGCGCGACGACCCCGACGGTGGCCCGCAGCCTCGAGCCGACGAACACCAACGGCAACAACGTGAACCTCGACGAGGAGACCCTCTCGAACGTCGACACGGTGCTGCGGTACCAGTTCGCGACGCAGGCGATGAACGCCGAGCTCACCAGTGTCCGTGCGGCGATGCGGACGAACTCGTGACGACCTTCGACGCGATCGGCATCGCGAGCACCGGCATGACCGTGCACCGGAAGTGGCTCGACGCGATCTCGGACAACATCGCGAACGTCAACACCGTCCGCTCGATGGACGACTCCGCGTTCCAGGCCCGCTACGTCGAGGTCCAGGAGGGTGCCGGCGTGTCCGGCGCCTACGTCAAGGGCGCCGCGTTCGGCAGCGCCGCCGGTCGCGTGACGTACGACCCCGACAACCCGCTCGCGAACGCCGAAGGGTACGTCCGGATGCCGGACATCGACCTCGGCACGCAGATGGCGGACCTCATCATGGCCCAGCGCGGCTACCAGGCGAACGCCGCCGTGGTCGACCGTGCCAAGACCGCCTACGAGGCGGCACTGCAGATCGGGAAGAACTGATGCCCATCGACGCCGTGAACGGTGTGACCACCAACGCCATGACCCGCGCCTTCGCGGGCGCGACCGACGCCGCGACCGGTGCCGGGGCGACCGGCACCACCGGGGTCGGAGCGACCGCCGCGACCGGCACGTCCGGCGACGGGTTCGCCGCGAGCCTCGGGAACGCGGTCGACGGTCTCCAGCAGCTGCAGAGCGACTCGAAGACCCTCGCGCTCAAGGCCGTCACCGGCAACCTCGACGACATCCACGACGCCACGATCGCCGCCACCCGGGCGCAGGTCACGCTCGAGCTCGTCGCGGCCGTCCGCAACAAGGGCGTCGACGCCTTCAACGAGATCATGAGGATGCAGGCCTGATGCCCGTCGCCGTCAAGAACGTCTGGGCGCGCCTCGCCGCCTACGTCAAGGGGTTCAGCGCCGCCCAGCGGACCATCGCGATCCTCGTCGTCGCCGCGCTCGTGCTCGGCGGCATCGCGCTCGCCAGCTGGCTCGGCAAGGCGTCCTACGCGCCGCTCTTCACCGGCCTGGCCGCCGCGGACGCCTCGAGCGTCACCGACCAGCTCACCACCGACGGTGTGCCCTACCAACTCACCGACGGCGGCGCCACGATCCTCGTGCCGCAGGGCTCCGTGTACTCCGAGCGACTCAAGGCCGCGGCGAACGGCCTGCCCTCGTCGAACGAGGGCGGCTACTCGCTCCTCGACCAGATGGGCGTCACGAGCTCCGAGTTCCAGCAGAACGTCACCTACAAGCGGGCGATCGAGGGTGAGCTCGCGAAGACGATCCAGGCGATGGACGGCGTGCAGACCGCCTCGGTGCAGCTCGCGATCCCGGAGAAGACCGTGTTCGTCTCGGAGGAGAAGGACCCGACGGCGTCGGTGTTCATCGCGACGAAGAACGGTGCGCAGCTCAGCTCCGACCAGGTGCAGGCGATCGTGCACCTCACGAGCGCCGCGGTCGAGGGCATGCAGCCCACCGACGTGTCCGTCGTCGACTCGAAGGGGCAGACCCTCTCGGCCGTCGGCACGGGCGCGGCGGGCAGCGGTACCGACCAGGCGGCCGACTACGACCAGGCCACGAGCAAGAAGATCCAGGACCTCCTCGACACGACCCTGGGCGCGGGCAACGCCACGGTCGTCGTCTCCGCGACGATGAACCAGAACACCGGCACGAAGACCTCCGAGTCGTACGCCGCGCCGACGAGCGGCCCGGTCGCCCTCAACGAGTCGAGCACGACCGAGCAGTACGGCGCCGGTTCGGGTGCCGGCGGTGCGGGCGCGACCGGCGTCCTCGGCCCGGACAACATCGCGGTGCCGAACGGCACCGCGAGCAGCGGCACCGGCAACGACTACAAGAACGAGTCCGCGACGAAGAACAACGCCGTCGACCACACCACCGAGACGACGCAGATCCCGGCCGGGGCGCTCGAGAACCAGTCGATCTCCGTCGCGCTGAACTCGAAGGCCGCGAGCGTGCAGAACGCGAACCTGCAGAGCATCAACGACCTCGTGTCCCGGGCCGCCGGCGTCGACTCGACCCGCGGGGACAAGGTCGCCGTGGCGATGATGGACTTCGACACGACCGCCGCCTCGCAGGCTGCCGCCGCACTCAAGGCGCAGCAGCAGGCCGACCAGCAGGCCTCGCTCTGGGCGACGATCCGGACCGCCGGCATCGTCATCGGCAGCCTCCTCGCCCTCATCGCGATCATGTGGGTGATCGCCCGACGTGCTCGACGCCAGGAGCGCGAAGCGGTCGACCTGGGCGAACTCGACGCATTCGCCGGGGAGACGTTCCAGTTGCCGCTCGCGGTCGACGAGCCCGACGCACTGCGCGCCGGCGACGCCCCGACCGTCGCACTGCCGACCCTCCCCGTCGAGGACGCGCCGACCGAGCTCCTCACCACCGAGGACATCAGCGCCGAACGACGACGCCAGGACATCCAGTCCCTGGCCGAACGCGACCCGAAGCGCACGGCCGACCTCCTCCGCGGGCTCCTCGACGACCGGGCGTCGGTGTGAGCGCCCTCGTCCCGAGCGGCGGCGGTCTGGGCGGCCCCGGCTCCTCCGGCGGCGCCGACCGTCCGCTGACCGGCTCGCAGAAGGTCGCGCTCATCCTCATGCAGATGGAGACCGACCGCGCCGCCGAGGTGATGAAGCAGTTCACCGAGCTCGAGGCCGAGGAGATCTCCGCCGAGATCGTCCGGATGCGCCGCGTCGACGACACCGTGGTCGACCGCACGATGACCGAGTTCCACCGCATGACCCAGAGCGGCCGCCTGCAGAAGCGCGGTGGCAAGGAGACCGCGATGGGCCTGCTCGAGGCCTCGTTCGGGGCCGAGCGCGCCGCGGGTGTCATGGACCGCTTGGCGTCGAACCTCGCCGGGCAGTCCTTCGACTTCCTCGACGACGCCGAGCCCGGCCAGGTCGTGACCCTGCTCGAGGGCGAGCTCCCGCAGACCATCGCACTCGTCCTCGCGCACCTGAAGCCCGGGCAGGCCAGCGCCGTGCTCGCCGGCGTCGACGAGCGTGCCCGGACCGACGTCGCCCAGGCCTTCGCCACCATGGGCTCCGCCACCCCGGAGGCCGTCGGGATCGTCGCCGGCGTCCTCCGCCAGCGCGCCGGAGCCGTGGTCTCGCCCCGCGAGAGCGTCGAGGTCGTCGGCGGCATCGCACCCCTGGTCGAGATCATCAACCGTTCCGACGTCGCGACCGAGAAGGCCGTGCTCGACGGACTGGAGGCGCGGGACCCCGAACTCGCCGAGGACATCCGCTCGCGGATGCTCACCTTCGAGGACATCGTCAAGCTCGAGGCGCGCGACATCCAGCAGGTGCTCCGCGGCATCGACTCGAAGATCCTCGCGACCGCGATGAAGGGCGCTGCCGGACCGGTCGTCGAGACCATCCGCGCCAACGTGTCCGAGCGCAACCGCGAGCTCCTCGACGACGAGCTGCAGGCGATGGGCCCGATCCGCGTGTCCCAGGTCGAGGAGGCCCGCGCCGAGGTCGTCCGCTCCGTGCGTGAACTCGAGGCCCAGGGCGTCATCACCGTCCACCGCGCGGAGGAGGACGAGCTCGTTGACTGACCAGACCGTCCAGCGCATGACGTTCCCCGTCCTCGGGTCGGGCGCGGTCCCCACCGCCGACCCGGCGGCCGAGGTGCGCGGGCACGCCGCCGGTTACGCCGCCGGACTCCGCGCGGCGCAGGCCGAGACCGCCGCACTGCAGGTCCGGTTGCAGGCCGAGCACGACCAGCGCCTCGCCTCGCTCACCGCCGACACCGTGCGGCGCGTCGCCGTGCTCGACGCCGCGACCAACGCCCTGCTGTCGCAGGTCGTGCCCGTCCTCCGTGATGCCGAGGCATCACTCGCGGACGCGGCCATCGACCTGGCCGAGGCCGTCGTCGGGTACGCGATCCGTGCCTCCCGTTCGGTGGACGCGACCGGTGACGGCCGGGAGGCGGGGGATGCGTCCGGCGCGGAGGCCACCGTCCTGCGGGCGCTCGCCTCCGTCGACCAGACGGTCGCGCTCCGCGTCCGGGTGAGCGCCGCCGACGCGGCGCGCGTCTCCGATCTCGACATGGCGGTCCCCGTCGTCGGCGATCCGACGCTGTCCGACGGCGACGCCGTCGTCGACCTGCCGGACGGGCTGCTCGACGCCCGCATCGGTGCCGCGCTCGACCGCGCCCGCGAAGCCCTCGGTGGTGCCCGGTGACCGCCACCCTCCTGCGTCCCCGCGGCCTCGACGCCGCGATCGCGCACGCCCGGCCGGTCCGCCAGGGCGTGGTGTCGAGCGCCGTCGGGCTCGGCCTCACGGTCGCGGGACTCGACGCGCACGTCGGCGAGGTCGTCCTCGTCGGCGCCGAGGGAGGACCGCAGACGACCGTCGAGGTCGTCGCGACCGACTCCTCCGGCGTGCGGTGCATGCCGCTGGGCCGACTCGTCGGGGTCACCGCCGGCACACCTGCCCGCCCCACCGGTCGCCCCGTCCTCGTCCCGACCGGCGCCGGGCTCTTCGGCCGGGTGCTCGACGGGCTCGGACGGCCGATCGACGGCCGCGGTCCGCTGCGGAACGTCGACGGTGCGCCCGTCGCCCTGGTGCCGCTCGACCACCCGACGCCCGACGCCATGGGGCGCGCCCGCATCGACACGCCGCTGCAGCTCGGCGTCCGGGTGCTCGACACGCTGACGACCGTGGGCCGGGGGCAGCGCATGGGCCTCTTCGCCGGCTCCGGTGTGGGCAAGTCCTCGCTGCTGTCGATGATCGCGCGGGGGAGCGACGCGGCCGTCAACGTCATCGCCCTCGTGGGGGAGCGCGGCCGTGAGGTGCGCGAGTTCCTCGAGGACGACCTCGGCGCCGAGGGCCTCGCCCGGTCGATCGTCGTCGTGTCGACCTCCGACGAGCCCGCGCTGATGCGCCTCCGTGCGGCGTTCGTCGCCACTCGCATCGCCGAGTCGTTCCGCGACGCCGGCCAGGACGTCGTGCTCATGATGGACTCGCTCACCCGGGTCGCGATGGCCCAGCGGGAGATCGGCCTGTCGGTCGGCGAGCCGCCGGCCACCCGGGGCTACCCGCCGTCGACGTTCTCGGTGCTCGCCGGACTGCTCGAGCGGGCCGGGACCGACCGGGTCGGCAGCGTCACGGGGCTCTACACCGTGCTCGTGGACGGCGACGACCACAACGAGCCGATCGCCGACGCCGCGCGCAGCATCCTCGACGGGCACGTCGTGCTCGACCGGAAGCTCGCCGTCACCGGGCACTTCCCGTCGGTCGACGCGCTCGGTTCGGTGTCCCGCGTCGCCTCCAAGGTGACGACCCGCGAGCAGCGGGACGCCGCCACGGCGCTCCGGACGGTGATGGCCGCTCGCCGTGCGGCGCAGGACCTGCTCGACGTCGGCGCGTACCAGCGCGGGACGAACCCGCTCGTGGACGCCGCGGTCGACCACCAGCACGCGATCGACGCGTTCCTCCGGCAGGGCATGGACGAGCGGGTGACCGCAGCCGGGTCGTGGGACGCCCTCGCGGCGCTCGTGCGCACGCTCGGCGTCGGGGGTGGTGCCTGATGGCCAGGAAGTTCCCCCTCGCCGGTCTGCTCCGGCTCCGGCACGCCGAACAGGAC
>NZ_JBPUGH010000181.1:0-6138 GCF_051548005.1 Curtobacterium flaccumfaciens | reverse complement strand
GATCGCGGAGACGGCCGTCGGGACGTGGGGCGTCACACGTCCAGGTGGTCGACCAGCTCGTCCGCCAGCCCCGTGTACGTTGCGGGCGTGAGGTTGGTCAGCCGGGCCTTCGCCCCGTCGGAGATGTCGAGCCCGTTCACGAACGCGACCAGGTCGGCCTGGCCGATGCGCTTGCCGCGGGTCAGCTCCTTGAGCATCGCGTACGGGTCCTCGATGTTCGACTGCCCGGCGGTGACCTCGGCACGGATCACGGTCTGGATCGCCTCGCCGAGCACCTCCCAGTTGCCGTCGAGGTCCTCGGCGAGCCGCGTTTCGTTCACGGCGATCTCGGACAGCCCGCGACGGAGGTTGTCGAGCGCGAGCAGCGAGTGGCCGAACGCGACGCCGATGTTCCGCTGCGTCGTGGAGTCGGTGAGGTCCCGCTGCAGCCGCGAGGTCACGAGGGTCTCGGAGAGCGTCGAGAACAGCGCCGACGAGATCTCGAGGTTCGCCTCGGCGTTCTCGAAGCGGATCGGGTTGATCTTGTGCGGCATCGTCGAGGACCCCGTGGCGCCGGCGACCGGGATCTGCGTGAAGTACCCCATCGAGATGTAGGTCCACACGTCGGTCGCGAGGTTGTGCAGGATGCGGTTCGCGTGGCGGACCCGGTCGTAGAGCTCGGCCTGCCAGTCGTGCGACTCGATCTGCGTCGTCAGCGGGTTCCAGGTCAGGCCCAGACCCTCGACGAACTCGCGCGACAGCGTGGGCCAGTCGGCCTCGGGGTCGGCGGCGAGGTGCGCCGAGAACGTGCCGGTCGCACCGCTGAACTTGCCGAGGTACTCGGTGGCCTCGACCTGCGCGAGGACGCGCTCGAGGCGGTACACGACGACCGCGAGCTCCTTGCCGAGCGTCGTCGGGGTGGCCGGCTGCCCGTGCGTGTGCGACAGCATCGGCACGGCCTTGAGGTCCTCGGCCATCTGGCGGAGGGCAGCGATGACGGCCTTGAACGCCGGGAGCCACACCTGGTCGACGGTGTCGCGGACGGTGAGGGCGTAGGACAGGTTGTTGACGTCCTCGCTCGTGCACGCGAAGTGCGTCAACTCGGCGATCGCGTCGAGGCCCAGCTCCGAGAGACGCCGACGGACGAAGTACTCGACCGCCTTCACGTCGTGGCGGGTGGTGGCCTCGATCTCGCCGAGCTCCGCGATCTGCTCTTGCCCGAACGTCTCGGCGACCCGGCGCAGCGCGGCCTTGTCGTCGACGCTGAGCGGCGAGGTGGTGAACATCGCGTGGTCGGTCAGGAAGACCAACCACTCGACCTCGACGACGATGCGCGCGCGGTTGAGGCCGGCCTCGGACAGGTGCTCGCCCACCGTGTGCACGATCGGGTAGTAGCGCCCGTCGAGCGGGCTGATCGGCTGCGGGGGAAGGGGGGTCATGGGGCTCCCTGACGGACTGCCGGCTCGAGTTGTCGGAAGAGCGCCCGGCAGGCCCGCTCGACGGTCGAGAGCACTCGGTCGAACTCGTGCCGGTCCGCGTAGTACGGGTCCGGTACGTCGGTCTGCTGGGGCCAGGCGTCGTCGTACCGCAGGAGGAGCGTCACCTTCGCGGCGTCGTCCATGGTCGGTGCCCACGAGCGCAGGACGCGTTCGTGGGAGCGGTCGAGTGCGACCACCAGGTCGAGGTCCGGGAACCGGTCCGGGTCGAACTGACGGGCGCGATGCCTGCTGCCATCGTATCCGCGCGCGGCCAGGGCCGCGATCGTGCGCTCGTCGGCCGGCTCGCCGACGTGCCAGTCCCCGGTGCCGGCGGACTCGACGACGAAGCGGTCGCCCAGTCCGGCGTCGGCAGCGAGCTGGGCGAAGACGATGCCGGCCATCGGGGAGCGGCAGATGTTGCCGCTGCAGACGAAGGAGACGCGGAACGGGGCGTCGGCGTCCGTGGTCATGGGGACATCATGGCGCAGCACGCGGTGGTCGGCGACACCCGTGATCCGGCCGGGAGGCACGGTGCGGGTCGCCCGGGCCGCGCCGCCGAGTGGGTGGTCGCCCCCGGTCCGTGCGCGCTCACGCGCGCTCGAGGTGCGGTCCGGCGGTGCCCGGTGTGGTCACGCGCGGCCGCGGTCGAGCACCGGTGCGTGGTGTGGTCACGCGCGGCCGCGGTCGAGGACGGGCCGGACGAAGAGGCCGATCAGCCACGCGAAGACGGCCAGCACGAAGGCGCCGACGATGCCCCATCCGAACGACTCGACCTGCAGGCCGAAGCCGATCGCCGTCGAGATCCCGGCGACGATGAGCAGGAGCACCGCGTTCACGATGAGCGAGATGAGCCCGAGGGTCAGGATGTAGAGCGGGAATGCGACGACCCGGATGATCGTGCCGATCACGGCGTTCACGAGACCGAACACGAACGCGACGAGCAGGTAGGTGAGGACGGTCGCGGTCGTGCCGCCGTCCCCGAACGCGGTCACGGAGACGCCGCTCACCAGGAGGGTGGTGAGCCAGAGCGCGAGGGCGTTGACGACGAGGCGGACGAGGAATCGCATGCGCCCATGATGCCGTCGTGCAGCCGCGAGGGTGCCGCTAACCTGCTGGGATGAGCGACGAGCGCGTCCACATCCGTCCCGACATCGCGGTCCTGCCCGCGTACAAGCAGGGCCGTCAGGCCGCGGCGGACGCCTTCAAGCTCTCCAGCAACGAGAACCCCTTCCCGCCGCTCCCCGGTGTCGTGCAGGCGGTCCAGGCGCAGACGGCGTTCAACCGTTACCCGGACGCCACTGCGCTCGCGGTCCGCGCCGAGCTCGCCCGCCGCTTCGACGTCACAGCGGAGGAGGTCCACGTCGCCCCGGGCAGCGTCGCGATCCTGCACGAGCTCGCGAAGGCCACGAGCGGCCCCGGCGACGAGGTCGTCTACGCCTGGCGGTCGTTCGAGGCCTACCCCGGTGTCGTCACGGTCGCGGGGGCGACCAGCGTCCAGGTGCCGAACCGACCCGACGGCGGGCACGACCTCGAGGCGATGGCGGCCGCCGTCACCGACCGCACGCGCATGGTGATCGTCTGCACGCCGAACAACCCCACCGGGCCGATCGTCACCGCCGACGAGTTCGAGCGCTTCATGGGTGCCGTGCCGTCGACCGTGCTGGTCGTCCTCGACGAGGCCTACGCCGAGTTCGTCACCGACCCCTCGGCGGTCCGCGGCGGCGCGTTGATCGGCCGGTTCCCGAACCTCGTCGTCCTGCGCACGTTCTCCAAGGCGTACGGACTCGCCGGACTCCGGGTCGGGTACGCGATCGGTCCGCAGTACGTCCTCGACGCCGTCCGCGCGTGTGCGATCCCGCTGTCGGTGACCGCGCAGGGCCAGGCCGCAGCGCTGGCGAGCCTCGAGCGCGAGGACGAACTGCTCGAGCGCGTCGCCGAACTCGCCGCGAGCCGTGACCGCATCGTCGCCGCACTCCGGGAGCAGGGATGGCCGGTGCCGGACGCCCAGGGCAACTTCGTGTGGCTGCCGACCGGTGCCGGGACGGCCGCCGCGGCCGAGGCGTTCGAGGCCGCCGGCATCATCGTCCGGGGCTTCCCGCCCGAGGGGATCCGCATCTCGATCGGCGAGCACGAGGCTGTGGGAACGCTCCTCGAAACGGCGCGGTCGCTTGTGGGGGACCTCACATCGGCACGTTGAGCGCTGCCGCTACGCTGGCCCGCATGTCATTCCGCGCCGCGGCTCCCGCGACGACCACCGTCCGGCTCCTCGACCCCGAGGGTCGGTTCGTGGAGACCGACGAGAACGCCGAGTTCGCCGCCGCAGCGCGGGCGATCCCGGACGAGACCCTGCTGGCGATGCACCGCCGCATGGTGCTCACGCGTCGGTTCGACCACGCCGGTCACAACCTCCAGCGCACCGGCCAGCTCGGCCTCTGGGTGCCGAGCCACGGGCAGGAGGCCGCGCAGACCGGCTCCGTCTTCGCGCTCCGCGCACAGGACCACGTCTTCCCGTCGTACCGCGAGCACGCCGTCACCACCGAGCGTGGCGTCGAGCCGATGGAGATCATCGCGATGTACCGCGGCCAGACGCACGGCGGGTGGGACCCGGACGAGCGCGGCAACACGCACATCTCGACGCTCGTGATCGGCTCGCAGACGCTCCACGCGACCGGCTACGCGCTCGGCCAGAAGCTCGACGGCGTCGTCGGGACCGGCGACCCCGAGGTCGACGCATGCTCCATCGTGTACTTCGGCGACGGCGCGACGAGCCAGGGCGACGTCAACGAGGCGTTCGTCTTCGCCGCGTCGACGCAGGCGCCCGTCGTCTTCTTCCTGCAGAACAACCACTGGGCGATCTCGGTCCCGGTCACGGTCCAGTCACCGACCCCGCTGGTCGACCGTCCGCGGGGCTTCGGCATCCCGAGCGTCCTCATCGACGGCAACGACGTCCTGGCGTCGTACACCGCGTCGGTCGTCGCGACGGAGCACGCCCGCAGCGGCCAGGGCCCGGCGTTCATCGAGGCCGACACCTACCGCATCGGCGCCCACACCAGCTCCGACGACCCGAGCCGGTACCGCGCCGACGGCGAACTCGAGGACTGGGTCCGCCGCGACCCGATCGCCCGCTCCGAGGCGTACCTGCGCTCGAAGGGCGTGACCGACGAGCAGTTCGCCGCGTTCGACGCCGAGGGCGAGGACCTCGCCGCCGACGTCCGTCGCCGCACGGTCGAGCTCACCGCGCCGTCCGTCGACGTCATGTTCGACAACGTGTACCGCGAGCCGCATCCGCTCGTCGCCGAGCAGAAGGCCTGGCTCGCGCAGTACGAAGCCGGCTTCGAGGGGAGCGCCCACTGATGAGCACCACCGAGCAGCTCTTCGACTACACCCTCCGCGCCCACCCCGGCGCCGGCGAGGTCCCGAGCGACCCCACCCCCACGCTGACGATGGCCAAGGCGCTCAACGCCGGGCTCGCCGCCGCGATGCAGGCCGACGACAAGGTCCTGCTCATGGGTGAGGACATCGGTCAGCTCGGCGGGGTCTTCCGCATCACGGAGGGCCTGCAGGACCGCTTCGGCGCCGAGCGCGTCCGGGACACCCCGCTCGCCGAGGCCGGCATCATCGGCACCGCGATCGGTCTCGCCCTGCGCGGCTACCGGCCCGTGGTCGAGATCCAGTTCGACGGCTTCGTGTGGCCCGGCTTCGACCAGATCACCTCCCAGCTCGCGAAGATGCAGAACCGGCTGCCGGCGCACATGTCGCTCCCGGTCGTCATCCGCATCCCCTACGGCGGCCACATCGGCGCCGTCGAGCACCACCAGGAGTCCCCGGAGGCGTACTTCGCGCACACCCCAGGGCTGCGCGTGGTGAGCCCGAGCACCCCGAACGACGCCTACTGGATGATCCAAGAGGCAGTGGCCTCGAAGGACCCGGTGGTCTTCCTCGAGCCGAAGTCCCGCTACTGGCCGAAGGGGCAGGTCGACCTCGTCGACGGCCACGTGCCGATGCACACCACCCGCGTCGCGCGCACCGGCACCGAGGTCACCCTCGTCGGCCACGGCGCGATGGTCGCCACGCTCATGCAGGCCGCGGAGATCGCCGAGTCCGAGGGCACGAGCTGCGAGGTCGTGGACCTCCGGTCGATCTCGCCGATCGACTGGGAGCCGCTGCTCGCCTCGGTCGCGAAGACCGGCCGACTCGTCATCGCGCAGGAGGCCTCCGGCTTCGTGAGCGTCGGCAGCGAGATCGCCGCGACGGTCGCCGAGCGTGCGTTCTACACGCTGCAGGCGCCGCCGCTGCGGGTGTCCGGGTTCGACGTGCCGTTCCCGGTGTCGAAGCTCGAGCACCTGCACCTCCCGGACGCCGACCGCGTCCTCGAGGCCGTCGACCGCGCCCTCGCGTACTGACCCCCGTCCGACCCCGAACGACGTCGAAGGAGCCGTAGTGGCCGCCGCCGAATTCCCCCTGCCCGACGTGGGCGAAGGCCTCACCGAGGCCGAGATCGTCCAGTGGCGTGTCGCCATCGGGGACGAGATCGCCGTCGACCAGGTCCTCGTGGAGATCGAGACGGCGAAGTCGCTCGTGGAGCTCCCGTCGCCGTTCTCCGGCACCGTCACCGGCCTGCTCGTGGCCGAGGGCGACACCGTCGAGGTCGGCCGTCCGATCATCCGGGTCGACTCGGACG
>NZ_JBPUGH010000180.1:0-6284 GCF_051548005.1 Curtobacterium flaccumfaciens | reverse complement strand
GCACGGCACGGCGCGGCGCGGCACGACCGCGAGCCGCTAAGCGGCTCTGGCCGCCCTCCGCGCCTGCGCGACCGCGGCCCGCACCCCGAGCGACCACGCCGGACCGTGCCCCGGCAGCACGTGCCGCGCCTCCGTGTCGACGAGCCGGTCGAGTGACGCGACCGCCTCCGGTACGTCCGCCGTCGCCGCCGGAGCGACCACCCGCGGTCCGATCCCGCCCGTGTACGGGTCGAACGTCACGAGCGCGTCCCCGACTACGACGGCGTCCCGGTCGGCGAAGTGCAGCGCCACGTGCCCGTCGGTGTGCCCCGGGGTCTCGATGATCCACGGCGACCCGGGGACCTCCGCCCGGGACTCGAGTGGCCTCGTGTCCGAGACTCCCGACACCCAGGCCGCCCCGGCGAGGAGCATCCGTCCGAGGGGCGCGAGGCCGCCCGGGTGCACCGCGACGAATCCGAACCGGTTCGTCTGCGGCCGGTAGGAGTACGGGTGCGCGGCCAGATCGCGGTCGCCGGGGTGCACGTACACGGGCGTGCCCCACTCCCGGCGCATCCGGTCCGCCGTCCCGACGTGGTCGAAGTGCCCGTGGGTGAGGAGCAGGGCCTCGACCGCGGCCGGCGTGTAGCCGAGGTCCCGCACGGCGAGCTGCAGGTGCGGCCACACCGCGGGGAGGCCGGCGTCGACCACGAGCAGCCGGTCGCCGGTCTCGACGAGGTAGGTGTTGGTGTGGGCGACCTCCAGCCGGTGGATGCCCTCGGCGACGTCTCGGAACAACATGCCCGGCACCGTAGACGCCCCGAACTGTGGGCCGTTGCGGATCGGCCCTGGTAGGCACGATGCATGGCCAACGACAGCCTCCCCGAGCTCGAACTCGCGAACACCCGTGCCCGCGAGGGCATCACGGACACCGTGGCGGAGATCCGCCGCCGTGCGGACGTGCCCGCGCGCACCCGCCTGGCGATCGCGAAGACGAAGCAGCGCTGGCACCGCGACCCGACCCCGCTCGTGGCGATGGGCATCACCGCCGCGGCCGGTGTCGCCGCGATCATCCTCGGAGCGCGGATCGGCCGTACCGACGCCGGACACCTCGCCCGACCGCCGGCGCAGACCGCGTTCACCACGCTGCTGCCCTTCGGTGCGCGCGGTGGCGACGGCCCAGGAGCCGCTGAGCAGTCCCAGCCCGGTCGGAAGGGCCGGAAGGCTCGGAAGAAGGCGGCGGAGGAAGCGCTCGAGCGTGACCCGATGCACCGCAACCGGGTGAAGCAGCGCGCCGGCATCGCCGCCGTGCAGCGCCGAGCGACGAAGAACCGCAAGCAGGCCGCCGCCCGTGCGAAGGCGGCTTCCAAGGCAGCGGCCAAGACCGCGGCGAAGGGCTGATCATGGCGCGCGAACGACAGAAGCCCGACGCGGACGACCCGCGCAAGCCGGACGGACCCACCGACCTTACGAAGCCGACCGTCGTCTACACGCTGAAGAAGACGCTCCGCGAGTTCTCCAGCGACCAGTGCACCGACCTGGCCGCGAGCCTGACGTACTACACCGTGCTCGCGCTCTTCCCCGGGATCCTGGCCGTGGTCTCGATCCTCGGCCTCGTGTCTGACCCGACGAAGACCATCGAGAACGTGCTCGCGGTCGTGCGGAACATCGGCGGCGGCGACGTGGCGAAGCTCCTGCAGGACCCGATCGAGGGACTCGTCCGGTCGCCCGCTGCGCCGATCACGTTCATCGTCGGTCTGCTCGGCGCGCTCTGGTCGGCCTCCGGGTACGTCGGCGCCTTCGGCCGTGCGATGAACCGCATCTACAACGTCCGCGAGGGGCGGCCGATCTGGAAGCTCCGGCCGACGATGCTCGGCGTGACCCTGTTCACGGTCGTCCTGCTCGTCCTCGGCCTCGTCGTCCTCCTCAGCGGTCCGTTCGCGAAGAGCGCCGGTGACCTCATCGGGCTCGGGGACGCCGCCGCGACCGTGCTGCTCATCGTGCAGTGGCCCGTCCTGCTCGTGATCGCCGTGATCGTGGTCGCGGTGCTGTACTACTGGGCGCCGAACGTCGAGCAGCCGAAGTTCCGCTGGGTGAGCGGCGGCTCGATCGTCGCCATCCTGATCTGGATCATCGCGAGCCTCGGCTTCGGGTTCTACGTCGGCAACTTCTCGAACTACAACGCCACGTACGGCTCGCTCGGTGGTGTGATCGTCTTCCTGCTCTGGATCTGGATCACGAACAACGCGCTGCTGTTCGGCGCGGAGTTCGACGCCGAGCTCGAACGCGGTCGGGAACTGCAGGCCGGCATCCGCGCCGAGGAGGACATCCAGCTCCCGGAGCGCGACACCCGGCAGATCGAGAAGCAGGACGAGCAGCGCGCGAAGGACGTCCTCCAGGGCATCAAGATCCGGCAGGGCGCCGACCGCGACTGACCCTGTGGGGTGGGACTGACCCCCGCGAGCGCGACCGGCCGCGACTGAGCACATTCCCGGCGAGCGCCGTTACCGTTCGCCCGTGCCGTCCTTCCTCGACGACCTGCCGTTCTGGCCGCTCGTCGCCACCCTGCTCGTCATCGTGTTCTGCCGTGCGCAGGCCACGTACTGGCTGGCACGGTTGGCCGTCTCCGGGGCGTCGCGCTCCCGCTGGGGGCGGTGGCTCGACTCGGCTGCCGTCCGTCGGGGGTCCGCGCTCCTCGACCGCTTCGGCCTGCCGGTGGTCTCGGTCAGCTTCCTGACCGTGGGGCTGCAGACCGTCCTCAACGCCGCCGCGGGGGTCGCCCGGGTCCCGTGGTGGCGGTACACGGTCGCCATGCTGATTGGCTGCGTCGCGTGGGCGCTCGTCTACGCGACGGTCGGGCTGGCCCTGTTCTGGGCGGTGCTCGCCGCGTTCGCGGGCTCGCCGTGGGGCGTCGTCGCGATCGCCCTGGTGGTCGCGGCCGGCGGAGTCGGGTGGGTGGTGCTCCGCCGTCGGCGCGGCTCGTCCGTCGCTTCCCGCTGACGCGCCTGCCGGCGCGGTCGGACCACAGCTGTGTCGGTCGGCTCCCGCCGGACCGCCACCGCCACGACCCGGCCTGGAGGCACGGTGCGGCCCCGTCAGACCGCATCCGTAGGCTGGTGCGCATGACCGACACCGCGCCTCCCGTCAGCCTGCCCACCGCCCTCGTGACGGGTGCGACCCGCGGGATCGGCCGGGCGATCGCGCAGGACCTCGGGCGCACGCACCACGTGTTCGTCGGCGGCCGGAGCGCTGAGGCCGTCGACGCCCTCGTCGCCGAGCTCCCGCACGCGTCGCCGTTCGTCGGCGACCTCGGGGCTGGTGACACCCCCGCCCTGCCGGATCGCCTCGACGTCCTCGTGCACAACGCCGGCGTCGAGGAGGGCACCACCGTCGCGGACACCGAGCGCGCCGTGTGGGAACGGGTCTTCGCGACGAACCTGTTCGCGGTCGCCGAGCTCACCCGTCGCGCGCTGCCGGCACTCCGCGCGGCCAGGGGCATCGTCGTGCCGATCAACAGCGGCTCGGGCTTCCACTCCGGCCCCGGCGGCGGGGTCTACGCGGCGTCGAAGTTCGCCCTCCGTGCCTTCGCCGACGCGCTCCGCGAGGAAGAGCGCGCGAACGGCGTCCGGGTGTCGAGCGTGCACCCGGGCCGGACCGACTCGGACATGCAGCGCGCCCTCACCGAGAAGCTCGGCGAGGACTACGACACCGCGTACTACCTCGCGCCGGAGGACGTCGCCGCCGCGGTCCGCACCGTGGTCGACCTGCCGGAGCGCGGCACGGTCGAGTCGCTCGCGATCCGGCCGACGAAGCGCCGCTGACCGTAGGGCCGGAGCCGGGGTCGGCGTCGGTGCCAGGGCCAGTGCCGGGGCCGCGGCCCGCAGCCCCGGTCACGACAGCTCGATCCGGGTCGTGAGGTCGAGCCGCTCGAGGAACGTCTCGTCGTGGCTCACGACCACGAGTGCACCCCGGTAGGACCGCAGCGCGTCGACCAGCTGGTCGACACTCGTCAGGTCGAGGTCGTTCGTCGGTTCGTCGAGCACCAGCAGCTGGGGCGGCGGGTCCGCGAGCACGAGCGCGGCCAGTGCCACCCGGAACCGCTCGCCGCCGGAGAGGTCCCCGGCGAGCCGGTCGACGGCGTCCCCGCGCACGAGGAACCGGGCGAGCCGGTTCTTCACCTCGGCGTCGCTCGCGCTCGGGGCGTGCCGGCGGACGTTGTCGAACACGGTCGCGGCGTCGTCGAGCGAGTCCTTCCGCTGCGGCAGGTAGCCGATCCGGTCGACGTGCGCGACGGCACCGGTGCCCGGGAGCGGGTGCTCGCGGGCGGCGGGGAGGCCGACCAGCTGCTCGAGCAGCGTCGTCTTGCCGACCCCGTTGTCGCCCGCGACCGCGATCCGTTCCGGGCCCTGCACGATGGCGTCCCGACCCCGGACGGTCACGGTGGCGATCGACCGGGAGGCCGGCACGTCCGGATCGGGCAGTGCGACCGTGATCGACTCGTCGACCCGCAGCCGGGCCTCCGCTTCGTGCTTCGCCGTCAGCGCCGCAGCCTCGTCCTCGGCGTAGCCGGTCCGGAGCCGCCCGGCGGTCTGCTCGCCACGCTTCCGCATCTCGTTCGCGAAGATCTTCGGCATGCCCTCGGCGGCCTTCTTCCCCGAGCGGGCACGCCGAGCGATCTTCGTCTCCGCCTCGATGCGCTGCCGCTTCTCGGTCCGGTGCCGCTGCTCGGCGACCCGGACCTCGCGCTGGGCGGCGGCCTGCTGCACCGCGAGGTGCTCCTCGTACGCGCTGAACGTGCCACCGAACACCGTCAGCGCCCCGGAGCGCAGCTCGCACGTCTCGTCCACGTGCTCCAACAGCTCTCGGTCGTGGCTGACGAGCACGAGCGTCCCCGACCAACCGTCGACCTTGTCGAGCAGGACACCGCGGGCACGCCGGTCGAGGTTGTTCGTCGGCTCGTCGAGGAACACGATCGGTGCTCGACGCATCCGGATCCCGGCGACGGCGACGAGCACGGCCTGCCCGCCGGACAGCGTCGACACGGGGCGATCGAGGTCGGAGCCGTCGAGCCCGAGCCCGATGCCGGACAGTGCGGCGGCGGCCTGCTCCTCGACGTCCCAGTCGTCGCCGATGACGTCGAAGTGCTCCGGTGACGCGTCGCCGCCGAGGACCGCGCGGAGCGCCCTGACCGTCGCTCGGATGCCGAGGAGGTCCGTGACGGTGTCATCGGGCCGCGCGGTCAGGCGCTGCGGCAGCAGGTCGACCGGACCGGTCGTCGTGACCGATCCCGAGGTGGGGTGGAGCTGCCCCGTGACCAACCGGACGAGGGTGGACTTGCCGGCCCCGTTCCTCCCGACCAGGCCGGTGCGGCCGCGGCCGAAGGCGGCGGTGAGGTGGTCGAGCGCGACGGAGCCGTCGGGCCAGGCGAAACTGAGGTCGTTCAGGACGACGGACGGACTGATGGGCATGCGGGTGCCTCCCCGGTTGTCGATGCTGGGCGCACGACACCGGAGCCACCACCGTGCGGTCGGGCACGAGCGGTGGAGCGCCCGACGGCGGGCGCGATCACGGTGTCAGCGCGTGGGCTGAGCGGAACCGGTGATCGACAGCAACTCGTCTGCTTCCGTCGGGGACCCCCGTGGCCGTCACCCGTGGCGGCGGCCGGTCGTCCCACACCGCGACCCCGAGGTGACGACGGGGTGGACCACCACGGTAAGCCCGCCGTCCACGGCGCGCAAGATCCGACCGGCCGCCGGTCGGCCGTCGGCGCGCGGGGGTCGGCTCTCCCGTGACAGGCTGGAGGCATGCCGGAGAACCTGCTGCCGAACCCCGCCACCCCCGAGACCCTGCTGCCCGAGGAACCGGAGGTGACGTCGGCGCTCGCCGCGGACGCCCCCGTCGCCTCCGTGGTGGTGTCGCACCCGTCGTCGAGCCTGGCGTGGGCACTCCTCGCCGACGAGGCCTGGGCGCGCGGTGCGACGCTCGAGTCGTACGCCTACGCCCGGGTCGGGTACCACCGCGGACTCGACGCACTCCGGAAGGCCGGCTGGCGCGGGGCCGGGCCCGTGCCGTGGTCGCACGAGCCGAACCGCGGCGTCCTCCGGGCGTTGTTCGCGCTGCGGCGGGCGGCCGAGGCGATCGGCGAGGAGGGCGAGCCGGAGCGGTTGACGGCGTTCCTCGACGGGGCCGACCCGGAGGCGCGGCGCGCGCTCGAGGCGTAGCGCGCGCTCGAAGCCCAGCGCGCGGCGCTGCCCCTCCCCGTGGAACCAGGTTCCGGACAAGACGGAACCAGGTTCCGGACACAACAC
>NZ_JBPUGH010000179.1:0-6540 GCF_051548005.1 Curtobacterium flaccumfaciens | reverse complement strand
GACGAGCATGACGATGCAGAACAGCACGGCCGCGGACAGCACGGCGACCTGCACGGTCGACCAGAACTTGCGGAAACGGGGCATGCCGGTGAAGCTCACGGGCCCATTGTCCCGCAGACCACCCCGTGCCGCGACCCCGCCGTGGACAGACCGGTACGGACTCGCGTACCCCATGTGAACGGCAGGTGTCGCCTGTCTGGCAGAGTCCTGGCAACCCCCGTCCCCCACCCAAACCGGTCCGAGGAGTCCCCCGAATCGGGGGCATGACCTCGACCGATACCCCCGTTCTGGTGTCACCCGAGACCGAGGCCCCATCTCCGGTCCGCGCTGCCCGTGCCGCGCGCCTGCTCACCCTGGGACGCCAGATCGCGTCCTTCGGCACCATCGGCGCCGTCTGCTTCGTCATCGACCTCGCCGTGTACAACCTGCTCCGCGCCACCGTCCTGCCCGACGGCCCGATCTGGGCCAAGGTCGTGTCGGCGGTGGTGTCGACCGCCGTCGCCTGGGTCGCGAACCGGTCCATCACCTTCCGCTCCGAGCGCGGCGCTGACCGTCGCGCCACCGTCCGCGAGGGGCTCCTCTTCGCCCTCGCGAACCTCGTCGGCCTCGGCATCGCGGCCGCCTGCCTGTTCGTCTCGCACTACGTCCTCGGTCTCCGATCCACCCTCGCCGACAACGTCGCCGGCAACGGGGTGGGCCTGGTCCTCGGTACAGCGTTCCGCTTCGCCGCGTACAAGGCCCTCGTCTTCCGTTCCACCGACGCTCGTCCCACGAAGGAGGCTCCGGCCTGATGACGACCACCCTCTCCGCCGCGCTGGTCACCGCGGCCGCTCCCCTGCTCCAGCCCGGCTCCCCCGCCACGTCCGGCACCGTGCCGAACCGCGGCACCACGAACGCCCCGACGGGAGGCTCGGGGCAGCTCCCGCAGGCCGCCTGGTCGCTGGGCGAGTGGATCGGCTACTCCGCGCTGATCGCGGTCTCCGTCCTGCTCACGCTGGTCGCGCTGTCGACGCTCTGGTGGATGCTGCACGCGTGGCGCTCGCGCGACGCGCTCAAGGCGACCCGCTTCAGCGAGACGCCGCGTCCGGCTGCGCACCGCTTCACGCTGCTCGTGCCCGGCCGGCACGAGCAGGACGTGATGGGGCAGACGCTCGACATGCTCGCCACGCAGGACCACCCGGACTTCGAGATCATCGCGATCGTCGGTGAGGACGACCCGGAGACCGACGCGGTCGTCCGCGCTGCCGCCGCGCGCCACCCGGAGCTCATCAGGGTGGTCGTCGACGACACCGCGCCGAAGAACAAGCCGAAGGCGATGAACCTCGCCCTCCAGTACGCGACGGGTGACATCGTCGGCGTGTTCGACGCCGAGGACGAGGTCTACCCGCACCTGCTCACCCTCGTCGACTCCCGGTTCCAGGAGACCGGTGCCGACGTCGTGCAGGGCGGCGTGCAGCTCATGAACTTCAAGTCGAGCTGGTGGTCGCTCCGCAACGTGCTCGAGTACTACTTCTGGTTCCGCTCGCGCCTGCACTTCCACGCCGAGTCGAAGTTCATCCCGCTCGGCGGCAACACCGTCTTCGTGACCCGTGAGCGCCTCGAGTGGTCGAACGGCTGGGACGCCCACTGCCTCGCCGAGGACTGCGAGCTCGGCGTCCGCCTCAGCGCGGACAACGCCAAGGTCGTCGTCGCGTACTCCCCGGAGGCCGTCACGCGTGAGGAGACCCCGCCCACGTTCGCGTCCCTGCTCAAGCAGCGCACCCGCTGGAACCAGGGCTTCCTCCAGGTGCTCGGCAAGGGCGAGTGGAAGAAGCTCCCGACCCGCAAGCAGCGCTTCTTCGCCCGGTACCTCCTGACGATGCCGTTCATCCAGGCCGCGACCGGGCTCCTGATCCCACTCAGCGTCCTGATGATCGCGTTCGTCAAGGTCCCGACCTCGATCGCGCTCGTCTCGTTCATCCCGCTCGCCCCGACCCTCATGCTGCTCGCCGTCGAGATCGTCGGCCTCGGCGAGTTCGGGCGGCTCTACAAGGAGAAGGTCCGGATCCGCGACTACGTGAAACTCGTCCTCGGCCTCATCCCGTACCAGGTGTTCCTCGCTGCGGCAGCCGTCCGCGCCGTCGTGCGGCACGTCCAGGGCCAGAACGGCTGGGAGAAGACGGAGCACACCGGGCAGCACCGCACGCCCGCGCCCGAGGTCGTCGGCTTCCCCAGCGCCGTCACCGAGGACGACCCCCAGTCCGCCGACGCCCGTGAGCTGCAGACCACCGGAGGCACCCGATGACCGCCAGCATGACGAACACGACCGGCATCCCGATCCGGGGCGCGATCGCCCGCAGCGGCGTGGCCGGCTGGGTCCGACGCCACGCCGTCAGCCTCGCCTGGCTGCTCCCCGTCCTCGCGGTCGCCGCGGCCGTGCAGCTCTGGAACATGACCGGCACGCCCCAGCGCATCGACGACGAGGGCACCTACACCGCGCAGGCGTGGGCGATCACCAACCTCGGTGAGCTCACGCACTACACGTACTGGTACGACCACCCGCCGCTCGGCTGGATCCAGATCGCGGCCTACACCTCGGTGACCGGCGCGTTCGCCCGCTACCCGTTCGCCGTCGAGGCAGCGCGGGAGTCGATGGTGTTCTTCACCGCGGTGTCGAGCGTGCTGCTGTTCGTGCTCGCCCGTCGCATCGGTGCGGCTCGCCCCACCGCAGCGGCTGCCGTACTCCTGTTCGCGCTGTCGCCACTCGCACTGCAGTACCACCGCACCGTCTACATCGACAACGTCGCGACCCCGTGGCTGCTCGCCGCGTTCGTGCTGGTGCTGAGCCGCCGCAAGCAGCTCGCCGGGTTCGCCGGAGCGGCCGCCTGCCTCGGCATCGCCGTGCTCTCGAAGGAGACGTACCTGCTCGCGTTGCCGTTCCTCGTCTGGATCGCGGTGCGCGGGGCCGACAAGAGCACCCGCCGGTACACCCTCAGCGTCGCCGGTGCCGTGCTCGCGGTGATCGGTGGCGGCTACCTCCTGCTCGCCGCGGTCAAGGGCGAGCTCCTCCCCGGACCCGGCCGGGTCAGCCTCCTCGAGGGCATCACGTACCAGCTCGGCTCCCGCACGGCGTCGGGGTCCGTCTTCGAGGGCGGGAGCCTCGCGAACCAGGCCGCCGCCCAGTGGTGGGCGCTCGACCCGGTGTTCATCGTGCTCGGGAGCACGGCCGCCGTCGTGGGGTTGTTCCTGCGACGGGTCCGCCCGATCGCCGCGATGCTCGTCTTCCTGCTCGCGTTCATGTTCCGCCCGAACGGCTACCTGCCGGTGCCGTACGTGATCATGCTCATCCCGTTCGCCGCGCTCCTCGTGGTGTGGACCGTCGACCGCGCGATCGTCGCGATCGCCGGGTGGTCCCGGAGCCGCAGCCGACTCCCCGGTGGCGTCCGTCGCACCTTCGGCATCGCATGGGCAGCGGTCACCGTGGCCGCCCTCGCCGTCGCGGCACCGCTCTGGACCGCCCAGCTCCGCGGCTTCACGACGAGCAACCTCGACCAGCCGATGCAGCAGGCCGAGCGCTGGGTCGGCGACAACGTGCCGAAGTCATCGCGACTGCTCGTCGACGACGCCATGTGGGTCGACCTGGTCAAGGCCGGCTTCGCCCGCGACAACGTCATCTGGTACTACAAGCTCGACACCGACGCCGCCGTGGAGCGCCAGTCGCCGAACGGCTGGAAGGACTCGGACTACGTCGTCACGACCGACTCGATGCGGACCGGCGGCAACTCCTCGAAGGACGTCGCCGACGCCATCCGCAACTCGACGACGGTCGCCGTGTTCGGCACCGGCGACCAGCAGGTCGACGTCCGCCGCATCCACTCCGAGGGCGAGGCCGCGGCCGAGCAGGCGATCACGAAGGCCACCGACCAGCGGAAGGCGATGGGCACCCAGCTCGCCGCCAACCCCGCGCTCGAGGCGGACGCCGGCACGAAGTCGCAGTTCCGCGCCGGTCAGGTCGACAGCCGGGCGATGATCGCCCTCGGGCAGGTGCTCGCGGACCAGCCGGTGAGCGTCGACCGCTTCACCCCGCTCACCGGCGAGACCGGCCAGGCGTTCCGCCGCGTGGTCCTGGACACCGACGGCGCTGCCGCGACGACCCGGGTCGAGCTCACCCTCGAGGCCATGTCGGACACCTACCGTCCGGAGTCGGTCGAACGCCACGGCGACGAGCTCGTCGTGACCTACACGCCGATCGACCCGACCACCGCCCCGACCGCCGCGTGACGCGACCCCGGCGACCCGGCCGTGCGCCGGTCCGCCACACCAGCACGAACCCGAACCGCACCTCCATCCGAAGGAGCACCACCATGACCGCACGCACCCGCACCGCACGCCCCGTCGTCGTCGGCACCCTCGCCGCGGCCCTCGTCGCCGCGACCGTCGGCCTCGCACCCCAGACGGCGTCGGCCGCGACACCCGAGGACGGCTGGCTCCGCGTCGGACACCTCTCCCCCGACACGAAGGGCGTCGACGTCGAGCTGTCGAGCCTGTCCGGCGGCAAGAAGGTGTTCGAACTCGACGACGTGACCTACGGTCAGGTCAGCCCGTACCAGGAGCTGCCCGTCGGCACCTACGTCCTGTCGATGCGCGCCGCCGACGCCCCGGACTCCACCCCGGTGATCTCGACCGACGTCACGGTCAGCGCGGGCGACGCGAACACCGTCGTCGCCTACGGCAAGAACTCGGACCTCAAGACCACCGCGTTCACCGACGACCTGCAGCAGCCCGGCGACGGGAAGGCGAAGCTCCGGCTCGTGCAGGCCGCGACCACCGCGAAGCGGGTCGACGTCGCCACCTCGACCGGCACCACCGTGGCGAAGGACGCCGCGTTCGGGACCGCCACCGGCTACGCCACCGTGCAGAGCGGCAAGTGGACGCTCGACGTCTCCGGCAGCGGGCAGCGCGGCACGGCGAAGGTCGACCTCGCCGGCAACACCGTCTCCACGCTGTTCGTCCTCGACGACAGCAAGGGCGACCTCACGGTCGTCCCCGTGACCGACGCGGCGGCGACCGCCGCCACCCCGAAGGGCGGCGTCCAGACGGGCGGCGGCGGCACCGCCGCGGACCGCCCGGCCACCGACGCGTTCCACGCGCTCATCGCCGCGTTCCGCAGCATCTTCGGTTGACGACCTGGAGGCGCGGCAGCGGTGGGCCGACCGGCTCACCCGCACCGCGCCTCCGGTCCGGACCCCCACCCGACACCCAACGAGAGGCAGGCCCCGTGCACCGCAGGACCTGGATCCCGGTCGCCGCGATCGCGGCCGTCGCCGTCACCGCCGGCGCGGCGCTCGTCGCCGTCCACCCCTGGTCGGACGAGTCGACGCCGCAGGCGGCCTCCACCCCGACCTCGACCACCGCACCCGACGCCACCCGCTCCGCAGCGCAGCTGCGCACCGCGTTCCTCGACCGCTACGTCGAGGACGGCCGCGTCGTCAGGAAGGACCAGGGCGGCGACACCGTCAGCGAGGGCCAGGCGTACGGCCTGCTCATCGCCTACGCGGCCGGCGACCGCTCGACCTTCGACGACGTGTGGCGCTGGACGGCGCGGCACCTCCTGACCGACGACGACCTGCTCGCCTGGCGGTGGACGCCGAAGGGCGGCGTCGCCGACGAGCAGTCCGCGAGCGACGCCGACCTCGACGCCGCGCGGGCACTCGTCCTCGCGGGCAAGGCGTGGGACGAACCCCGCTACACCGCGGCCGGCAAGCGCATCGCGTCGGCGATCCTCGAGCACGAGACCGTCGAGACCGACGCCGGCCGCATCCTGCTCGCCGGTCCCTGGGCCGACCAGGAGCCCTACCGGTACGACGCCTCCTACGCCTCACCCGCCGCCTACCGGATCCTGGCCCAGGCGACCGGCGACGACCGCTGGGACGAGCTCGAGACGGGCTCGCGCACCGTCACCGCGACGCTCCTGCGCGCCACCGACCTCCCGAGCGACTGGTCGCAGGTGCACGCGGACGGCCGCGTCGAACCGATGCCCGCGTCGGCCGACGACGGCCGGGTGCTCTACGGCTACGACGCGATGCGCCTCCCGCTGCGGTACGCCGAGGCGTGCACCGGTGCCGACCGGAAGCTCGCCGGGTCGATCGCCCCGACGCTCCGGCGCACGACCCAACTCGCGGCACAGCTCGACCTCGGCGGCACCGCGGTGACGGGTGACACGAACGCCCTCGCCTACGCGGCCCGGGCGGCGGCCGAGCACGCTGCCGGCAGCACGTCGGCGGCGCGGGCCGACCTCGAGCGGGCGGACCGGACCGCGGCCACGACACCGACGTACTACGGCGACGCCTGGGCAGCGCTCGGCGCGACCATGCTCACCTCCGACGTGCTCGGCGGGTGCGCTGCCAGCTCCGGGAGCGACTCGTGAGCCGCCGGACCGCATCGCACCGGACGACGGACGGTGCGCGCTCGCCGCGTCGCCGGCTGCTCGCGGTCGCGGTCGGCGTCGCGGTGCTGCTCGTCGGCGGGACGGTCGCCGGGGTCGCGGTCGCCGCGTCGAAC
>NZ_JBPUGH010000178.1:0-6590 GCF_051548005.1 Curtobacterium flaccumfaciens | reverse complement strand
CCACCGGACTCGACGCGCTCAGCGTCGCTGCACTGGACGGGCTCAGGCGCCACCGGATTGGCGGAGCACCGCCTCGACGAACCGCGGGTCCTGCATCACCACGACGAGGAACGCGGTGACGCTCACCGCGGTCGACACGACGCCGCCCAGCAGCGGCACCCAGAAGGTCCAGCGCCGCGCACGCAGCCGACGGATCGACCACCAGAGTGTGAGTGCGAAGAGCACCACACTGGAGACGGCTCCGACGACCGCCGCGGTCGTGAGCGCCGACGGGTCGGAGAAGGTCGTGTAGCGATGCTCGAAGGTCTGGCGGACGGCGGAGGCCACCTGCCCGATCGAGAGCGACTGCAGGACGGACCAGAGTCCGAGGACGAGGAGGCCCACCGTCGCGCCGAAGTCGAGGGGCGACCGCCCGAAACGGTTCGACGGAGCGGCGCCGACGATCCCATCACCCGCACGCCCGTCACCGGACCGACCCGCGCCGCCCCGCCCGGCGCCGGGGTGCTCGACGCGGGAACGCCCGGCGGCCGGCCCGCCCGGACGCAGTGCTGACTGTCCGCACGCGGTGCTGGCCTCGCGAGCTGCCTGCTCGCGGAGGGCCCGCGATGCCGCTTCACGCTCCTGTCGTTCCTGCTCGACGAGGACCGGGTTCACCCACCCCTCGGGCGCGTACTCGCCGTACTGGGGGGCGGGCGTGCCGTGGACGCGACCCGCTGCCGGAGCGGCGGCCGACGTCACGGGGTCACGCCGGGCCTCCAGGCCGTCCGCCGCGCGTCCGGCGGCCGGGTCGTGCGCCGGTGTCGAGGACCAGTCGCCGCTCATGCGCGCCGCCCGCCGAGCGCACGCGTCGGCTTGCCGGCCGCGTCGGTCCGGAGTTCCCTCGGCAGCGAGAACATGAGGTCCTCGTGCGCGGTGACCACCTCTTCGACGCTGCCGTAGCCGGCATCCGCGAGCTGCTCGAGCACCTCGGTGACGAGTTCCTCGGGCACGGAGGCGCCGCTCGTCACCCCGACGGTGGCGACGCCGTCGAGCCAGTCCTGCCGGATCTCCTCGGCGTAGTCGATGCGGTGCGCGGCCGCGGCACCGTGCTCGAGCGCGACCTCGACCAGTCGGACACTGTTCGACGAGTTCGCGGACCCGACCACGATGACGAGGTCAGCGGCGGGCGCGACCTTCTTGACCGCGACCTGGCGGTTCTGCGTGGCGTAGCAGATGTCGTCCGACGGCGGGTCCTGGATGGTCGGGTACTTCTCGCGCAGCAGGCGGACCGTCTCCATCGTCTCGTCGACGCTCAGCGTGGTCTGCGACAGCCAGACGAGGTTGTCCGGGTCGGGCACCTCGAGCGCGGCGACGTCCTCCGGCCCGTTCACGAGGATCGTGCGCTCGGGCGCGTGGCCCATCGTGCCCTCGACCTCCTCGTGGCCCGCGTGCCCGATCAGGACGATCGTCCGGTCGGCCTTGGCGAAGCGCGTGGCCTCTCGGTGGACCTTCGTGACCAGGGGACACGTGGCGTCGATGGCGTGCAGGTCGCGCTCGGCGGCGCCGGCGACGACCGCCGGGGAGACCCCGTGCGCGCTGAACACGACGTGCGCGCCGCGCGGGACCTCGGCGACGTCGTCGACGAACACCGCGCCGCGCTGCTCGAGCGTCGACACGACGTGCACGTTGTGGACGATCTGCTTCCGTACGTAGACCGGCTCGCCGTACTGCTCGAGCGCCTGCTCGACGGCGACCACGGCACGGTCGACGCCGGCGCAGTAGCCCCGCGGCGCCGCGAGCAGCACCTTCTTCGTCCCCGCGACCGGTTCGTCCCGCAGCCGCCCGCGCGCCGCGTGCACCCGCGGCGGGGCGAGGGGGACCGTGTGGCCGTTGGTGATCGTCACGTCCCCGATGATAGGTGAGCGGCACCCGCTCGACCTGGGCGCGACCGACCCTGTGGAGAACGCCCCCGCGGCGCGGTGCGACCGGCCGTGTCACCGGTCTGCGGCAGCATGGGTGTCCCGCGTTCGGAAGGAGCGACATGGCGATCGAACAGGGCCCGCCGACGGCCGACAACCCCTGGCCCGTCGCGCTGCTCGGCGCCAAGCTCCGGGACTGGATCGACCGCCTCGGCACCGCCTGGGTCGAGGGCGAGATCACGCAGTGGAACGTCGCGGGGGGCAACGTCTACGGCAAGCTCAAGGACGTCGAGGTCGACGCCACGGTGTCGTTCTCGATCTGGTCGAGCGTGCGCTCCCGGGTGCCGGCCGACCTCAAGCAGGGCGCCCGGGTCGTCGCGGCCGTCAAGCCGAACTACTGGGTCAAGGGCGGCTCGCTGACGATGCAGGTCGTCGAGATGAAGCACGTCGGACTCGGTGACCTGCTCGAGCGGCTCGAGCGGCTCCGCCGCACCCTGGCCGCCGAGGGACTCTTCGACCCGTCCCGCAAGAAGCGGCTGCCGTTCCTCCCGCACCGGATCGGCCTGATCACCGGCAAGGACTCCGACGCCGAGAAGGACGTCAAGCGCAACGCGCAGCTCCGGTGGCCGCAGGTCGACTTCAGGACCGTGCACACCGCTGTCCAGGGTGAGCGGACCGTGGGCGAGGTCACGGCCGCGATCCTCGAGCTCGACGCGGACCCCACCGTCGACGTGATCGTCATCGCGCGCGGCGGTGGTGACTTCCAGAACCTCCTCGGCTTCAGCGACGAGACGCTCGTGCGCGCGGCGGCGGCGGCCTCGACGCCGATCGTCTCCGCGATCGGGCACGAGGCAGACCGTCCGATCCTCGACGAGGTCGCGGACCTCCGCGCCTCGACGCCGACCGACGCGGCGAAGCGGGTCGTGCCCGACGTCGCCGAGGAGCTCGCGAACGTCCGGCAGGCACGGGCCCGGCTCGGCCTGCGGCTCTCGCACGCGCTCTCGGTCGAGGCCGACCGGATCGCGGCGCTCCGCTCACGTCCGGCCCTCGCGTCGACCGCGTGGCTCGTCGACACCCGCGCCGAGGAGGTGGCGCGCGACCTCTCCCGCGCCCGCGAGCTCCTGGACCGCCGGCTCGAACGCTCCCACGCCGACGTCGGACACCTGACGGCCCGCCTCCGCGCGCTGTCGCCCCGGGACACCCTGCGCCGCGGGTACGCGATCGTGCAGACCGCGGACGGTGGCGTGGTGCGTGCGTCGGAAGACCTCGACGGAGCCACACCGGTCCACGTCACGCTCGGTGCGGGCACCGCCACCGGGACACTCGAGCCCGACGGCCCGGGTCCGGACGGCGCGGTCTGACCGCCGAGCGGGAGGCCCGGAGCGCGTCCGTCCCGCGAGTCCGGTCCTCCACAGACGCGGTCCGCTGCAGGCGCGTCCACACCCTCCAGGGTCGCGGCGCCGCGTCGGTGGGTGCTCGGTAGGATCGTCGTGTGTCATCCCAGCAGGAACCCGAGCAGGTCGTCGACGTCGCCACGCTGAGCTACGAAGCGGCGCGCGACGAACTCGTGCGCGTCGTCGCCGAGCTGGAGCAGGGCTCCGCGACGCTCGAGCGTTCCCTCGGGCTGTGGGAGCGGGGCGAGGCCCTCGCTGCCCGGTGCGAGGAGTGGCTCATCGGCGCGCGGGCACGGCTGGACGCGGCGCGCGCGGCCTCTGACGAGCGCGGGACCGCGCCGGACGGCGGTGACGCCCGATGACCGACGCCGACGGACGGCCCATCGTCGCGGAGCTCGGTCGCGCCGAGACCCCGGAGGAGACCTGGGCGCGCAAGGACGCGGCTCGGACCGCCCGGCGACAGCACCAGACGGCGTTCAACCTCGTCATCGCACTGATCGCGTCCCTCGGGATCGTCCTCTTCCTCGTGGCGGTCGTCGTCCGACCGGACACGCAGATCGTCGACCGTAGCGTGGACTACCGGCAGGTCGCGGCCGACGCGGACGTCCGGGGTGTCGAGCTCGCCGCACCGACGCTCCCGAAGGGCTTCTCCGCGAACCGCGCCGACTGGACGGACAAGTCCGGCGACGGCGTCGACGTCTGGACGGTCGGGTTCCTGACGCCCGACAAGCAGTACATCGGCCTGCAGCAAGGTGTCTCCGCGAACGCCTCGTGGGTGGCGAACCAGCTCGAGCAGAAGCCCGCGACGGGATCGACGACGATCGACGGCACGAAGTGGACCGTCTACGACCGCCGCGACGAGGGCAAGGACGCCGGCAACGATGCCTACGCCCTCGTCCGCACCGAAGGCAGGTACACGTTCGTCCTCGCCGGCACCGCCGACGACGCCTCCTTCCGCACGCTCGCGACCGCCGTGTCCGAGCAGTTCGCGGACCGGTGATCCACACCACCCGCCCCTGACCGACCGCAGCACACCGAGGAACCCCATGCCCGACCGCGCCGCCTCCACCCCGTCCGACGCCCTCCGACTGCTCGTCGAGGGCAACGCGCGCTTCGCCGCCGACAAGCGTCGAACGGGCCGGATCGACCCCGATCGCCGCTCGGAGCTCACCGGGTCGCAGGCGCCGTTCGCGACCGTCCTGGGGTGCTCCGACTCCCGCGTGCCGTTCGAGCACGTGTTCGACGCGGGCATCGGTGACCTCTTCGCGATCCGCAACGCCGGGCAGATCGTCGACGACGTGGTCCTCGGCTCGATCGAGTTCGCGGTCGTCGCGCTCGGCACGCCGCTCGTCGTCGTCCTCCGCCACACCCGCTGTGGTGCGGTCGCCGCCGCCCGCTCGGGTGAGCCGGTGCCGGCCCCGCACCTGCAGTCGCTCGTCGACGCGATCGCCCCGAGCGTCGAGAAGGTCCGCGCGACCGACGCGGAGCTCCCCCAGGAGTCGGTCGGCGCCGCCCACCTCGAGAACACCCTCGCGCAGGTCCTCGAGCGGTCCGGCGCCGTGTCCGACGCCGTCGCCGAGGGTAGGTTGGCGGTCGTGGGGGCGACCTACGACCTGGCCTCGGGCGAGGTCACGATCGACACCGTCGTGGGCGAGGCCTGACCAGGGCACGACCAGCCCCGAACACCGCCGCACGACAGCTTCGGGAGGACGGCCACCAGCCGCCACGACCGACGCGACGGACCAGCACCGTTGCAGCACCGACCGACGCGACCGCGTCGGAGCACACCCAGGAAGGACCACGACGACGTGACCGACACCACCGAGACCGCAGCGACCACCGATGACGGCTTCCGCATCGAGCACGACACGATGGGCGAGGTCCGGGTGCCGAAGTCGGCACTGTACCGGGCCCAGACGCAGCGTGCCGTCGAGAACTTCCCGATCTCGGGCAGCGGCCTCGAGCCGTCGCAGATCGTCGCCCTCGCGCGGGTCAAGCGTGCCGCGGCGGTCGTGAACGGTGCCCGCGGGATCGTGGACGAGTCGGTGGCGAAGGCGATCGTCGCCGCGGCCGACACGATCATCGCCGGCGAGCACCACGACCAGTTCCCGGTCGACGTCTACCAGACCGGCAGCGGCACCTCGTCGAACATGAACATGAACGAGGTCCTCGCCACGCTGGCGTCCGACGTCGCCGGTTCGCCGGTGCACCCGAACGACCACGTGAACGCGTCGCAGTCCTCGAACGACGTCTTCCCGACGTCCGTGCACGTCGCGGTGACCGAAGCGCTCATCCGCACCCTCGTCCCCGCACTGGAGCACCTCGCCGAGGCGTTCGAGCGGAAGGCGACGCTCTGGGCCGACGCCGTGAAGTCCGGCCGGACGCACCTCATGGACGCCACCCCGGTGACCCTCGGGCAGGAGTTCGGCGGGTACGCGCGGCAGATCCGGCTCGGCATCGAGCGCGTGAACGCCACCCTCCCCCGCGTCGCCGAGGTCCCCTTGGGCGGGACGGCCGTCGGCACCGGGATCAACACCCCGAAGGGCTTCCCGCAAGAGGTCATCGCGCAGCTCGCCGAGGACACCGGGCTGCCCGTCACCGAGGCGCTCGACCACTTCGAGGCGCAGGGGGCGCGCGACGCCCTCGTCGAGGCCTCCGGCGCGCTCAAGGTCATCGCGGTCAGCCTCACGAAGATCAACAACGACCTCCGCTGGATGGGATCGGGGCCGAACACCGGCCTCGGCGAGCTCCACATCCCGGACCTGCAGCCCGGCTCCTCGATCATGCCCGGCAAGGTCAACCCGGTCATCCCCGAGGCCACCCTGATGGTCGCGGCGCGGGTCATCGGCAACGACGCCACCATCGCCTGGGCCGGCGCGTCCGGTGCGTTCGAGCTGAACGTGGCGATCCCGGTGATGGGGACGGCCCTGCTCGAGTCGATCCGTCTGCTGGCGAACAGCTCGCGCGTCCTCGCGGACAAGACGGTCGACGGGCTCGAGGCCAACCTCGACCGCGCCCGTGCCTTCGCGGAGTCCTCGCCGTCGATCGTCACGCCCCTCAACCGCGTGATCGGGTACGAGGCCGCCGCCAAGGTCGCGAAGCACGCGGTCGCGGAGGGCATCACCGTGCGCGAGGCGGTCATCGCCCTCGGCTACGTCGAACGTGGCGAGGTCACCGAGGAGCAGCTCGACAGCGCCCTCGACGTGCTCTCGATGACGCACCCGAGCTGACGCGCGCCGCTCGCGCGACGCGACGCGACGACACGGCGATGAGACGGACGGGAGGCGCGGTGCCAGCT
>NZ_JBPUGH010000177.1:0-6689 GCF_051548005.1 Curtobacterium flaccumfaciens | reverse complement strand
GGCACCGCGCCTCCCGTCCGTCTTCCCCGTGCCCGCGCGGAACGCACCGTCCGGTCGGACGGTTGACACCGCGTTGGTATCCCACCCATACTCATGCCATGACTGCAACCGTGTCCACCCGCGTCCTCATCGAGGCGTGCTCCACCTCTGGGGCAGTGGGGACCATCGGCATGATGATGCCGACGATGTCGGTCATGCGTTGTCGAATGTGTGCCTGATCGGCGCCCGTTCCAGCCGGATCCCCCGCGACCCCACCCCCGTCGCGCAGGCGTGATCCCCGGGTGACGACCACGTCGACGACGCCAGGCGTCCGACGCGGTCGATCCCCGCTCTCCCGGGCTCCCCGGTCCGCAGCAGGACCGCGGAGGAATCCTCGGCACACCGCCGTACCCGGGCCGACGCATTCGACACCGGTCGCAGCACCGCAGCACCGCGACCTTCCTCCCGGAGAACCAGCCATGTCGCTCACCATCGCCCAGCCCCGCACGCCGCTCCGCACGTCGGCACCCGCACCGACCGACCTCGGCACGGTGACGCCGCTGCGTCCCCGCCGCCAGCCCGTCACTCCGCAGGCGAGCCCGGTCCCGACCAGCCCCGTCGTCGCCCCGCAGCGCAACCGCGCGCTGCCCGAGGGGACCGAAGCCCGAGGTTTCGCGCTGTACGTCGGGATCGACGAGGCCGCGGCCGCCGCTGCCGGGACCACCCTCGCCGCCGTGGTCGAGCAGCTCAAGGCACTCACCGCGCAGCTCGTGCCGTCGTCGGAGACGTACGCCGCGGTGGCCGTCGCCGCCGAGGGTTCCGGCGGGCGGGACGTCGACGTCGTCCGGCTCGCACTGCAGGACCGCTCCGCCGTCGCTGCCCGCAAGCAGGCCGAGAAGCCCGAGCCCGAGGAGACCGGTGTCGTCATCGACATCTCCCGCAAGCGCGTCACGCTCGACGGCGAACCGGCACCGCTGACCTACAAGGAGTTCGAGCTCCTGCAGTTCCTCGTCCTCCGCGAGGGCCGGACCGTCGACCGCTCGGCGATCATCGACGGCCTCTGGTCGGACGGCGAGGACGAGACCCCGAACGAGCGCACCATCGACGTGCACGTGCGCCGGCTCCGCTCGAAGCTCGGTGCGTTCGAGGAGATCGTCCGCACCGTCCGGGGCGTCGGCTACCGCTTCGACCGGCACGCCGACGTCGCCGTCCGCTACGCCTCGACGCCGTCGCCCGACCTGTTCTGAGGCTGCACAGCGGAGGCATCGACGGCTCTTGGTGAACTCGCAGCGAACGGGTCCCGTTCGGGCTAGCGCGCCGTTACCGCTTCGTTATACAGTCGACGTCGCAGGCAGTGTTTGCTGTGGCACAGCCTGTGGAATGTGATTGCAGGACACTCTTGGTGCAAGGGAGAGGGCCGGTCGCCGAAAGGTGACCGGCCCTCGTGCTTTCCGGAGCTGCACCCATCACGCAAGAGAGCGGGCCAGCTACCCATCGGGTGGCCGGCCCTCGTGCTTTCCGGAGCTGCACCCGTCACGCAAGGGAGAGGGCCGGTCGCCGAAAGGTGGCCGGCCCTCGTGCTTTCCGGATCTGCACCCGTCACGCAAGGGAGCGGGCCGACTACCCATCGGGTGGTCGGCCCTCGTCCGTCTGTCGGGCGTCGTCGGTAGGGTTGGGCGACGGTCCGGAGGGAGCACGCAAGGTGAGTGACAAGGCCACTGCGGTCGCGGCATGGGAATCCCTGTTCCGTGCGCAGGTACAGGTGATGCGGAACCTCAACGCCGAGTTCCCGGGCGGGGAGATCTCGTTCAACGAGTACGACGTCTGCTTCAACCTCTCCACCCAGCCGGGTCGACGGTCGCGGATGCGTGACCTCACCGGGCACCTCCTCCTCACCCAGCCGAGCGTGAGCCGCCTCGTCGACCGTCTCGCGTCCCGGGGCATCGTCGAGAAGCAGCCGGACCCCACGGACGCGCGCGGTGTCTACGTCGCCCTCACCCCGCACGGGTTCGACGTCTACCGATCGGTCGCGGTCCAGCACGCCGCGAGCATCGCCGCGCAGCTCGGCGCCGGGCTCACCGATGTCGAGCTCCGCACCCTCACCGAGCTCTGCACGAAGGTCCGCCGCGCAGCCGGCACCGGTGTCCCGGCTCGGCGCTCCGCTCCCGACACGGCCTCCGTGTGACCGGCGCGATCGTCTGGCTCCGCGACGACCTCCGACTCGCGGACAACCCGGCGCTCCGGGCGGGCATCGACCACGGCGGGACGCTGACGGTCGTCTACGTCCTCGACGACGAGTCACCCGGTGTGCGGCCGATCGGCGCTGCGGCGCAGTGGTGGCTACACCACTCGCTGACCGCCCTCGACGACGAACTGCACGACCGCGGTTCCCGGCTGGTGCTCCGACGCGGTGCCGCTGCCGAAGTCATCGACGCCCTGGTCACCGACTCCGAGGCCGATGCGGTGTTCTGGAACCGCCGGTACGGCCATGCCGAACGCGACATCGACGCGGGCATCAAGACAGCCCTGCACGACCACGGCGTCGAGGCGCACAGCTTCGCGGCCAACCTCCTCTGGGAGCCCTGGACGGTGACGACCGGCCAGGGCGAGCCGTACAAGGTCTTCACCCCGTTCTGGCGCGCGGCCCAGGCGATGCCGGAGCCCCGGCACCCGCTCCCGAAGCCGCGCGACCTCCCCGCCCCGTCGGACGCCACCGGCGACGACCTCGAGGACTGGGGCCTGCTGCCGACGAAGCCGGACTGGGCCGCGGGGCTCCGTGACGCCTGGACGCCGGGCGAGACCGGCGCACGCCGGCGGCTCGAGCACTTCGTCGAGCACGCCCTCGAGGACTACGACCAGCGCGACGAGCCGTCCATGGACGCCACGAGCGGACTCTCACCGCACCTCCGCTGGGGCGAGATCAGCCCGTACCAGGTCTGGCACCGCCTGCACGGACAGCTCGAGCCGTCGCAGCGGCAGCAGGCACCGGCGTTCCTCCGGCAGCTCGCCTGGCGCGAGTTCAACTGGAACGAGTACTTCCACTGCGAGGACATCGCGACGGTCAACGTCCGCCGTGAGTTCGACGCCTTCCCCTGGCGCGACGCCCCGGACGCCGAACTCGACGCGTGGCGGACCGGGACGACGGGCTTCGACCTCGTCGACGCCGGCATGCGGGAGCTCTGGCACACCGGAGCGATGCACAACCGCGTGCGGTTGGCCGCCGGGAGCTTCCTCGTGAAGAACCTCCTCGTGGACTGGCGGGTCGGCGAGCAGTGGTTCTGGGACACTCTCGTCGACGCCGACGCCGCGAACAACCCGGGCAACTGGCAGTGGGTCGCAGGGTCCGGCTTCGACGCGGCACCGTACTTCCGCGTGTTCAACCCGGAGCGTCAGCTCGAGCGCTTCGACCCGCACCGCGAGTACGTGCGACGGTGGGTACCCGCCGACGAAGACCGTCCCGAGCCGATGGTCGACCTGAAGCAGAGCCGTCAGCGCGCGCTCGACGCGTACGACCGGATGCGTCGTTCGTGACCGCAGCGGACGCCCTCGCCCGGGTCGACGCGCTCTTCGCCGACCGTGTGGCGCGGGGCGTGGCACCCAGCTCCGTCTGGGGCGTGTTCGACCCGAGCGGACTCATCGCCTCCGGTGGCCACGGCGACCGCGGCGACGGGACCGCGCCCGACGCCTCGACGGTCCACCGGATCGCGTCGTGCACGAAGAGCGTGACGGCGGCGACCCTGCTCACCCTGGTCGCCGACGGCCGACTCGACCTCGACGCCCCGATCACCGAGTTCGTGCCGGCCTTCCGCGCGGTACGGCTCCCGACACCGGACTCCCCCGTACCCACCGTCCGGATGCTGCTGACGATGTCCGCCGGCTTCCCCACCGACGATCCCTGGGCTGACCGCCAGGAGTCGATGCTCGACGCCGAGCTGGACGCGGTGCTCGGCGACGGGCTGCTCTTCGACAGCGTCCCCGGCACCGCGTTCGCGTACTCCAACCTCGGCTACGCCCTGCTCGGTCGGGTGGTCGCGGCGGTGTCCGGCGCGCCCTACACCGCGGCGGCGACGGACCGGGTGCTCCGGCCGCTCGGCCTGCACGACACGGTGTTCTCCGCCGCCGACGCCGACGGCTTCGTCGTCACGGGTGTCCGGCCGTACGCGGGCACGTGGGAGCCCCTGCCGCTCACCGGCCCGGGAGCGTTCTCGTCCATCGGCGGCCTGTTCTCGACCGTGACGGACCTGGCCCGCTGGGGCCGCCACCTGGCGTCCGCGTTCTCCGACGATCCCGAGCCCGGGCCGGTGTCCCCTGCCGACCGACGGCTCATGCAGCAGGCGATGCGGGTCGTCCCACCGGTCGTCGTCCCGGGCTCGACGCGTCCGACCGCCTACGGGTTCGGGCTCTTCGTCGAGCAGGACGACCGGTACGGCCCGATCGCCTCGCACTCCGGCGGCTACCCGGGCTTCTCCGCGCACATGCGGTGGTCCACCCGGAACGGCCTCGGCGTCGTCGCGTTCGAGAACGCCACGCAGGCCAAGGTCTCCGCTGCCGCGACGGATGCCCTCGACCTCCTGCTGGAAGCGGATGGGAGGACGCGGCGCTCCCATGAGGTCGTCGACGTGTTGCCCGAGACGCGCGACGCGCAGCGCCGGGTGTCCTCGCTGCTCGTCGGGTGGGACGACGCCGTCGCCGATCGCGTCTTCTCGCCCAACGTCGCGCTCGACGAGCCCTACGAACGTCGACGTCGGCACATCGCCGAGGCCGCCACCGCCGTCGGGGCGGACCTCGCAGCGGCGCCGGTCGAGGAGCGTTCGGTCGCACCGACGCACCTGCGCTGGTGGCTGCCCGGCACGAGTGGGCGACTGCGGGTCGAGCTCCGGCTCGCGCCCCTCGCCGCAGGCCTCGTGCAGACGCTCACGCTCACGGCCGAGCCGGCCGAGGCCTGAGCAGCGACCACACCGGAGTACCGCCGCCGCACACCTTCGGGCCGCGGGTCAGGCTGGCGGACGCCCACCGACGAACCCGAGCGCGCGCGCTGCGACCCGCCCGCCCTCCCGTGCGGCGGAACCGATCCGCACGGGGTCGGTCGCCCAGGCGCGGAGGAACCCCGCGGCGAACGCGTCTCCCGCTCCGAGCGTGTCGACGACCGTCCCCGGCGTCGCTGCCACCCGCTGCGGGCTCCGCCCGGGCCGCCCGACGACGGCGCCGTCCGCCCCGACCGTGACGACGACCAGCGGGACGTGCTCGGTCAGTCGCCGGACGGCTTCGCGGAGGTCGGTTGCTCCGGTCAGCGCCAGGGCCTCGTCGCGTCCGGGGAACAGCACGTCCACACCGGTGAGGGCCTCGACGAACGCCGGGGCTCCGAGTGCCCGGACGACGGCCGGGGACGACGGGTCGAGCGACACGCGCGCCTGCCCGGAGCGCGCGAGCTCCACGAGCTCGGCGAGCCGGTCCGCTCCCCCACCGGCCAGCATCCCTGCACCGGTCAGGTGGACGATGTCCGCGCGTTCGACGAGGTCGGGCGGGACGTCGGCCGCCGAGAGCAGCCCCGCGGCCGCCGGGTCGGACATCGCGGTGCGCCCGTTCCGGTTCCGCACGGACACCTCGGTCCCGGTGCTCGCACATGCGTCGTAGCGGATGTGCGGCCGGACCCCGGCGTCCTCCAGACCGCGTTCGTGACGGTGCACGTCGTCGACACCGACGCGCGCGACCAGGTCGACCTCGGCTCCGAGCCAGCCCAACCACGTCGCGGTGTTCCCGCCGGCACCGACCGCTCGGTGGCGGATGCTGGCGTCCGGGTCGTGCTCGCCCATCGTCTCGGCGGTCGTGTGCACGAGGATCCCGTCGAGGACGTCGCCGACGACCAGGAAGCGTTTCCCCGCGCCCCGACGCCGTCCACGGTCTGCCGGCAGTGCTCGACCCTCCGCGGGCGTTCGAGGCGGCACTGCGCGGTGCTGGGACGGGGACATCCGCCCTAGTGTGCGTGTACTCGAGCTTTGCTCCGCTTTTCTCGCAGATCCCACAGGGAAGCGCGCGCCGAATGCATCGCACGTACGGTAATATTTCTTCGAGTCGCATTCCGCGGCCACCAGCTGCCCCGGAGGACCCGTGCCCAGGAAGCCCGACCCGACACTCAAGCCCGCGATCATCGAGAAGGTCGCCGAGCACCTGCACGACACCAAGCTCGAGGCGGTCTCCGTCCGGAGCCTCGGCCGGGTCCTCGGCACGAGCGCCTACCCGATCGTGTACCACTTCGGCTCGCGGGAGGCCCTCATCGACGCCGTCGTGGAGCACCTCGACCGCGACGTCTCCCACGTCGCGCTCCCTGCAGAGGCGGACGTCGACGCCCTCGTCGCCTGGCTGACCACCGTCTTCGGTGGGCTCGAGGACCGGGAGCGACGCCTCGCGGTGCGCCTGGCGTTCGAGCTCGGCGCCGTCGAGACACTGGACGGCCGCGACCGCGAACGACTCGTGCACCGCGGCCACCTCGCCGCGATCGCCGCGTGGTGCGCCACCCACGGCTACTCCCCTCCGGACGCGCGGCGCGCGGCGGGCGAGGCGGTCCGCGCGGCTCGCGGCGCGCAGTGGTCAGCCCTCGTCGACCCGGACGGGACCGACGTCGAGGCGGCACTGCGCACCGTTGCCGACCGCCTCCTCTCCGGAACGCGGGTCACGACCGCGTAGTCCCCACGCGACGGACGGGAGGCGCG
>NZ_JBPUGH010000176.1:0-6705 GCF_051548005.1 Curtobacterium flaccumfaciens | reverse complement strand
CCTGGTCCTCACCGTTGCGTTCCCGGACGGCGACGCTGGTGCCGCCACGGCCGCGAGTGAACACCCACAGCAGTGCCAGCACGATCACCACGACGCAAGCGGCGACGACGATCCACAGCGACGCCGCGGGCACGGAGAGGCTGGAGGGGAACGTGACGTACGGGTTGAGGGCGTCACGGACCGGAGGCAGGACGCCGGCGCCGATGGTCAGGCCGACGATGACGGCGACGAGGCCCAACACGAGCAGGATGATGCGGTTCAGGGTGCGGTTGCTGCGGGTCATGCCAGTGTTCCCTTCTCGTCCACACGGACCGTCACCCGCTTGCCGAACCGGCCGTCGAGCCGGCCGAGGCGTTCCTCCACCGCGGACCGGATGCGCTGCTCGTCGACCGGGATCCCGGTGACGGGCACGACGCGGACCTCGGTGCTCCGGCCGCGCGCGGTCGCGGAGGTGTTGTCCTCGGGGACGCCGGCGGCCAGTCCGGCCGCGTTCGCTGCGGTGGACGCGAGGATGCGGGTGTCGATGACGACGGCGCCCCGGTCGTGTTCGACCGCGGAACGGTGCTGCCGGCCGGGCTTGAGGGCCAGGACGATCAGCACGATCCCGAGGACCACGAGCACCACGGCGACGACCTCGACGATCGTCGTGAACGCGGCGTCGGGCTTCAGGGCCGCGTCGACGACCGTCTGCGGGTCCGCCAGCAGCGGGGGCGCACCGACGGCCTTCAGGACCGACTCGGTACCGATCCACGCTGCCACGAGGACGAGCACCACGAGCGCGACCGACACCGCGGTGGAGCGGGACGGGTGCACGCTGCGGCGACGGATGCGTCGTTCGACGGTTCCGTTGCTCATGACGACCTCCTAGCGGACCCGGCCGTCGTGCTCGCGCACGATGCCGGTGAGTTCGATGTGGGTGGAGCCGACGCGCCGGCCGGCCAGGGCTGCGACGCGGTCGCGGATGTCGCCGGCAGCACGGCCGGCGGCGGTGACGAGGTCGTCCTGCGCGCGGACGGGGCTCTCGACGTCGATCGTCAGGGCTCCGGCCGCGTCGCCGAGTCCGACCCGGACCCGCTTGGCAGGGGCGCCGAGCCGTTCGGCTGCGACGGCCCGCGCGAGCGAGTTCAGAGCCCGGGCGGTGACCTCGACGCGGCCGGGCACGCCCGGGCCGGCGGTCACCGGGAGCTCCGGCGTCCGGTCAGCACGTCGGTCAGGGCACCGCGGTCGATCTTGCCCGAGCTGATCGCGGCCACGAGGGCTCCGATCGCGCCGAACACGATGACGAGGACGAAGCCCCAGAAGCCGAACTGCAGCGCGACGACGGCGAGGATGGCGCCGATCAGTGCGCCGACGAGTGTGTTACTCAACGCGGGACTCCTTCTTGTCGTCGTTGTCGTCGTCGTCGCCCGGGATGTAGACGTCCTGGACGGTCACGTTGACCTCGGCGACCTCCATGCCGACGATCTGCTCGAGGGCACGCGCCACGCCGGTGCGGACACCGTCGGCGACCTGCTGGAGGGCGACCGGGTACTCGGCGACGATCACCACGTCGGCGGCGACCTGCTTCTCGCCGACCTCGACCTTGACGCCCTGTCCGTGGTCGCGCTGGCCGATCGCGTCGCGGATCGCGCCGATCGCGCGGGCGGCGCCGTTGCCGAGCGAGTGCACGCCGTTGACCTCACGGGCGGCGATGCCGGCGACCTTCGCGACGACGGTGTCGTCGATCGTGGTCTTGCCCGAGGTGCTGGTCGAGCCGGCTGCTGCGGTGCGCGGCGTGGTGGTGGTCGTGGTGGTCGTGGTGTCAGCCATGGTTGCTCCTTCCGTGTCCCGCCGGGCGTTCCCAGCGGTTGCTGTTCACGGATGAGACGGGCCACCACCGACCGTCGTCACGCACCGCTGAGAACGGTCAGCCGACTTCCAGGAACGGCCGTGACGCGCCCCGGTGGTTGTACCCCACCGGGGGACATGGCCGTGCGCAGCGCGGGAACCGGCTGACTCAGTGCGCTGGGCTGGCGGCCGGGTCGAGCGTGGTTCGTCGTCGAGCAGCCGCGATGTACTCGGTCGGCGTCGTGCCGTGCTCGGCGCGGAACAGCTGCTGGAGACGGCGCGGGCGGACACCGGCGGCCTCGGCGATGCGCGCCACCGTGAGGTCGTCGTCGGCGTGCTCCTCGATGAACGCGACCGCGAGCCGGAGCCGTGCGTTCGAGCGGTCGCGCAGCGTCGTCGCCGGGTCCTCGCCGAAGCGCTCCCGGTAGTCGCGCGCGAACCGGCCGGGGTTGGTGAACCCCCACCGTGCGGACACGGCCGAGACCGTCTGGTGGTCGCGTTGCAGGAGTTCGTCGCGGACGCGGTCGAGTCGGTGGTCGCGGAGGAAGCGACGCGGGGTCGTCCCCATCGTGCGGGCGAACACCTCCTGCAGGCCGCGTTCGCTCAGCCCGCAGGACTCCGCGATCCGGGCGACGGGCGGGCGTTCGGCGGCGTGCTCCTCGACGAAGCGGACGGCGTCCCGCAGTCGGTTGGCCACGGGGACGTCGTCGCCGCGGTTCCGGATCGGGAACGTGTCGAGCACCACGGTCGCCAGTCGACGGTTCAGTGCCGTGCGCATGGGCCCGGTGACGCGCTCGTCCAGCAGGGAGCACTGCAACTCGCGGAGGAGGCGACGGAGGGGTTCCCGGCGCGCGATCGCCTCGTCCTGCTGGTCGAACAGCAGGGGGCCGTCCGGCAGGCGGAAGCCGAGCTGGTGGCCGACCTCCCGGAGGAACGCGTCGGCGACGTGGATGCCGTGGTAGACCGTGCCGGACGACTCGAACCGGTACGCCTCCGACGCGGAGGCGATGTACGGGGTCCCGGGACGCACCACGCGCGTCCGGTCGGGGAAGTGCATCTCGAGCTCACCCGCGGTCAGCCAGAAGACGACGTGGTCCGTCCGTGGTCCGATCACCCCGCCACGACGTCCGCCGAGGGCCCGCATCGAGCGGAGGGTGAGGTCGTCGTCGCCAACGACCGTGTACTCGTACCGGGTGTCCGGGGTCGCGTAGGTGTCGCTCGCGAACTGCCGACCGGCGTACTCGGCGGTGAAGATCGTGTCGTAGTCGGTGCCGTCGTCGTGCGTGTACCGCGCTTTCCGGAACCCGTTGGACGCGGTGCTCATGGGGACTGCTTACACGATCGGGGTGAAGATCCACGCCCTCGCGCCGGACGCCAGCTCGACCTGCACCCTCCGGACGCCCGCGCCCGCGCGCCGGTCCAGGACGGCGAGCTGCCACTCGGCGTCGAGGCGGACCACCGAGCCCACGATCGAGTCGTCGGGGCCGCCCGGCCGCGAGGTGCCGTCCTCGAAGCGCCAGCCCGGGACGACGTCCTCGACCGCCCGGAAGATCCGGCCGAAGAGCGCGTCCTGCGCCGCCGACCCGGCGAGGTCCCCCACGGTGAAGACGTGGAACTCCTCACGGACAGGCTTCGGACCGATGGTCGGGGTCGACGTCCACACGAGCGCGCCGACCGCACCGGTGAGTCCCAGGTGCAGCAGCCCGATGACCGCGAGCGCGCCGCCCCAGATGATCCCGGAGTCGTCGGTCTCGCAGCCCTCCCAGGTCTGGTCCGAGCCGTTCGACGCGACCAGGCACCACCCCGAGGCATGGACGGTGGTGATGACGGCGACGAGACCGACCACGAGGAGGACGAGTGCGAAGACGCCGAGGCCGACGACCCAGCGCTGGCCGGGGGAGAGACGATGCACGAGACCGGAACCTACCGGAGCGCCACACGCCCGCGGAAGCCGAGCCGTGCCTCCCGTCCGGGTGTCGCGGCCACACGGTTTCACGACCCGGAATACCCCATGGGGGTACCATGTTGCCGTGGACGGAGAAACGATGCACGGGGACACGCACGCGCACGTCGGCTACATCGGCGACAAGGACGACCTGCTCAAACGGCTCCGCCGCGCCGAGGGCCAGGTGCGCGGCATCGCGCGCATGGTCGAGGACGAGACGTACTGCATCGACGTCCTCACCCAGATCTCCGCGGCGAACCGGGCGCTCGAACGCGTGGCGCTCTCCCTGCTCGAGGACCACCTCAAGCACTGCGTCGCCGAGGCCGTCGCCGAGGGCGGCGACGCCGCCGACCAGAAGGTGCGGGAGGCGAGCGACGCGATCGCGCGCCTCGTCCGCTCCTGAACCGACCGAACCCGATGGAGGGAACCAGCATGACCACCGAGACCCTGCTCGTCACCGGCATGACCTGCGAACACTGCGTGATGAGCGTCACCGAGGAACTCACCGAGGTCGACGGCGTCCAGGGCGTGGCGGTCGACCTCGTGCCCGGCGGCTCGTCGACCGTCACCGTGACCTCGGACGTTCCCGTCGACGACGACGTCCTGCGCACGGCCATCGCGGAAGCGGGGTACGAGGTCGTGCACTCGTGAGCGACGTCGAGCTCGACATCACGGGCATGACCTGCGCCTCGTGCGCGAACCGCATCGAGCGCAAGCTCGGCAAGCTGCCCGGGGTCACCGCCACGGTGAACTACGCGACCGAGAAGGCGCAGGTGCGTGTCGAGGACGCCGCTGACGTCGACGTCGACCGGCTGATCGCCACCGTCGCGTCGGCCGGCTACGGTGCGACGGTCCCGGCGCCGCCTCCGGCGACCACGGACACGCCGCTCCCGGACGACGAGACCACGCTGCTGCGTCGTCGGCTCGTCGTGTCGGCCGTGCTCGCGCTCCCGGTCGTCGTGCTCTCGATGGTGCCGGTCCTGCAGTTCCCGAACTGGCAGTGGGCGGCGCTGACGCTCGCGGCCCCCGTCGCGGTGTGGGGCGCGCTGCCGTTCCACCGGGCCGCGTGGGTGAACGCACGCCACGGTGCGGCGACGATGGACACCCTGGTGAGCGTCGGCGTCCTCGCAGCCTTCCTGTGGTCGCTGTACGCGCTGTTCCTCGGCGACGCCGGGATGCCGGGCATGCACATGTCGTTCTCGTGGTTCGCGGCCGACCCGGAGGGGACCGAGCTCTACCTCGAGGTCGCGTCCGCCGTGACGGTGTTCGTGCTCGCGGGCCGGTACATGGAGGCCCGGGCGAAGCGCGAGTCCGGCGCGGCGTTGCGGGCGCTGCTCGAGCTCGGCGCGAAGGACGCGTCGGTGCTCCGCGGTGCGGACGAGTCGCGCGTGCCGGTGTCGTCCCTCGTCGTCGGTGACGTGGTGGTCGTCCGGCCCGGCGAGCGCATCCCGAGCGACGGCGTCGTCCGCGCGGGGTCGTCGGCGGTCGACCTCAGCATGCTCACGGGCGAAGCAGTGCCGGTCGAGGTCCGGACGGGTGACCACGTCACCGGGGCGACCGTGAACGTCGGCGGCCGACTCGAGGTGACGATCACCGCCGTCGGCGCCGAGACCGAGCTCGCCCGGATGGGCCGGCTCGTCGAGGAGGCGCAGACCGGCAAGGCCGACGTGCAGCGGCTGGCCGACCGGGTGTCCGGGGTCTTCGTCCCCGTCGTCATCGGGCTGGCGCTGCTCGCGTTCGTCGGGTGGCTCGTGTTCGGTGGATCCGTGACCGCGGCGTTCACCGCTGCGGTGGCGACGCTCATCATCGCCTGCCCGTGCGCGCTCGGGCTCGCGACGCCCACGGCCCTGCTCGTCGGGACCGGCCGCGGGTCGCAGCTCGGCATCCTGATCGGCGGGCCGGAGGTCCTCGAGCGCACCCGCGCCGTCGACACGATCGTGCTCGACAAGACCGGGACGGTGACCACCGGTGCGATGACCGTGCGGGCGGTCGTCCCGGCGGAGGGCGGGTCACTTCCTCGCGGCGTCGACGTCGACGTGCTCGCGCTGGCCGCCGCCGTCGAGGACGGCTCCGAGCATCCCGTGGCACGGGCAGTGGTCGCTGCAGCGCGGGACCGTGGCGTCGACGTGCCCCGCGCCGACGACTTCGTCGCGACCCCGGGCTCGGGCGTGCAGGCCGTCGTGGACGGCGACGCCGTGTTCGTCGGCGGCCACGACTGGTTGCGGGACGCTTGGGCGGTCGACGTCCCGTCGGACGCGGTGGACGCGGTCGCTCGTGCGGAGGCCGACGGGGCCACCGCGGTCGTCGTCGCCCGGAACGGCACAGCCCTCGGCGTGATCGTCGTCGGTGACACCGTGAAGGACGAGTCGGCCCTCGCGGTCGAGCGCTTCCGGGCACTCGGGTTGCACCCCGTCCTGCTCACCGGCGACAACGACGGAGCCGCACGTGCGGTGGCGGACGCCGTGGGCATCGACGAGGTGCACGCCCGGGCGACCCCCGCCTCGAAGCTCGACACCGTGCGACGGCTGCAGCGCGAGGGCCACGTCGTCGCGATGGTCGGCGACGGCGTGAACGACGCGGCAGCGCTCGCGGCGGCCGACCTCGGGATCGCGATGGGAGCCGGGACCGACGCGGCGATCGCGGCGAGCGACATCACCGTGGTGAGCGGCCGGCTCACGGTCGTGGCGGACGCCGTCCGGTTGTCACGGGCGACGCTCCGCACGATCAAGGGGAACCTGTTCTGGGCCTTCGCGTACAACGTGGCGGCGATCCCGCTCGCGATGGCGGGGCTGTTGAACCCCGTGCTCGCGGGGGCGGCGATGGCGTTCTCGTCGGTCTTCGTCGTCACGAACAGTCTGCGGCTGCGGCGGTTCCGGCCCGCGGCCTGAGCTCGCGGCGCGGCGGCGGCCGACCGGGCCAGCGCAGGGCCGGAC
>NZ_JBPUGH010000175.1:0-6753 GCF_051548005.1 Curtobacterium flaccumfaciens | reverse complement strand
GCGGGACGTCGTCTCGGCGCCGGGCTGTCGTCCGTCGCCGGGCGCCTCCGCGAGTACGCGCCGGACGAGGACCACCCGTCCGACGACCGACGCGGACCGCGCCCCCGCACGGACACCGCGCCCGACCACGACGGGGCGCGACGTACGGACGGGGGTGCGACACCCGACGAGTCCGTCCACGGCGACGCCCGGCTGACCGACGTCCTGGAGACCCCGATCGGGACGAAGGTCCGGGCCGCGGAGACCGCGCGGGAGGCCCGGATCGCCAGGCGCCGTCGCCGGCTCCTCGAACGTGCCGAGGTCCGCCGCTTCACCCGGCGGAGCCGCCACCGTCGTGCCGCGTGGATCACCGCGGCCGGCATCGTCGTCGTCCTCGGCGCGTCGATCCTCGTCGCCGTGTACTCGCCGCTCATGGCGCTGCAGACGATCGAGGTCAAGGGCACGAACCGGGTGGATGACGCGGCGCTCCGACGCGCCCTGTCCGACCAGATCGGCACGCCCCTCGCCCGGCTCGACTTCGACGAGGTGAAGCGTGACATCGCGCGGTTCCCGCTCATCGAGAGCTACGTGACCGAGGAGGCGCCGCCCCACACGCTCGTCGTCACCGTGACCGAGCGCACCCCCGTGGTCGCGGTGCAGTCCGGCCGGACGTTCGACCTCGTCGATCCGGCCGGGATCGTCGTGCAGTCGGCGAAGGACCGCCCGGACACGATGCCCCTCGCCGACATCGGCAGCGCGAAGCTCGGGTCGCCGGTGTTCCGCACCATGTCCGAGGTGGTCCTGGCGCTCCCGTCGTCGGTGCGCTCGCAGACGAAGGCCGTCAAGGCCTCCACCGCCGACGACGTCACGTTGACCCTGGAGGACGGCTCGAAGGTCGTCTGGGGGAGCCCGGACTCCTCGGACGCCAAGGCCCGACTCCTGGCGGCGCTCGTCCGGGACCACGAGGCCCGCGACCCGGGATCCGTCGTCGAGTACGACGTCAGCGCGCCCGACAACGGCGTCATCCGCTCGGCGAAGTAGTCGTCGGGGTCGCTCCGGGCACCGGAGTCGGGCGGAATCGGACGACACGCGGCGTGGCGGCTGTGCCTCGTCGGGAGGGCACCCGTAGCGTCGACGCAAGCACCACACCTAGCAGCAAAAACCCTGACTTTCAAGTAGAGGTTGAGGGTTCAACCGGAGGCCGGACTGACGTGACCACGAACCACAACTACCTCGCCGTCATCAAGGTCGTCGGTGTCGGCGGCGGCGGCGTCAACGCCGTGAACCGCATGATCGAGCTCGGCCTCCGCGGCGTGGAGTTCATCGCGATCAACACCGACGCGCAGGCCCTGCTGCTCAGCGACGCCGACGTCAAGCTCGACGTCGGTCGCGAGATCACCCGCGGGCTCGGCGCCGGCGCGGACCCCGAGGTCGGCCGTCGCGCCGCCGAGGACCACGCCGAGGAGATCGAGGAGGCCCTCGCGGGTGCCGACATGGTCTTCGTCACCGCCGGTGAGGGCGGCGGGACCGGCACGGGTGGTGCTCCCGTGGTGGCCCGCATCGCGAAGTCGATCGGCGCGCTGACCATCGGTGTCGTCACGAAGCCGTTCAGCTTCGAGGGCAAGCGTCGGCAGTCCCAGGCCGAGAACGGCGTCGCCTCGCTCAAGGACGAGGTCGACACGCTCATCGTCGTGCCGAACGACCGTCTCCTCGAGATCTCCGACCGCGGCATCTCGATGGTCGAGGCCTTCGCCACCGCCGACCAGGTCCTCCTCGCCGGCGTCCAGGGCATCACGGACCTCATCACGACCCCCGGTCTCATCAACCTCGACTTCGCCGACGTCAAATCGGTCATGCAGGGTGCCGGTTCGGCGCTCATGGGCATCGGTTCCTCGCGGGGCGCCGACCGGGCGATCAAGGCCGCCGAGCTCGCCGTCGCCAGCCCGCTGCTCGAGGCCTCGATCGACGGTGCGCACGGTGTGCTGCTCTCGATCCAGGGTGGCTCGAACCTCGGCATCTTCGAGATCAACGACGCCGCCCGCCTGGTGCAGGAGGCCGTGCACCCCGAGGCGAACATCATCTTCGGTGCGGTCATCGACGACACGCTCGGCGACGAGGTCCGCGTGACCGTCATCGCCGCGGGCTTCGACGGTGGCGAGCCGACCGCGCAGCAGAAGGAGCGTCGCTCGAGCTGGGTCGAGGCGGACGGCGGCGCGACCTCCGGCGCCGCGGCCGGCGCAGCCGGCGCGACCGGTGCCATCGAGGACTCGTCGTCCTCGTGGGCGTCGCAGGAGCACGAGGCGCCGGTGCAGCGCGCTGCCGACCCGGCCTTCGACGACGACGACGAGCTCGACGTCCCCGACTTCCTGAAGTAACGCGCTGGAGCTGAATACGGCGCGCCAGCGCCGTGCGACGCCAGCGCCGGACGAGCCTGCGAGGACGGTCTCATGAACGCCGACGCCGGAGGCGTGCCTCCCGTGGCAGGTGATCCGCGCCTCCCCTCCGCCTCGTCACCCGACGACGGACCGGAGGCGCGTCTCGCGTCCGTCAGGAGCGGCATCGCCGACGCGGCCCGGGCCGCGGGGCGCAGCCCCGACGAGCTGACGCTCATCGTCGTGACGAAGTACCACCCGGCGTCGCTCGTCCGCGAGCTCGCCGCGCTCGGCGTCACCGACGTGGGGGAGAACCGACACCAGGAGGCGCAGGCGAAGGCGGCGGAGCTCGCCGACCTGCCGCTCACCTGGCACTTCGTCGGGCAGCTGCAGTCGAAGAAGGCGCGGCAGGTCCGTCGCTACGCGCACGTCGTGCAGTCGCTCGACCGGGACTCGGTGGTGGACGCGTTCGCCCCGACCGACGCCGAGCCGGAGCCGCCGGTGATCGACGGCTTCGTCCAGGTGAACCTCACGGACGACCCGGACCGCGGCGGTGTCCGGCCCGACGCCGTCGAGGCCATGGTCGAGCGGGTGCTCGGCACCGGGACGATCCGGCTCCGGGGCGTGATGGCGGTCGCGCCGCTCGACGAGGAGCCGCGCGCGGCGTTCGCCCGGCTGCGCGGGATCTCCGAGCGGGTGGTGTCGCTGGCACCCGGCGCGACGGACATCAGCGCGGGCATGAGCGGCGACTACGCGGAGGCGATCGCCGAGGGCGCGACACACCTCCGGATCGGGACCGCAATCACGGGGAAACGCCCGGACGCACCGTAGCCTCGACAGCAGGGCAACCACGAGCACGAACCCGGGAGGAACCATGGCTGGTCCGCTGAAGAAGACGATGGTCTACCTCGGCCTCGCCGACGAGGAACTCGAGTACGAGGACGAGCCGCAGGCCGCCCTGGCGCGTGCCCAGGCCGCCCCGGCCGCGACTCCCGCTCCGGCTGCTCAGGAGGCCCCGGCGGCGGCTGCGCCCGCACCGACCCCGGCTCCCGAGCCCAAGGCGCACACCCCGCAGCGCGGTGCCCAGGTCACCCCGCTCCGCCGCTCGCACACGACCGCACAGAAGGCGACCCCGGTCCAGGAAATGAACGAGATCCTCACCGTCCACCCCCGTGAGTACAAGGACGCGCAGTCCATCGCGGAGAGCTTCCGCGACGGCATCCCCGTGATCATCAACCTCACGCAGATGACCGAGGCCGACGCGCGCCGCATGATCGACTTCGCCTCGGGGCTGTCGCTCGGCCTGTACGGCAAGATCGAGCGCGTCACCAACAAGGTCTTCCTGCTCTCCCCGGCCCACGTCGCAGTGAGCGGTGAGGCGCCTGAGGTAGAGTCCGACATCGAGGCGAACTTCTTCGCCCAGTCCTGAGCCGGACCCGGCGCGCGCTCACCGCCTGCGCCGTACCGGCCGGCCCACCCGCCCGTGACCGACCTCCCGTGAGCAGCCAGCACGGACGACGGCCACCCGAGACGAGCGAGCCCCAACCGTGACCGCGATCCTCCTGGTCCTGTACTACGCACTCCTGCTCTACATCATCGTGCTCTGGGGCCGGTTCGCCCTGGACCTCGTCCAGACCTTCAACCGGCAGTGGCGACCGCGGGGCGGCATGCTCGTCGTCGCGGACGTGGTCTACACGATCACCGACCCGCCCATCCGCTTCGTGCGTCGTCTCCTCCCGCCCATGCGGATGGGACCGGTGGCGCTCGACTTCGGCTGGACGATCGTGCTGCTCGTCGCGATCATCGTCCGGTTCATCGTCGGACTGCTCATCACGGCCTCGGCCTGATCGACAGCCCCGACACGCGCCACGCCAGGCGCGGTGACGACTCCCCGTCCCCGTCGGTGTACGGTGGTCGGGATCGATGCCCGCCTCGGCGCGGCATCCGCACCACACGGTACGACTGGTAGATTCGGTCGCACCGGTAGTGGTTCCACACGTTCAGCAGTTCTATTGAGGTGACGGCAATGGCTTTGACGCCGGAAGACGTAGTCAACAAGCGGTTCCAGCCGACGAAGTTCCGCGAGGGCTACGACCAGGACGAGGTCGACGACTTCCTCGACGAGGTCGTGGTCGAGCTCCGTCGCCTGACCGCCGAGAACGACGAGTTGCGCCAGCGCCTGCAGGCCGCCGAGTCGGCGCCGAAGCCGGCCGCGACCGAGCAGGTCGACGAGCAGCCCGCTCCGACCCCCGAGCCCGAGCCGGCCCCCGTCGCCGCCGCTCCGGAGCCCGCGCCGGTCGCCGCTGCCGCTCCTGCCACCACGGTCTCGCCGGACGAGGACACCGAGGGCACCACGAACCTCCTCACGCTCGCCCGTCGTCTGCACGAGGAGCACGTCCGCGAGGGCATCGAGAAGCGTGACGCGCTCATCGCCGAGGGCACCGCGCAGGCCGCTCGCCTCGTCTCGGACGCCGAGGCCAAGCAGCGCCAGATCATCGCCGACACCGAGAACACCAACCGTCAGCGTGTCGCGGTGCTCGAGCAGGAGCAGCGCCAGCTCGAGGGCAAGATCGACGAGCTCCGCACGTTCGAGCGCGACTACCGCGCCCAGCTGAAGAGCTACATCCAGGGGCAGCTCAACGAGCTCGACACCTCTGGCAGCACCGAGCAGTCCGGGTTCGCCCCGGCCTCTGCCTCGGGCGTCGGCAACTGACGTTGTCACGACCAGCACCACGAGCGAAGGTCAGTGTCCGCGCGATCGCGGCACTGGCCTTCGCCGCTGTCGTCGTGGTGGCGTTCGACCAGATCGTCAAGGCGCTCGTCGTCGCGAACCTGCCGTACGGCCGGCCCGTCGCGGTCCTCGGCAACGCCCTGCAGTTCTTCTACGTCCGGAACCCCGGGGCCGCGTTCTCCTTCGCGGTGAACATGACGTGGGTGTTCTCGATCGTCTCGGCGGCCGTCGTCGTCGCGATCATCGTGTTCGCCCGGCGCATCCGCTCGATGTGGTGGGCGATCGTCCTCGGCATGCTGCTCGGGGGCGCGCTCGGGAACCTGCTCGACCGGCTCTTCCGTGAGCCCGGCTTCGGCCGCGGGCACGTGGTGGACTTCATCTCGACGCCGTGGATGATGCCCGCGATCTACAACATCGCCGACTCGTTCATCTGCGTGAGCATGGTCATCTTCGTGCTGCTCGTCATCCTCGGGGTGAACCTCGACGGCACGCGCGCGGTCAGTGAGAAGAAGCGTCGCGAGCAGGACGCCGCGGTCGCGACCAGCGAGGCGGAGGCGAGCAGTGCCTCCCGGCCGCTCGTCGAGGACCCGCGCGCGCCGCGTGACGGCCGCGACCCGCACGGCCGCGACCAGCTCGGTCACGACGCCACGTGAGGCACGACCGTTGAGCGAGACCCGTTCCCTGCCCGTGCCCGACGGACTCGCCGGTGAGCGCGTCGACGCCGCCATCGCGAAGCTGCTCGGGTTCAGCCGCTCGTTCGCGGCCGAGGTCGTCGCCGCCGGCGGCGTGACCGTCGACGGCGTGACCGTGGACAAGTCGGACCGGCTGCACGCCGATTCGTGGCTGCAGGTCGAGTGGACGCCGAAGGAAGCCCCGCGGATCGTCCCGGTCGAGGTGCCGGGCATGACGGTCGTGCACGACGACGAGGACATCGTCGTCGTCGACAAGCCCATCGGCGTCGCCGCGCACCCGTCTCCCGGCTGGGACGGCCCGACCGTCCCCGGGGGCCTCGCCGCTGCCGGGTTCACGATCGCGACCTCCGGTGCCGCCGAGCGGGCCGGCATCGTGCACCGGCTCGACGTCGGGACCTCCGGGCTGATGGTGGTCGCCAAGACGGAGCTCGCGTACACGCACCTCAAACGCGCGTTCAAGGAGCGCACGGTCGACAAGGTCTACCACGCACTCGCCCAGGGTCACCCGGACCCGACCTCCGGCACGATCGACGCCCCGATCGGCCGGCACCCGTCGAGCGACTGGAAGTTCGCGGTCACGGCGGACGGCAAGCCGAGCGTGACGCACTACGAGACGCTCGAGGCCTTCCGGTCGGCGACCCTGCTCGAGGTGCACCTCGAGACCGGCCGCACGCACCAGATCCGCGTGCACATGGCGGCGACGCGGCACCCGCTCGTCGGGGACACCATGTACGGGGCCGATCCGGTGCTCGCGAACGAGCTCGGGCTCACGCGGCAGTGGCTCGACGCCGTGCGGCTCGGGTTCGAGCACCCGCGCACGGGGGAGTGGGTGGAGTTCGAGGCCTCCTACCCGGACGACCTGCAGCTCGCGCTCGACCGCATCCGCGCCGCGTAGCGCGAGCTGGGCGGGGCGGGGCGGGGGTACTCGGCGCTCGAGACACGCCCGACTGCGTTCGTCGAGGTCGCACGAGTTGTCGCT
>NZ_JBPUGH010000174.1:0-6854 GCF_051548005.1 Curtobacterium flaccumfaciens | reverse complement strand
GGGGTGAGCGATGACGGACCGGACCCTGCCTGGTCGGGCGAGCCGAGCCTCCAGGCGTGACAGACGGCGAGGGCTAACGCGTCAGCAGCGTCGGCGGGCTTGGGAGCCTCCGCGAGCCCGAGGACCGCGGCGACCATGGTCTGCACCTGCCGCTTGTCGGCGTTGCCGTACCCGGTGATGGCCGCCTTCACCTCGGACGGGGTGTGCAGTCCGACCGGCAGACCGCGCGCTGCCGCTGCGTGCAGCGCGAGTCCGGCGGCCTGCGCCGTGCCCATCACCGTCCGGACGTTCGCCTGGGCGAAGACCCGCTCGACGGCGACGGCCTGCGGGCGGTGTTCGTCGATCTCGGCGGCGATGCCGTCGGCGATCCGCAGCAACCGCTGCTCGAGGGCCATGTCCGCTGGCGTCCGGACGACGGTCACGTGCACGAGGCGGGCGCGCCGGTTCGGTGCGACCTCGACCACGCCGACACCGCACCGGGTGAGCCCGGGGTCGACCCCGAGCACCCGGAGCACCGTGCTAGTCCTCGTCGTCGTCGAGCTCGGCCTGGACGTCCGCGGGGATGTCGAAGTTCGCGTAGACGTTCTGCACGTCGTCCGAGTCCTCGAGCGCGTCGATCAGCTTGAAGACCTTGCGGGCGGTGTCGGCGTCGACCGGGACCTTGAGCCCCGGGACGAACTCGGCGTCGGCCGAGTCGTAGTCGATGCCGGCGTCCTGCAGGGCCGTACGGGCCGCGACGAGGTCGCTCGCCTCGGTGATGACCTCGAAGCCGCCGCCCTGGTCGATGACGTCCTCGACGCCGGCGTCGAGCACGGCGCCCATGACGGTGTCCTCGTCGAGGCCGTCGGTCTTCGTGACCGAGATGACGCCCTTCCGCGAGAAGTTGTACGCGACGCTGCCCGGATCGGCCATCGTGCCGCCGTTGCGCGACATCGCCGTACGGACCTCGGCCGCAGCGCGGTTCTTGTTGTCCGTGAGGCACTCGATCAGCATCGCGACGCCGTTCGGGCCGTAGCCCTCGTACATGATCGTCGTGTACTCGATCGACTCGCCGGTGAGACCGGCGCCGCGCTTGATCGCGCGGTCGATGTTGTCGTTCGGCACCGAGGTCTTCTTGGCCTTCTGCACGGCGTCGACCAGGGTCGGGTTGCCCGACAGGTCGGCGCCGCCCATCTTGGCGGCGACCTCGATGTTCTTGATGAGCTTGGCGAACGACTTGGCACGGCGCTGGTCGATGACCGCCTTCTTGTGCTTGGTCGTTGCCCACTTGGAATGCCCGGACACGGTGCTCCTTGCGTCTTGCGGAAGATCCTGGTCAGTCTACCGAGCCGGGAGGCGCGGTGTCGGTCCGGCGCGCTGGTCCTGTGGACAGTGCGCAGCCCGGTGGTCGGCTCGGAGCCCGCCGCTCGGCGCGCGGGTAGGCCCCGAGCGAGTCACGCTGTGGGGAACCAGGTTCCGGACACAGCACCGCGGAAGATCGTGGTTCCGTGTCCGGAACCTGGTTCCGGCAGCGAGGGTGGGCGTCAGGAGGCGTGGACGAGGTCGAGGAAGCGCCGGTGGAACCGGTCCTCCCCCGCGACCTCGGGATGGAACGCGCTGGCGATGACGTTGCCCTGCTGCACCGCGACGACCTGCCCGTCCGGGAGTGCCCCGAGGACCTCGACGCCGGCGCCGTGCTCCTCGACCACGGGTGCCCGGATGAACACGGCGTGCACGGGCACCTCACCGAGTTCCGGCATCGGGATGTCGATCTCGAACGAGTCATTCTGGCTGCCGAAGGCGTTCCGCCGCACCGTCGTGTCGAGCACCGCGAGCGTCTGCTGCCCGGGGATGCCCGCCGCGATGCGTGCGGAGAGCATGATCATGCCGGCGCACGTGCCGTACGTGGGGAGTCCGCTGCGGATGGCATCCGCCAGGGGCTCCGCGACACCGAACGCGCGCGACAGCTTGTCCATCACGCTCGACTCGCCGCCGGGGACGACCACGCCGTCGAGCGACGCGATCTCCTCCGGACGACGGAGCGGCACGACGTCGGCACCGAGCTCGGTCAGTGAGGCGATGTGCTCGCGGAAGTCCCCCTGCAGCGCGAGGACGCCGATGCGCGGGTGCGCCGTCGGACTACCAGCCACGCTCGGCCAGGCGGTGCGGAGCGGGGACGTCGGCGACGTTGATGCCGACCATCGCCTCGCCGAGCCCGCGGGAGACCTCGGCGATGACCTTCGGGTCGTCGTGGAAGGTCGTCGCCTTGACGATCGCGGCCGCACGCTTGGCCGGGTCGCCCGACTTGAAGATGCCGGAACCGACGAAGACGCCGTCCGCACCGAGCTGCATCATCATCGCGGCGTCGGCCGGGGTGGCCACACCGCCCGCCGTGAAGAGCACGACGGGGAGCTTGCCGGTCTGCGCGACCTCCTTGACGACGTCGAAGGGTGCCTGGAGCTCCTTCGCCGCGACGTAGAGCTCGTCCTCCTTGAGGTGACGCAGCGCCGCGATCTCCTTCGAGATGGTGCGGATGTGCTTCGTGGCCTCGGACACGTCGCCCGTGCCGGCCTCGCCCTTGGAGCGGATCATCGCCGCACCCTCGGTGATGCGGCGCAGGGCCTCGCCGAGGTTGGTCGCGCCGCAGACGAAGGGGGTGGTGAAGTTCCACTTGTCGATGTGGTTGACGTAGTCGGCGGGCGAGAGCACCTCGGACTCGTCGATGTAGTCGACACCGAGCTCCTGCAGCACCTGGGCCTCGACGAAGTGGCCGATGCGGGCCTTCGCCATGACCGGGATCGAGACCGCGGCGATGATCTCCTCGATCATCGACGGGTCGGACATGCGGGCGACACCGCCCTGGGCACGGATGTCGGCGGGGACGCGCTCGAGGGCCATGACGGCCGTGGCGCCGGCTTCTTCCGCGATGCGGGCCTGCTCGGCGTCGACGACGTCCATGATCACGCCGCCCTTGAGCATCTCCGCGAGGCCGCGCTTGACGCGGTCGGAGCCGGTGATCGAGGTGCCGGGGGTGCTCGGGGTGCTGCTGCTGTCGCTCATGATTCGGCCAGTCTAGTGCTCCGTCGGCCAGCCTTCCGCGACCAGACGACGGGTCTCGCCGAGCAGCTGCGACATCGACTTCGTGCGGGCGATGATCGGGAAGAAGTTCGAGTCGGACTGCCACCGGGGGACGATGTGCTGGTGCAGGTGCCCGGCCACGCCCGCCCCCGCGACCTCGCCCTGGTTCATCCCGATGTTGAAGCCGTCGCAGTGTGAGACCGCACGCAGCACGCGCATGGCCGTCTGCGTGAGCTCGCCCATCTCGCGGACTTCGTCGGGTGAGGCTTCGTCGTACAGCGGGATGTGGCGGTAGGGGCACACGAGCAGGTGCCCGTTGTTGTACGGGAACAGGTTGAGCAGCACGTAGGCGTGCTCTCCCCGGGCGACGATGAGGGCGTCCTCGTCGGTCTTGTGGGGCGCCTCGCAGAACGGGCAGTCGTCGTCGTGGCCGCGGCCCTTGCCGTCGCGTCCGGCGTCGATGTACGCCATGCGGTGCGGGTTCCACAGCCGTTGGAAGGCGTCGGCGACCGCGGCTCCGGTCGCGGCGTCGCGGATGACCAGCGGGTCCTCGGCACCGGAGGCGACAGAGGCGCCGGGAGCAACAGGTGTGCCGGGAGCAACAGGTGTGCCGGAAGCAACAGGTGTGCCGGACGCAACCGGTGCGCCGGACGCAACGGGTGCGCCGGACGCAACGGGTGCGCGGGACGCACCGTCGGCCCCGGGGCCGACCACGTCCTCGACGTGACCGGTCCCAGGGACCTGCTCGGTGCCTCTCCCCACCGGCACGACCGTCCCGCCGCTGGCGCGTCGGTCCGGAACCGGCGGCGTGGGCCCTGGCTGGGTCATCAGACCTGCGCGCGCTCGCGGATCGCGGTGAGGATGCGCTCCACGGCCTCGTCGACCGGCACCGCGTTGTCCTGTCGACCGTCGCGGAAGCGGAACGACACCGCCCCGGCGTCGCGGTCGTCGCCGCCGGCGATGAGCTGGAACGGCACCTTCGCCTTGGTGTGCGTGCGGATCTTCTTCTGCATCCGGTCGTCGGAGTGGTCGACCTCGGCGCGGACGCCGTGCGAGCGGAGCTTCGCGACGACCTCGTCGAGGTAGTCGCCGTACTCGGCCGCGACCGGGATCCCGACGACCTGGACCGGGGCGAGCCAGGCCGGGAACGCGCCGGCGTAGTGCTCGGTGAGGACGCCGAAGAACCGCTCGATCGACCCGAAGAGTGCACGGTGGATCATCACCGGGCGCTGCCGGGAGCCGTCGGGCGCCGTGTACTCGAGCTCGAAGCGCTCGGGCAGGTTGAAGTCGAGCTGCACGGTCGACATCTGCCAGGTGCGGCCGATGGCGTCGCGGGCCTGGACGGAGATCTTCGGGCCGTAGAACGCCGCGCCGGCGGGGTCGGGCACGAGTTCGAGCCCGGACTCTTCCGCGACCTCGCGCAGGGTGTTCGTCGCGATCTCCCAGACCTCGTCGTCGCCGACGTACTTCTCCGGGTCCTTCGTGGAGAGCTCGAGGTAGAAGTCGTCGAGGCCGTAGTCGCGCAGCAGGGAGAGCACGAACTCGAGCGTCGTGGTGAGCTCCTCCTTCATCTTCTCCTGCGTGGTGAAGATGTGGGCGTCGTCCTGCGTCATGCCGCGCACCCGGGTGAGCCCGTGGATCACACCAGACTTCTCGTTGCGGTAGACCGTGCCGAACTCGAACATCCGCAGCGGCAGGTCGCGGTAGGACCGGGCCTGGGAGCGGTAGGCGAGGATGTGCATCGGGCAGTTCATCGGCTTGAGGTAGTAGTCCGCGCCCTGCCGGGTGACGTTTCCGTCCTCGTCGCGTGCCTCGTCCATGTGCATGGCCGGGAACATGCCGTCCTTGTACCAGCCGAGGTGCCCGGACTGCTCGAACAGGTCACCCTTGGTGATGTGCGGCGTGTAGACGAACGAGTAGCCCTCTTGCTCGTGCCGGCGTCGCGAGTAGTCCTCCATCTCGCGGCGGATGATGCCGCCCTTCGGGTGGAAGATCGCGAGGCCCGAGCCGATCTCGTCCGGGAACGAGAACAGGTCGAGTTCGGCCCCGAGCTTGCGGTGGTCGCGCTTGGCGGCTTCCTCGAGGCGGACGAGGTAGGCCTTCAGCTGGTCCTTGTCCGGCCAGGCGGTGCCGTAGATGCGCTGCAGCTGGGGGTTCTTCTCCGAGCCGCGCCAGTACGCCGCCGCGACCCGCATGAGCTTCGACGCGTTGCCGATCCACCGGGTGTGCGGGACGTGCGGACCGCGGCAGAGGTCCTGCCAGACGACCTCACCGGTCTTCGGGTCGACGTTCTCGTAGACCGTCAGCTCGCCGGCGCCGACCTCGACGCTCTCACCGGAGTCGCCGGAGTCCGCGGCGCCCTTGAGGCCGATGAGCTCCTGCTTGTAGGGCTCCCCGGCCATGCGCTCGCGGGCTTCCTCGTCGGTGACGACGACGCGACGGAAGCGCTGGGCCTGCTTGACGATGCGGTCCATGCCCTTCTCGATCGCCTTGAGGTCCTCGGGGGTGAAGGGCTCGGCGACGTCGAAGTCGTAGTAGTAGCCGTCGGTGACGGGCGGGCCGATGCCGAGCTTGGCGTCGGGGTTGATCTGCTGCACGGCCTGCGCGAGCACGTGCGCGGCGGAGTGGCGGAGGATGTCGAGGCCGTCCTGCTCCTGCAGCGTGACCGCCTCGACGGTCACATCGGAGGACACCTCGGCCGCGAGGTCCTTGAGGACGCCGTCGACGCGGATGGCGACGACACCGCGCTCGCCGTCGAAGAGCTCGGTGCCCGTCGTGGCCGTCGTCGCGGTGCGGGGCTCGGGCGCCTGGGGCAGGTCTACGGGCTCGGGTGCGACTGCGTCGGTCACGATCGTGGTGCTCCTCGGTTGGTTCAGGGGTGGGTCAAGACTAGTGCGCGACGGCGACGGTGCTGCCCTGCTGTGTACTGTGCCGGACGCTCGTCGCGATGTGCAGGAACGGCTGTGCAAGAACGGCTGTGCGGGCACAGCCGTGCAGGAACCGCCTGGAGGCGCGGTGCGGGTCCGTCAGGCCGGGACGGATCCCAGCGTGGTCACCGGGACCCGCGCCTCGACGCGCGCACGACCGGCGAGTCCGTCGAGCTCCAACAGTGCGGCGAAGCCGATGGCCTCGTAGCCGGCACGCTCCAGGAGCGTGATCGTCGCGGCTGCGGTACCGCCGGTCGCGAGGACGTCGTCGACGACGAGCACGCGGGTGCCCGCGGGCAACTGACCGGGGCGGAGTTCGAGTTCGGCCTCGCCGTACTCGAGTGCGTACTGCTCACTGAGGACCTCGCCCGGGAGCTTGCCCGCCTTGCGGACGGTCAGGACGCCGACCTGGTGCTGCGCGGCGATGCCACCGGCGAGTGCGAACCCGCGGGCTTCGATGCCGGCGACCGCCTGGAAGCCCGCCCCCACGGCGAACGGCGCCGCGAGGGCCTCGCACACCCGACCGAACGCCACCGGGTCCGAGAACACGGGCGTGACGTCGCGGAACAGGATCCCGGGCTTCGGGAAGTCCGGCACGATCGCGGTCAGTCGGTCGACGAGGGCAGCTGCGGTTTCGGTCACCGCACAACGGTACGGCAGTGGGAACGGTCGGCCGGACCCGCACGGTGCGAGGTCCGGCCCGGAGCGTGCGAGGTTCCACACGCGGTGCGCGGCGAATTACCTCGCACCGAACGTGGAACCTCGCACCGGACGCGCCTGGCGCGTTGAGCGCGCCGGACCCGCACGGTGCGAGGTCCGGCCTGGAGCGTGCGAGGTTCCGCACGCGGTGCGCGGCGCACTGCCCCGCAC
>NZ_JBPUGH010000173.1:0-6868 GCF_051548005.1 Curtobacterium flaccumfaciens | reverse complement strand
GCGGAGGACCGTTCCGGTCACCCAGATGACCGGGATGCTCACCGCGAGCAGCGAGATGAGGTTCGGCTCGAACTCGAGGTCCTTGCCCGGACGGCGCACGTAGGCGCCGACGGGGATGGACGTGCCACCGCCACCGCCTCCGCCGCCGTTCTCGTCGTCGCCACCACCGCCGAAGCCGAACCAGGCGATGGAGACCGGGATGAGCGTCTGGTCGCCGACCTCGACGGGCTCCCCGTAGTTCGTGCTGACCCCGACGGGACGCACCTTGTCTGCGATCTGACTCACGATGTTGGCCATGCGCGCGAGGCTACTCGGCGCTCCCTCCACAGGCGGGCGAGCACGGGGTGTTCATCCACCGCTGGGGCTTGTCTGCGGACGTGGAGGGGTGGCGCCGATATGTTGGCGCAACCCACACCTGGAGGACCGTTTGCACACCTGGCCCGGCAACCCGTACCCGCTCGGCGCGACCTACGACGGCAGCGGCACGAACTTCGCCCTGTTCAGCGAGACCGCGGACCGCGTGGAACTCTGCCTCTTCGACGAGGACGGTACCGAGCAGTGCATCGACCTCGTCGAGGTGGACGCCTACGTGTGGCACACCTACCTGCCGAACATCGGGCCGGGCCAGGAGTACGGCTTCCGCGTCCACGGCCCGTACGACCCGGCGAACGGCCTGCGCGCGAACCCGAACAAGCTGCTGCTCGACCCGTACGCGAAGGCCACGAGCGGCGACATCGACTGGGACCAGGCGCTGTTCTCGTACACGTTCGGCGACCCGGACTCCACGGACGACCAGGACTCGGCGCCGCACATGATGAAGGGCGTCGTGATCAACCCGTTCTTCGACTGGCAGGGCGACCGCGCACCGCGGATCCCCTACGGCGAGACGGTGATCTACGAGGCGCACGTCAAGGGCCTCACCGAGACGCACCCCGACGTGCCGGAGGAGCAGCGCGGCACGTACGCGGGCGTCGCGCACCCGGCCGTGATCGCGCACCTGCAGCGCCTCGGCGTGACGACGCTCGAGCTCATGCCCGTGCACCAGTTCGTGAACGACTCGACCCTGCAGGAGAAGGGGCTGTCGAACTACTGGGGCTACAACACGATCGGGTTCTTCGCCCCGCACTCGCACTACTCGTCCGCCGGCGACCGCGGGCAGCAGGTACAGGAGTTCAAGGCGATGGTGCGCGAGCTGCACCGCGCCGGCATCGAGGTCGTCCTCGACGTGGTGTACAACCACACGGCCGAGGGCAACCACCTCGGGCCGACGCTGTCGTTCCGCGGGATCGACAACGCCGCCTACTACCGCCTCGTCGAGGACGACAAGCGGTACTACATGGACACCACGGGCACGGGCAACTCGCTCAACGTCGGACACCCGCACTCGCTGCAGCTCATCATGGACTCGCTGCGGTACTGGGTGACCGAGATGCACGTCGACGGCTTCCGCTTCGACCTCGCGGCCGCTCTGGCACGTGAGTTCTACGAGGTGGACCGACTCGCGGCGTTCTTCGAACTGGTCCAGCAGGACCCGATCGTCTCCCAGGTGAAGCTCATCGCCGAGCCGTGGGACGTCGGCCCCGGTGGGTACCAGGTCGGCAACTTCCCGCCGCAGTGGTCGGAGTGGAACGGCAAGTACCGCGACACCGTGCGCGACTTCTGGCGCGGGGAGCCCTCGACGCTGGGTGAGTTCGCCTCGCGCATCTCCGGCTCGGCGGACCTCTACGAGCACGACGGCCGGACACCGAAGGCGAGCATCAACTTCATCACCGCGCACGACGGCTTCACGCTGTACGACCTCGTCGCCTACAACGAGAAGCACAACGAGGCGAACGGCGAGGACAACAACGACGGCGAGAGCCACAACCGGTCGTGGAACTCCGGGGTCGAGGGTCCGACCGACGACCCGGAGATCACCGCGCTGCGGCTCCAGCGGCGGCGGAACTTCCTCGCGACGCTGCTCCTCAGCCAGGGCGTCCCGATGATCGCGCACGGCGACGAGCTCGGTCGGACGCAGTCCGGCAACAACAACGTGTACGCGCAGGACTCGGCGATCAGCTGGATCGACTGGGAGCACGCCGACGACGACCTCGTCCAGTTCACGGCGGACGTCGTGAAGCTGCGGCACGACCACCCGACGTTCCGGCGCACGCGCTACTTCAACGGGCGTCCGGTCCGTCGGGGCGAGGGCGAGCCGCTCCCCGACGTGGTCTGGCTGACGCCCTCGGGCGAGGCGATGGACCCGGAGGACTGGGACTCGGGCTTCGGCAAGAGCGTCGGCATGTACCTGAACGGTGACGGCATCCGCGGCCGTGATGCCCGTGGGGAGCGGGTGAGCGACGTCGCGTTCATCACCTACTTCAACGCGCACGACGGCGTCGTCACGTTCACCCTGCCGCCCGAGGAGTACGCGCCCGGCTGGACGGTCCGCATCGACACGGCCGATCCCGGTGCCCGCGAAGAGGTCCTCGACGCCGGCACGGCGCTCGACGTGCCCGCACGGTCGATGATCGTCCTCCGCGAAGAGCCCGACCACGAGGTCCGCACCACGCCGGTCGACGAGGCCTCGGCCGAACCGAGCACACCGAAGAACCCGGCCGGAGCCCCCGCGCCGTCCGACGAAGGAACCCGATGAGCGCCAGGCGCGTCCCCACCTCGACCTACCGACTCCAGATCACCCCCGACTTCGACCTGTCGCAGGCCCGGGACGTCGTCGACTACGTGCACGACCTCGGCGCGGACTGGCTGTACCTGTCGCCCGTGCTGCAGGCCGAACCCGGTTCGCAGCACGGCTACGACGTCGTCGACCACACGCGGGTGGACGTCGAACGCGGTGGCGACGAGGCCTTCCGTGCGCTGGCCGAGGCGGCGCACGCGGCGGGGCTCGGTGTGCTCGTGGACGTGGTGCCGAACCACGTCGGGGTGGCGACGCCGTCCGTCAATCCGTGGTGGTGGTCGCTGCTCGAGCACGGGCAGGGCTCGCCGATGGCCTGGGCGTTCGACGTCGACTGGGACGCCGCCGGTGGTCGGATCCGCATCCCGGTGCTCGACGACCGACTGCTCGACGCCGTCGAACTCCGTGACGACCGGCTGTACGTCGGTGAGACGGCGTACCCGACCGCTCCCGACACGGTGCAGGCCGGCGACTCCGTCGCGGACGTGCACGCCCGGCAGCACTACGAGTTCGTGCACTGGAAGCGCGCCGACCACGAGCTGAACTACCGACGGTTCTTCGCGGTGAACACGCTGGCCGCGATCCGCGTCGAGGAGCCCGAGGTCTTCGCAGCGTCGCACGGGGTGATCGGTGGGTGGTTCCGTGACGGCCTCGTGGACGGCCTCCGGATCGACCACCCGGACGGTCTGTACGACCCGGCCGGCTACCTCGACGACCTCGCGCAGCTCACCGGCGGCGCCTACACGCTCGTCGAGAAGATCCTCGAGCCCGGTGAGGAGCTCCCGGCGTCGTGGCCGGTCGACGGCACGACGGGCTACGACGCGCTCGGGGTGGTGGACCGCGTGTTCGTGGACCCCGCCGGGCAGGAGGCACTGACCGCCGCGTCGGGAGCCGAACCGGCCGACTGGCAACAGCTCACGCACGACACCCGGCGCGGCATCGCGGACGGCATCCTCGGCAGCGAGGTCCGACGGCTCGCCCGGCTGCTCGTCACGACGACCGAGGGTCTCCCCGAGGACCGCGTCGTCGATGCCCTCGCCGAGGTCATCGCATCCTTCGACGTGTACCGGACGTACCTGCCCGAGGGCGGCCACCACCTCATCGCCGCGCTGGAACGCGCCGCCGAGGCCCGCCCGGACCTCAACGACGTGATCGACCGGATCGCGCCGACCCTCATCGACCCGGAGTCCGCCGCCGCGGTCCGCCTGCAGCAGACCTCCGGCATGGTGATGGCGAAGGGCGTCGAGGACACCGCGTTCTACCGGACCTCCCGGCTGACGAGCCTGACCGAGGTCGGCGGCGACCCGAGCGTCTTCGCCGTGTCCGTCGCGGACTTCCACCAGGCGCAGCGGGACCGGCTCGGCAGCTGGCCGCACACGATGACCACGCTGACCACGCACGACACCAAGCGGAGCGAGGACACCCGCGCCCGCATCGCCGTGCTCGCCGAGATCGCGGACGAGTGGTCGTCCACCCTCGACCGGCTGCAGGCGCTCGCGCCGCTCGAGGACGCCGTGCTCGCCGACCTGCTGTGGCAGGCGATCGTCGGGGCCCGGCCCGCCAGCCGCGAGCGGCTGCACGCCTACGCCGAGAAGGCGTCGCGCGAGGCCGGTGACAGCACCACCTGGACCGAGCCGGACGAGGACTTCGAGCGTCGGATGCACGCACTGGTCGACGCCGCGTTCGACGACCCGGCCGTGGTCGCCGTCCTCGATGCGTTGGACGAGCGCATCGACGCAGCCGGCTGGTCGAACGGACTCGGCGTGAAGCTCGTGCAGCTCACCGCGCCCGGTGTGCCGGACGTCTACCAGGGCACCGAGACGTGGGACCGCTCCCTCGTCGACCCCGACAACCGTCGCCCGGTCGACTACGCCGAACGTCGACACGTCCTCGCGACGCTCGACGGTCCGGAGGAGTCCGGACCCGAGCGACTGCCCGCGATCGGCCTGGACGGCGCGGCGAAGACCCTCGTGACGAGCCGAGCGCTGCGCCTGCGGCGAGACCACCCGGAGCTCTTCACCCGGTACCTCGGTCTCGAGGCCAGCGGCGTCGCCGCCGACCACGTGCTCGCGTTCGACCGCGGCGGAGCCGTGACCATCGCGACGCGCCTGCCGATCGGCCTCGAGCGCGTCGGCGGCTGGGGCGACACCCTGGTGCACGCGGCTCCCGTCGAGCGCGTGGACCTGCTGACCGGGAGGCGCGTCCCGGCTTCCCGGGGCATCCCCCTGGGCGAGGTGCTCGCCGACCTCCCCGTCGCTCTCCTGGTACCCGCTGCCGTCGCCGACGGCACGGAGCGTGAGTCCGCCGGAGCCGACGTCACGCCCGCGGCCGGCAACGCCGCGAGCGGCACCCCCACCACGTCCGGCAGCACGACCGCCGACGACACCGAGTCCGAGGCGCAGGCCGAGGTCGAGATCCTGGAAGGCCACGCATGACCGTCCCCGCCCGCTACGCCGTCTGGGCGCCGAAGCCGGACCGGGTCCGACTCGTCGTCGACGACGTCGAGTACCCGCTGACCCGGGGCACCGACGACTGGTGGACCACCGACGCGGTGCTCCCCCACGTCGGTGCACGCTACGGCTTCCGCATCGACGACGACGACGCCGTCCGTCCCGACCCACGCAGCCGCTTCCAGCCCGAGGGGGTGCACGGTCCGTCCGAGGTCGTCGACCCCGAACGCTTCGCCTGGACCGACGACGCCTGGACCGGACGACCGGCCCGCGGCGGAGTGATCTACGAGATGCACGTCGGCACGTTCACCCCGGAGGGCACGCTCGACGCCGCCGCCGCACAGCTCGAGCACCTCGTCGAGCTCGGGGTGTCGTTCGTCGAGGTCCTCCCCGTCAACGGCTTCAACGGCGAGTGGAACTGGGGCTACGACGGTGTCGCCTGGTACGCCGTCCAGCACTCCTACGGCGGTCCGGACGCCTACGACCGCTTCGTCGACCGGGCCCACGCGCTGGGCCTCGGCGTGATCCAGGACGTCGTCTACAACCACCTCGGGCCGAGCGGCAACTACCTCCCGCTGTACGGGCCGTACCTGCTGCAGGGGCTCGGCAACACGTGGGGCGACTCGGTGAACGTCGAGCACCCCGAGGTCCGGCGCTACGTGCTCGACAACGTACGGATGTGGTTCCGGGACCACCACGTCGACGGGCTCCGGCTCGACGCCGTGCACGCCATCCGTGACACCACCCGGCCGCACGTCCTGGCGGACATGGCCTCCGAGACGGACGCGTACTCCGCGTTCACCGGACGACCGCTGTCGCTCATCGCGGAGTCGGACCTCAACGACCCGGTCATGTTCCGCCCGCGGGAGTCCGGCGGGTACGGGCTCGCCGGCCAGTGGTCCGACGACTTCCACCACGCCGTGCACGTCGCGCTCACGGGTGAGACGAACGGCTACTACGGGGACTTCGCACCGCTCGGTGCGCTCGCGAAGGTGCTCGACCACGGGTTCTTCCACGACGGCACCTGGTCGTCCTTCCGGAAGAAGCGCCACGGACGGCCGATCGACCGCGGGACGTCGCCGTCGACGGCGCTCGTGGTCGCGAACCAGAACCACGACCAGATCGGGAACCGGGCCGCGGGCGACCGGCTCGCGGCGACCCTCGACGACGAGCAGCTCGTCATCGCAGCCGCCCTGACCCTGCTCGGACCGTTCACGCCGATGCTGTTCATGGGTGAGGAGTTCGCGGCCTCGACGCCGTGGCAGTTCTTCACCTCCCACCCCGAGCCGGAGCTCGGGAAGGTCACCGCCGAGGGACGCATCAAGGAGTTCGCGGAACACGGCTGGGACGAGTCGATCGTGCCGGACCCGCAGGACCCGGAGACCTTCCAGCGGTCGAAGCTCGACTGGTCGTCGCTCTCCGGGGAGCGCGAGTCGACGATCCTCTCCGCGTACCGGGTGCTCGTCGCGCTGCGCCGTACGGAGCAGGCGTTCGTGGACCACCGCTACGAGGCGAACGCCGTCCGGTTCAGCGAGGACCGGCGCTGGCTGGTGCTGTCGCGCGGACTCCTCGGCCCGGACGCCGCGCCCGTGCACGTCGTCGTGAACTTCCTCGACGGGGCGACCAGACGATCTGCGAGAGGCCGAGCTGCTTCGAGGCCGGGACGACCTCGCCCTCGATGACCCGCCAGAGCATCGAGTACTGCGGCTGGTTCGAGATGAGCTGGAAGCCGAGCTCCTTCGCG
>NZ_JBPUGH010000172.1:0-6872 GCF_051548005.1 Curtobacterium flaccumfaciens | reverse complement strand
GGCCGACCTCCGGTCGCGCGTCACGCGCGCGTGTCGCCCTCGGTCGTGTGCCAAGGTCGTTGCATGACCGACGTCGTCCACCTCACCGCCGAGGGTGTCTCCCTCGTCCTCGACTGTTCTCCGGGAGCGCTCCCAGCCGTCGTTCACTGGGGCGCCGCCCTCGGCGACGTGACCCCGGAGGACCTCGTCGCCCTGGCCGCCGCCGACGTCGCCGTCGTCGCGCCGAACGAGGCCGACGTGCCGGTGCGGCTCGCGGTCCTGCCGGAGCCGCACCGCGGCTGGAACGGTCGCCCGGGGATCTCCGGTCACCGTGACGGACACGACTGGTCGCCGGCGTTCACGGTGTCCTCGCTCGACGTCACCGACTCCGGCGTCGTCGCGCGCGGGAGCGACGATACCGCCGGCCTCGCGATCGTGCTCGAGCTCGAGTTGACCTCGTCCGGGCTCGTCCGCACCCGCGCCGAGGTGACGAACACCGGCGAGGGCACCTACACGCTCGACGACGTGCACCTCGCGCTGCCGATCCCGGACCGCGCCCGTGAGGTCCTCGACCTCGCCGGGCGGTGGGGCGGCGAGCGGACCCCGCAGCGGAGCACGCTGCACATCGGGACGCACGAGCGCGACAACCGCCGGGGCCGCACCGGGCCGGACGCCGCGACGGTGCTCTCGGTCGGCGAGCCGGGGTTCGGGTTCGGCCACGGCGAGGTCTGGGGTGTGCACACCGGGTGGAGCGGCAACCACCGGCACCTCGCCGAGCGGCTGTCCACGGGCCGGCAGGTCGTCGGCGGTGGGGAGCTCCTGCTGCCGGGTGAGGTCCGGCTCCGGACGGGGGAGTCGTACCGGACGCCGTGGGTGTGGTTCGCGTACGGCGACGGCCTCGACGACCAGGCCCGTCGCTTCCACCGCTGGCTCCGCCGTCGCCCGCAGCACCCCTCGACACCGCGCCCGATGACGATCAACGTCTGGGAGGCGGTCTACTTCGACCACGACCTCGACCGCCTGACCGACCTCGCCGAGCGCGCCGCGGCCCTCGGCGTCGAACGGTACGTCCTCGACGACGGTTGGTTCCGCCACCGGCGTGACGACCACGCCGGGCTCGGCGACTGGTACGTCGACGAGGGTGTCTGGCCGGACGGCCTCGGCCCGATCGTCGACCGGGTGCGCGGCCTCGGCATGCAGTTCGGGCTGTGGTTCGAACCGGAGATGGTGAACGAGGACAGCGACCTCGCGCGCGCACACCCCGAGTGGATCATGCAGGCCGACGGCCGGCTGCCCGTGCGCTCCCGTGACCAGCAGGTGCTCGACCTGGCGATCCCCGAGGCGTTCGCGTACGTCCTCGAGCGGATGACCGCGATCATCGGCGAGTACGGCGTCGACTACGTCAAGTGGGACCACAACCGCGACCTCGTCGAGGCTGGGTTCCCCGGCGGCGGCGCAGCCGTGCACGAGCAGACCCTCGCCACCTACCGGCTCATGGCGACGCTCAAGGAGCGCTTCCCGGCGCTCGAGATCGAGTCGTGCTCGTCCGGCGGCGCCCGGGTCGACCTGGGCATCATCGAGCACACCGACCGCGTCTGGGTGTCCGACTGCATCGACCCGTCCGAGCGGCAGCGGATGCACCGGTGGACGCAGCAGCTCCTGCCGCCGGAGCTCCTCGGCGCCCACATCGCGAGCGGCACGAACCACACGACCGGGCGGTACCACGACCTCGCCTTCCGGGCCGGCACCGCGCTCGTCGGGCACCTCGGCATCGAGTGGGACCTCGCCCGCGCGACCGACGACGAGCTCCGCGACCTCGCCGCGTGGACCGCGCTCCACAAGGAGCTCCGGCCGCTGCTGCACGGTGGCGACCTGGTCCGGGTCGACGAGGTCGAGCCGACCCGCCTCGTGTACGGCACCGTCGCGCCGGACCGGCGGAGCGCGGTGTTCTTCCTCGCGAGCACGGGCTGGGCGGACGTCTCGAACACCGGTCGGGTGCGCTTCCGCGACCTCGACCCGGAGACGCGCTACCGGGTCGACCCGGTCGTCGTCGGCGAGCTGCACGGTCTGCAGGCCCCGGCGTGGTGGTCCGGCGCCCGGGAGTTCTCCGGCCGGGTGCTCGAGACCGTCGGGGTCCAGCCGCCGCACCTGCCCGCCGACGCCGTGGTGCCGTTCCGCGTCACGGCGGTCTGACACGGCCCGTCGTCCGGGCGCACGACGGTCGGACGCGGCCCGTCGTCCGGCGTCACGGCGGTCGGATACGGCCCGTCGTCCGGCGTCACGGCGGTCGGACGCGTGGCCGGTGCTCGGTAGGCTCGACGCCATGCCGCGCACCGGTCACGCCACCCCCACCGGTCGGGCATCCGCCGCCGGTCGCTCCGCCTCCGGCCACGCGACCCCGGCCGGTCACGCCACCCCGATCTGGGCGCTCCGCATCGCCGTCGTCACCGCCCTCGTCGGCGTCGCGGGCGGCATCGCCGGCGTCGCGGTGTGGCTCGCGCTGCAGCTGATCCAGTTCGTCGCGTTCGGGTTCCCCTACGGCGGACACCTCGAGGCGGCGGACGCGGACTCCGGGTGGCGGCGGTTCCTCGCGGTCGCCGCGGCCGGCGTCCTGACCGCGGCCGCGTGGTGGGCGCTCCGACGCTGGGCGAAGCCCACGGTGGCGGTGACCGCCGCGGTCGCCGGGAAGCGGATGCCGGCGCTCTCGACCGTCGCGAACGCGGGCGTGCAGATCCTCGCGGTGGGCCTCGGCGGGTCCATCGGGAAGGAGGTCGCGCCGCGCGAGCTCGGCGCATGGCTCGCCCAGTTCGTGACCGTCCGGGCGGGGCTCACCGCCCGCGAGACCCGCATCCTCGTCGCGTGCGGAGCAGCGGCGGGCCTCGCCGCCGTGTACGACGTGCCGCTCGGCGGAGCCCTCTTCGCGGTCGAGGTGCTCCTCGGCGAGCTCACCTTCGCGACCGCGTTGCCCGCCTTCGCCACGAGTGCGATCGCCGCCTTCACCGCGCGGCTCGTGATCCCCGACGAGGTGCTGTACCACGTGCCCGCCATGCCGATGTCCGAGTCGCTCCTCGTCTGGTCGGTGATCGTCGGACCGGTGCTGGGCTTCGCCGGGGTCGGCTTCGTGAAGCTGACGAACCGGCTGCAGGGGATCGCGCCGAAGGGCTGGCACCTGCTCGTCGTGCTCCCGGTGGCGTTCGCGCTCGTGGGGCTCGTCGCGGTCCCGTTCCCCGAGGTCCTCGGCAACGGCCGGGCGCTCGGCGTCGTCGCCATGAACGCCGCCCTCGACGACGCCTCGGTGCTCGGGCTCGTGCCGATCCTGCTGTTGCTCGTCCTCGGCGTCCTGAAGACCGCCACCACCGCGGTCACGATCGGCGCCGGGGCGGTCGGGGGCACCCTCACGCCGTCGATCGCGATCGGGTCGGCGATCGGTGGTGGCCTCGGCGGGCTGTGGCTGCTGCTCTGGCCCGTCGACTCGACGTCGCTCGCCGCGTTCGCCTTCGTCGGGGCGGCCGCGTTCCTCGCGACGACGATGCGGGCGCCCTTCACCGCCCTGGTGCTCGTCGTGGAGTTCACCCAGCAGGGCACCGACATCCTCGTGCCGTCCCTGCTCGCCGTCGCCGGTTCCGTCGCCGTCTCCTACGTGCTCGCTCGTCGCCGCAGCGCCCAGATGGCCTGACGCCGTCCGGACACCGTGCAGGAGACCGCCTACCATCGGCCGCACGCGGGGCAGACCGGCTCCGCCCGAGTGGAGGAGCCGATCATGGCCGGGTTCGACGACATCACCAAGAAGGCGCAGCAGTTCCTGCAGGACGGCAAGGTGCAGGACGCCCTGAAGAGCGAGAAGGCCGAGGGAGTCAGCGACAAGGTGCTCGACGGCGTCGCCGACGCGGTCAAGAAGGCCACCGGCGGCAAGTACGACGACAAGATCGACAACGCGCGCGACACGGCCGACAAGCACATCGGCAACGAGTAGCAGCCGGGCCACGGCGGTCCGACTGGACGTCGACGGGAACAACGACCACGATTGACGGGTTGTCCGAACCGGCGACACCAGGAGGACCGACCGTGACCATCGTGGGACCGAGCACGCCGCTCACCGAGGACGAGGTGCTCCGCATCCGGGCGGACTTCCCGATCCTGCAGCAGGAGGTGAACGGGCAGCCGCTCGCCTACCTCGACTCCGGTGCCACCGCACAGCGCCCGGTGCAGGTCCTCGACGCCGAGCGCGAGTTCCTCGAGCACGACAACGCCGCGGTCCACCGGGGTGCCCACACCCTCGCTGCCCTGAGCACCGACGCCTACGAGGACGCCCGGGCGACGGTCGCGCGCTTCGTCGGCGCCGCCGCACCGCGTGAGGTCGTCTGGACGGCGAACGCCACGGACGCCCTCAACCTCGTGGCGTACGGCTTCGCGAACGCCAGCCGCGGCCGGGGCGGTGCCGCCGCCGAGCGCTTCCGGCTCGGGCCCGGCGACGAGGTCCTCGTCACCGAGGCCGAGCACCACGCGAACCTCGTCCCCTGGCAGGAGCTCGCCGCGACCACCGGCGCGACGCTCCGCTGGGTCCCCGTCAGCGACGACGGCACCTGGACCGCCGCCGACGCCGCCGCGTGCATCACGGACCGCACGAAGGTCGTCGCCTTCGCCCACGTCTCGAACGTCACCGGCATGGTCGCCCCGGTCGCCGAGGTCGTCGCGCTCGCCCACGCCAAGGGTGCGCTCGTCGTGCTCGACGCCTGCCAGTCGGCGCCGCACCGGCCGCTCGACCTCGGCCGGCTCGGTGTGGACTTCGCCGCGTTCTCGGGGCACAAGATGCTCGGGCCGAACGGGATCGGCGTGCTCTGGGGCCGCGCGGAGCTCCTCGACGCGCTGCCGCCCTTCCGGACCGGCGGCTCGATGATCACCACGGTGACGATGGAGTCGAGCGAGTACATGCCCGCGCCGGAGCGCTTCGAGGCCGGCACGCAGCCGGTGTCGCAGGCGGTCGCGCTGGCCGAGGCCGTGCGGTACCTCGAGCGGGTCGGCACGGACCAGGTCCGCGCGCACGAGGAGCACCTCGCGCAGCGCATGCTCGACGGGCTCGCCGCCGTCCCGGGGATCCGCGTCGTCGGACCGCCGGCGGGCGTGCCCCGCTCGGGACTCGTGTCGTTCGACGTCGACGGCGTGCACGCGCACGACGTCGCGCAGTACCTCGACGCGCAGGGCATCGCGGTCCGGTCCGGACACCACTGCGCCCAGCCGCTGCACCGCCGCCTCGGGCTCGTGGCGACGACGCGCGCGAGCACCTACGTGTACACGACCGAGTCGGACGTCGACCGGTTCGTGCAGGCTGTCAGCGAGATCCGCGGGTACTTCGGCGCGGACGAGGCGGGCACCCGGTGAACGCGCTCGACTCCCTGTACCAGCAGGTCATCCTCGACCACGCGAAGGCCCGCCACGGCGACGGCCCCCTCGTACACGCCGACGCGGAGCACTTCGAACGCAACCCGACGTGCGGCGACGAGATCACCGTCCGCGTCCGGCTCGAACCGGGCACCGACCGCATCGCGGAGCTCGCCTGGCAGGGGGACGGCTGCTCGATCTCGATGGCGTCGGCGTCCGTGCTGACGGACATGGCCCCCGGCCGGACCGTCCCGGAGTTCCTGGCGCTCGCCGAGACCTTCCGCGAGATGATGCGCTCCCGCGGCGCCGGTGAACCCGACGAGGACGTCCTCGAGGACCTCGTGGCCTTCCACGGCGTCTCCAAGTTCGTCATGCGGGTCAAGTGCGGCATGCTCGCCTGGGTCGCCGCCGAGGCCGCCACCCGCGAAGCCACCGCCTGACCTCCGTCGGCCGGAGCGAGCTCAGCGGTCCTTCCGCGACGCCGACCAGGTCTCCCGGGGCAGCTCGCCGAACTCCGCGCGGTAGCTGCTCGCGAACCGGCCGAGGTGACCGAACCCGACCTCGCGGGCGACGTCGCCGACGCTCTCGGCCTCGCCGGACTCGAGTTGCTCCCGTGCGAGCAACAGCCGGATGCGGCGGAGGTACGTCGTCGGGGTCACGCCGTGGTGCCGTCGGAACGCCTCCTGCAGGCCGCGGATGCTCAGCCCGGCGGCGTCGGCGACGTCCTCGACCGAGATCTGCTCGGTGGCGTGGTCGAGCAGGAACCCCTCGGCGCGGGCGAACCGGGCGGCCGCGGCGGTCGGCGGCGGCCCCTGCTCGCCGATCGGCCAGTGCGGGATCGCGGTGAGGAGCCCACCGGCGGCGAAGCGGGTGAGTTCCCGTTCGCGGGACTCCGGCACGACGGACGGCCCGCGGAGCACCTCGGCGGCCACGGTCCGGACCATGAGCCACCACGCGGCGAGCGCCGGGCCCTCCGGGATGTGGTGGGGTTGGAAGCGCAAGGGGCCGGGACGCCAGGCGCCCCGCTCGGCGGCGACCTCCTCGACGGTCCGGCGGTCGATGCGGATGAGGTCCAGTTCGTACCCGGTCCACCGCACGTGCTGCGGGTCGTGGCGGAAGAGCGACGGTCGGCCGGTCCGGACGTCGTGGTCGTCGTCCACCGCGCCGCTGCCCGACTTCAGCCAGAAGAGGACCATCGCGGAGTCGGCCACCACCTCGCCGTGCACGTCGCCCGAGGACGCCGAGGACCACAGGGAGAGCAGGTCGGTCCCGCGCCGGCGCATGTCGAACGCGAACCCGTCGGCGCCGGGTTCGACGTCGACGCGACGCAGGTCGGGGAGCGCACGGAGCTGCTCCGATGCCTGGGTCGGGTCCTGGGTCGTCGCGGACCACCGGGTGCGCTGCATGGTCTGGGGCACCACTGCATCCTGCCGCGACGGCGGCCCGCGCGCACAGGAACGTCCGGTGCAGGACCTCAGCGGACAGCGGACGACGGACGGCGGACAGCGGACGAC
>NZ_JBPUGH010000171.1:0-6885 GCF_051548005.1 Curtobacterium flaccumfaciens | reverse complement strand
GTCGTGCGACCAGCGTGACCCACCGGCGGCATGTCGTGCGACCAACCCGAGCAACCCGAGCACCCGCCCGCCCGCGCGCCCCGTACCCCAGACGCTCAGCGCGCCGGCGCCTCCGCGATGAACTCGTCCCGCGTCACCCGCACCAGGTCCGCCGCGGCGGACGATGCCTCGGTCGCGTCGCCGCCGGCGATCGCCCGAGCCACCGCGTCGTGCCGAGCCGCGGCGTCCCGGGTCCACCGCGTGATCGTGTCGCGGGATTCCGAGGTGCGCGTCCGCAGCAGGGCCTCGACCGTCCCCGCGAAGTGCGTGAACACGGCGTTCCCGGACGCGGCGAGGAGCGCCCGGTGGAACCGGACGTCGGCTTCCAGGTAGGCGCGACTGTCATCACGGTCGCACGCCGCGATCATGTCCGAGGCCGCCGCCGCGACCGCCTCGACGGCTGGCGTGTGCGGGGTGACAGCTGCGAGCGACGCAGCGACCGGCTCGACCCCGAGCCGCAGCTCGAGGAGCTCCCGCTGCTGCACGAAGTACGCGGGGGAGGCGCCGCGCCACCGGATGACCGTCGGTGCGAGCAACTCCCACGACCCGATGCCGAGCACCTGCGTCCCGATGCGCTGCCTGGGCTCCACGAGGCCGAGCGACTGGAGGACGCGCAGCGCCTCGCGGACGACCGACCGCGAGACGGCGAACTCCGCGGCCACGAGCTCGGGCCGGACGACCGTCCCCGGGGAGAGTGCCCCGTCGACGATCCGCTGCCCGAGGGTGTCGAGCACCTGGGCGTGCAGTCCGCGGGGCGGGGGCATCGTTCCTCCGTGCAGTACGCGTCACGCGGGGCCGTGACGTCGTGTCCATCGAAGCGGCAGACTGCGCCGGAGGGCGGGTGCCGCGCTGCGGATCATCGTATAGTCTGATTAATCAGATTATTCGAACCGGCGGACCAGCCGGAACGATCGGCCCGGAGCAGCATCCGGACCGGCACGAGAAGACGACGGAGTCCCGCGGACGCGACTCCAGGAAGGGGCGCAGATGCCTCACGCGCTCACGGCGGCCACCGCCCACACGACCGTCCTCGCAGCGGAGGGCGGTGCGGCGCCGACCGTCGACCCGTCCGGGCCCGTCGCGCAGCTGATCATCGCCGCGCTGATCGGCATCGTCGTCATCATCGCGCTCATCACGTGGCTCAAGGTCCACCCGTTCATCGCGTTGACGATCGGCGCGCTCGGCGTCGGCATCGGTGCGGGGCTCGCCCCGGACAAGGCGGTCACGAGCTTCGGCAACGGCTTCGGCGCGACGATGACGAGTGTCGGCATCCTGGTCGGCCTCGGCTCGATGTTCGGCAAGCTCCTCGTCGACTCCGGCGCAGCCGACCGCGTGGTCGACACCCTCGTCCGCCGGTCGTCGAAGGCCGCGCTGCCGTGGACGATGGCGCTGATCGGAGCCCTGATCGGTCTCCCGATGTTCTTCGAGGTCGGCCTGGTCCTCCTCATCCCGATCATCGTGCTCGTGGCGAAGCGCAGCGACGTGCCGATCATGAAGATCGCCGTGCCGGCGCTCGTCGGCCTGTCGACGATGCACGCCTTCGTGCCGCCGCACCCCGGCCCGCTCGTCGCGATCTCCACGGTCGGCGCGAACCTCGGCACGACCCTCGCCTTCGGCATCGTCCTGGCGATCCCGGTCATCGTGCTCGCCGGCCCGGTCTTCGCGCGCTTCGCCGCGCGTTGGGTCGACATCCCCGCCCCCGACCTGTTCGGCTCCCGCGGATCGGCCGGCGGTCACGACGACCCCGCGTCGGCCGGACGGGAGGCGCGGCGCGGCCCCGCCACGCAGGACACCGCGTCCCTGCCGAACGGCAAGAGCGACTTCACCCGCGTCATCAGCGAGCCGCGCAGCCCGTCCTTCACCACGGCGCTCGTCGGCATCCTGCTGCCGGTGGTGCTCATGCTCGCCCAGGCGATCCGCGAGGCCGTCGCACCCGACGCCGCCGGCTCGTGGGTGAGCGTGCTCGACTTCCTCGGGACGCCGATGATCGCGATCGGCATCGCTGCCGTCTTCGCGATGGTCTTCTTCGCGATCGGTGGCGGCATGGACCGCTCGGCCGTGTCGAAGTCGCTCGAGAGTGCCCTCCCGCCGGTGGCCGGGGTGCTGCTCATCGTCGGTGCCGGCGGTGGGTTCAAGCAGGTCCTCATCGACACCGGGATCGGCGGGGTCATCGCCGACGCCGTGAAGGACTCCGGCATCTCCGTGCTGCTCGTCGCCTGGGTCGTGTCGGCGCTCGTCCGGGTCGCGACGGGTTCGGCGACGGTCGCCACCGTGACCGCCGCCGGCATCATGGCTCCGATCGCCAGCGACCTGTCGCAGCCGATGACCTCGCTCCTCGTGCTCGCGATCGGTGCCGGTTCGGTGTTCCTCTCGCACGTGAACGATGCCGGGTTCTGGCTCGTGAAGGGCTACCTGGGCACCACCGTCGGGCAGACGTTCAAGACCTGGACGGTGCTGGAGTGCCTCATCTCGGTCTTGGGACTCGGTGGCGTCCTGCTGGCCGGGGTGTTCCTGTGACCGCGGGCGCGGGCGCCGGCGCGGGCGCGGGTGCGGGCGCCGGCGTGTCCGGGGTGCTGGACGCTCGCGTGCTGGTCGTCATGGGCGTCTCCGGGTCGGGCAAGTCCACCGTCGCCGCGACCGTCGCCGATCGGCTCGGGTGGGACTTCGCCGAGGGTGACGCGATGCACCCGCGGTCGAACGTCGACAAGATGCAGGCCGGCACGCCCCTCACCGACGAGGACCGGTGGCCGTGGCTCGACGTCGTCGCCGGGTGGATCCGGGACCACCTCGACGCCGGGACGCCGGGGGTCGTCACGTGCTCGGCGCTCAAGCGCTCCTACCGGGACGTGCTCCGAGCGCCCGGGGTCGTGTTCGTGCACGTCGCCGGCGACGGTGCGCTCATCGCCGACCGGATGGCGTCCCGGTCAGGGCACTTCATGCCGACGTCGCTGCTCGCCTCGCAGCTCGCGACGCTCGAGCTGCCGGGAGCGGACGAGGCGCACGTCACCGTCGCCGCGGACCGCACGCCGGACGAGGAGGCCGACGAGGTCGTCGAACGCCTCGGACTCGCTGTGCGCTGAGGGGCGGTCCACCGACCGCGAGCGGCCGGACAGCGCCACGTCCGGAGAGCACACTCGCAGCATGCCGCACTTCGTCGTCATCATCCACGGTGGCTCCGGCAACCCGTCGCAGGACGACCTCGCCGCCCACGACCGTCACGCCGACGACCTCATCGGGTCCGGCGTGCTCGTCGCCGCGTTCGCGTTCGGGCCGGCGGACGACACGGTGCGGATCGACGCCGACGGTCCGGCCCCGGGAGCCGCCGACGCCACCCCGCTCGACGGGATCGGGGTGATCGAGGCGGACGACCTCGACGCCGCGGTCGCGATCGCCCGTGCGAACCCGGCGACCGTGCAGGGCGGCTTCGTCGAGGTGCGACCGGTCGCCGGCTCGTGGGTGCGCGACGGCGGCTCGGACGGCTCGGCGCACGGGGTGCCGTCGACGTCCTGAGCCGCGGGCTCAGCGCTCGGAGACGCGACCGTCCTCGACGTGCCAGTGCCGGTCGAGCCGGACGGTGTCGAGCATCCGCCGGTCGTGCGTGACGAGCAGGAGCGTGCCGTCGTAGGACTCGAGCGCCTGCTCGAGCTGCTCGATGGCCGCGAGGTCGAGGTGGTTCGTCGGCTCGTCGAGCACGAGCACGTTCACGCCCCGAGCCTGCAGCAGTGCCAGTCCGGCACGCGTGCGCTCGCCCGGCGACAGGTCCGCGCAGGCTCGCCCGACGTGGTCGGCCTTGAGGCCGAACTTCGCCAGCAGGGTCCGGACGTCGGCGGTCGCGTACTCGGGGACGAGGGCCTCGAACGCCCCCGCCAGGGACTCGGCGCCGGAGAACGCGGCGCGCGCCTGGTCGACCTCGCCCACCGCGACGCTCGACCCGAGCGACGCCGATCCGGTGGTGGGTGCCTGCCGGCCGAGCAACGCGCGCAGCAGCGTCGACTTGCCGGCGCCGTTCGGGCCGGTGATGCCGATGCGGTCCCCGCCGTCGACCTGCAGTGACACCGGGCCGAGCGTGAAGTCGCCCTGCGTGAAGGTGGCATCGGCGAGGGTGGCGACGACCGCAGACGACCGGGGCGCCTGCCCGATGGTGAACTCCAGGCGCCACTCCTTGCGCGGCTCCTCGACCTCGTCGAGCCGGGCGATGCGCGACTCCATCTGGCGGACCTTCTGCGCCTGCTTCTCACTCGACTCGCTCGCGGCGCGCCGTCGGATCTTGTCGTTGTCGGGGTTCTTCCGCATGGCATTGCGGACACCCTGGCTCGACCACTCGCGCTGGGTGCGGGCGCGGGACACGAGGTCGGCCTTCGTCGCCGCGTACTCCTCGTAGGCGTCGCGCTTGTGCTGCCGGGCGATCGCACGCTCTTCCAGGTAGGAGTCGTAGCCGCCACCGAAGAGCCGGTTCGACGACTGTGCCAGGTCGAGCTCGAGCACCGCGGTCACCGAGCGGGCGAGGAACTCGCGGTCGTGGCTCACCAGCACCGCGCCGCCCCGCAGCCCCTGGACGAACTGCTCCAGCCGCGCGAGGCCGTCGAGGTCGAGGTCGTTGGTCGGCTCGTCGAGCAGGACGACGTCGAAGCGCGAGAGCAACAGCGCCGCGAGGCCCACCCGGGCGGCCTGGCCACCGGACAGCGAGGTCATGAGCGAGTCCGGGCCGACGCCGATCGAGCCCGGTTCGTCACCGGTCCCGAGCCCGAGTTCGGCCAGGACGGCGGGGAGCCGGTCCTCGAGGTCTGCCGCGCCCGACGCCAGCCACCGCTCGAGCGCGACGGAGTAGGCGTCCGCTTCGGCGTCGCCTGCGCCCGGGTCCCCGAGCGCAGCGGCCGTTGCGTCCATGGTCTCCGACGCCGCCGTGCTGCCCGTCCGACGCGCGACGTACGCCGCGACCGTCTCGCCCTCGACCCGGTCGTGCTCCTGCGGCAGCCACCCGACGAACGCATCGGCTGGAGACGTGGTGACGATGCCTGCGAGCGGCTCGTCGACGCCTGCCAGCAGTCGGAGCAGCGTCGACTTCCCGGCGCCGTTCACGCCGACCACGCCGATCACGTCACCGGGAGCCACGGTGAGGTCGACGCCCTCGAAGAGGGTGCGTGCGGCGTACCCGCCGGCGAGGTCCTTGGCGACGAGCGTGGCGGTCATCCGCCAATCGTCCCATCCCCGGAGCGTTCCGCCTGCCATGATCGAGGCACCACCGTCGACGAGGAGCAGGCGATGCCCGAGGACACCACCACCGACACCACGTGCCACATGTCGATCTCGCTCGACGGCTTCGTCGCCGGCCCGGACCAGAGCCGCGACCACCCACTCGGCGTCCGCGGCGGCGAACTCCACACCTGGCACATGCCGGGGGTCGAGGTGGGCGAGGCCGACCGGACCGCGGCGGAGTGGCTCATGCGCCCGCGCGGTGCCTACGTGATGGGCCGCAACATGTTCGGTCCGGTCCGCGGAGCGTGGGACGAGCCGTGGGACGGTTGGTGGGGTCCGGAACCGCCGTACCACGCGCCCGTCTTCGTCCTCACCCACCACGAGCACGAGCCGATCGAGATGGCCGGCGGCACGACGTTCCACTTCGTCACGGACGGCTTCGACACCGCCTACGCCCGCGCGGTCGAGGCCGCCGACGGTCGGGGTGTCGACATCGCCGGGGGAGCGTCGACGGTGCGGCAGGCGCTCGCGGCGGACGTCGTCGACGAGCTGACGCTCGACATCGCGCCGGTGCTCCTCGGCAGTGGCGAGCGCATCTTCGACGGAGCGCAGGAGTTCGGGTTCGAACCGGTCGAGGTGCTGCACTCGCCACTGACGACGCACGTCCGGTACCGGCGCGTCCGCGGCTGACGACGCGCAGCGGGCGGTCAGTCGAGCGTGATGGACCGGTCGAAGGTCCGGGTGGACGGCGGTCCGGCGATGACCGACGCGAGCTCGCGGGCCGCGCCCTCCGGGGTGGCACGCCACGCGACGTAGGCCGAGTGATCGGCCGCCGTCGCCCAGCGCTCCACGACCACGACGTGCTGCGGGTCGGCGTCCTCGACGATCACCTCCAGCGACTCGTTGCCCGGGAAGGCCCGGGTCTGGGCGAGCGTCGCGCGGATCGCGGTCTCGACCTCGTCGGCGGGCAGGTCGGCGCGGAGCTGCACCTCGAGCAGGACGGTCATCGTCACGTCGGACACCTTTCGTCGGGGGACGCGGGGGACAACCCGTCGGCGCGCTGTGGTGTTCCGGATCCGCGCACAGGGCGGGCGAGCGAGGGAGACCAGCGATCGACGCCGCCTAGGCTTGCCCCGTGTTCGAACTGCACCACCTGTCCGCCCAGGAACTCTGGGACTGGGTCCGTCGCGGTGAGGTGACCGTTTGCGAGGCGGTCGACCACTACCTCGCTCGGATCGATCGGTTCGACGCGGACGGACCCGCCGGAGCCGGACTCGGCGCATTCGTGACCGTGACGGCCGAGGCCGCACGCGACCGGGCCGACCACCTCGGCGAACGGGTGCCGACGTCGCGACCGCTGTGGGGCCTCCCGGCCGCCGACAAGGACCTGTACGACCGGGCGGGCGTCGTCACCCGCAACGGCACGACCAGCCTCCGGGCGCAGCCTGCACCGGCCGACCACCCGCTGGTCGCCGCGGCGGACGCAGCGGGCAGCATCAGTCTCGGCAAGACGGCTTCGCCCGAGTTCGGGATGTCGTCGTCCTCCGAGACCCGCTTCGGTACCACCCGCAACCCGTACGACATCGCGCGAGCGCCGGGCGGGAGCTCGAGCGGGGCCGCGGTGGCGGTCGCCGCCGGGCTGCTCCCTGC
>NZ_JBPUGH010000170.1:0-6894 GCF_051548005.1 Curtobacterium flaccumfaciens | reverse complement strand
CCCCCCCCCCCCCCCCCCCCCCCCCCCCCCCCCCCCCCCCCCCCCCCCTTACACTCCCCCCCCCCCCCCCCCAAAAAAACCCCCTCGGTGTTTGGCCGCCGGTCACTTTTTTTTAAACGCCCCGGTGGGGGGGCCGCGACCCCCCGGGGGGGGGGGGCCCGGGCGGGCGGGCCCCCCCCGCCGGGGGGGGGGGGGCCGCCCCCCCGGCCCGCCGCCCCGCACACCGCGAACGCTGCGGACCGCCTCGATCCTCGGTGGGCGCGAGCCCCGTCGAGGCCCCGGCTGGTCCCCGCGCAGCCGCTGGCCCCGCCGGGTCGGCCGAGGCGGCGGTGCCCGGCGCCTCGGCCGTGCCGAGACGGACGGGAGGCCGTGGCGGACCCGCCACGGGCCTCCCGTCCGTCGTGGTGACGAACCGCCGGCGGCGCGTCCCGATGCGCACCGCCGACGGTCGCTACCGCGCGACCGTGGTCGCGCTCCCCGCGGCCAGCTTCGCCAGCGTCACGACGTCGAGGTCCGGTGCGTACGCGCTCGCGTTGCCGAGCGTCAGGGCGCCGTTCGCCGTCGTGAGGTCGAGCGGGATGCTCGTGTCCCAGAAGCTGTTCCACGAGTAGCCGTTCCGGACGGTGCCGCGCGTGGTGGCGCCGCCGGCCTCGGTGACGTCGAGGAACCGGTTCACGACCTGGGGGTTGTAGTTCAGGTTCGAGGACTGCTCGGCGTTCGCGGCCGACACCGTCAGCACGTACGACCCTGCGCCCAGGCCGCTCGGTCGGCTCAGCGTCGCGGTGTTGCCGGCGCCGTTGCCCAGGTCCCCGAGCTTCGTGACGACGCCGTTCGCGTCGGCGTCGCCGTTCGATCCAGCGGACGCCGGGATGCTGACGGCCTTCGCGGTCCCGGCGCGCGTCAGGTTCTCGGCCTCGGCCCGCACGGCGTTCGCGGTCGCGGTGTCCGCCGCACGCTGCGCCGACCCCCGGACGGTCGTGATGCCGGTGACGGTCGCGCCGTTCGGCGAACCGACGGTGAGCTCCGAGATGCCCTGCGGTAGCCAGAGTCGCGCGGTGGTCCGCCACGAGCCTGCGCCGCTGATCGACCCGATCGGGACCGAGCGACCGCCGACCTTGAGCGTCAGGGCCGACGCGCCCGTGGTCACCGAGTCGATGCTGACGTCCTGGTAGCCGGACTCGAGCGCCGAGACGAAGAACGTCGCCGTGCCGGACCCGGTCAGCGCTGCTCCGCCGTTCGCCGCGGTGGTCGACGAGCCGTACGTCGTGCTCGCCGCACCGGCAAGACGTGCGTCGACGGCCGGGTAGGTGTCGGTGTCCCCGTTCGCGACGTTCTGCACGGTGAAGCGGTCGAGCGTGATGTCCGCGCCGGGCAGGACGTTCGCGCCGTCCTTGCTCGCCCGGAGCGAGAACGTGTGCGACCCGGCGGCGAGCTGCACGAGCACCGAGGCGGTACCGCGGTACGTCCAGCTCTGGTCCGCGGAGTACTTCACGAGCTGGTTGAACGTGTTGTCCACGAAGAGCGCGTGCTGGCCGGGTCGGCCGTTCGCACCTCCGAGCACGGTGAGTCGGTACGTGCCGGCCGTCGGGGCGTTGACGGTCCAGGTGGCGGTGCTGTCGGCCTTGTTGAACCCGCCGACGTCCTTCCCGCCGGAGGCCATGCCGTTCACCGACGAGGGGTCCTGCGTGTAGACCGTCGCGTCGGTCAGGGTGGTGTTCTCGGCCTCGACCGTGCTGACCGTGGACGTGTCGACCGCGGGACGGTTCGCCCGTGCCGGGGTGACCTCGACCTGGTAGGCGGCGTACCGGTCGCTGTTCGGGACGGTGACGCTGAGGGCGCCGTTCGTCACGGTCGAGCGCTGCGAGACGATGACGGGCGGCTGCTGGGACAGCCCCTCCTTCCCGTTCAGTCGGTCCGCTCGGACCGTGACGTCGACCGAGGTGCCGAAGACGCTGCTGGTGAGGCCCGACAGGTCGACCGAGACGTCGTTCGAGCCGCCGCCGAGCAGCACGGTGGCCTTCTTCGCGGCGGTGTCGATCGCGGCGACGCCCTGCAACGTGTCGGTCGTGTTCGCCTGCGGCGGGGTGACCGTGACGGTGTTCCCGGTCAGGTCGCCGTACCACTTGTACAGCCACCAGGCGCCGTTCGCGCTGTTCGTGCGGGAGGAGTTGTCGTTGAGGTTGCCGGCGTAGTTCCAGTACGCGGTCTGCGCGTCGACCTTCTGGTCCTCGAACATGGAGATCCACTGGACGAGCTGCCCCGGGACGCCCATGTCGCGTGGGTTCCCGTACTCCGTGATGTTCACCGGGATCGCCGACAGGCCGAGCTTCGACAGGATCCCCCGGTAGGTCGACATGTTGCCGCGGAAGTTCGCCAGGCTCCCGGGGTTGAGCTCGTGCCAGATGGTGACGTCCGGCAGCTGGTCCTGCGCCTTCGCGTACGTCAGGAAGTCGGTCGTGCGGTCAGAGTGGAACGACCCGTCGCCCATCGCGCCGATCCGAGCGTGCCCGAGTCCGTGCGCGGTCCACACCTGCTGGATGGTCGTGTACACGGCGGACCAGTCGGACAGGAACTGTGTCTTGTCGTTCGTCCAGTTCGTGTACCAGTCGAGGTCCGGCTCGTTGAACGGGATGAAGACGTACTGCTTCGGGTGCGCCGACTGCGTGGCGATCGCCTCGGCCTCCTGCTTGACGATCGGCAGGTAGTCCCACACGCCGTCGTTGTTCGCGTCGCCAGGCCGGTTGCCGCCGTTGTAGGGGAAGTCCGGGTACTGGTCTTGCATGTAGAGGTACTCGTCCTGGCCGGCGCCGGCGAAGAACGACGGCTCGACGCGGAGGGCGTCGCCGGTCGGGTGCTGTGCGCCGCCCGGCGGCTTCTGCGAAGTGGTGGTGATGTGCGCGCCGTCGATGAGCGCCTGCGTCGGGTTGCCCGGGTCGCCGAGGCCGTAGAGCGTCCCGCCGGCACCGCCGCGGACGGCTCCGGTGGACGAGCCGAACGCGACGCCGAGGTGGTCGACGGTGGCAGCGGACGCCGCGGGTGCGATCCCGACGAGTCCGAGGGCGGTGAGGGCGGCGACCGAGACGGCCGCGGCGAACCCGGGCGCACGGCGGCGGCCAGGAGGGACAGGACGTGGCACTTCGTACTCCTTCGTACAGGGCCCCGGAGGCGGGACGATCGGAACCCTAAGTCCTGAAAGCGATTTCAACAAGGGGGCGTCGCGCTCTTCCCTGGCAGGAGCTGTAGAAGATAGCGATTTCAGATTTCCGCTTGCGCTGCCACTTGAAACCGCTATCATCGGCTCCACGGTCCACCGACGGACCGCACGACGAGGAGGCAGCGTTGCCGCAGATCGACTGGACCCCACCGGGCGTCCATCTGGCGTTCCGACACGACGAGGACCGGCCCCTGAGGGTGACCCGGTTCGTCGGCCGCGGAGCCGACGCGTGCCTCGGCGACGACGTGCCGCTCGTGGAGGTGCTCGCCGTCGGCTTCGGGCACACGCTCTCCAACGACCGACTCGTGCAGACCTCGATCGGCGCCGCACTGCGGTACCGCTCGCACGACGAGCCGGCCGCGGACACCCTCGTGGTCCACCTCGGCACGGAGGGCATCACACCGGCCGTGGAGGTCGACGTGACGCTCCGTGCGGTCGACGGTGCGGTGCGGTGCGTGTCCACGGTCCGGAACGCGGGTGCCGAGGCCGTCCTGCTCACCTCGGTGACGAGCTGGGCGAGCGGCCTCGGGCGGGACGCGGGAGCCGAGCGCCCCCTGCTGCCGTCGGACTGGTCCCTCGTCGAGGGTGTGAACGACTGGCTCGGCGAGGGGCGCTGGACCACGCGACCGCTGCGCGGTGCCCTCCTGCCGGAACTCCACGAGGAGCTCACCGGCCACACGCCACGGTCCGCCGTCACCCGCACGGCGGCGGGGACCTGGTCGACCGGTGGGCACCTGCCCGTCGCGGGCCTGACGGCACCGGGACTGACCTGGTTGTGGGAGGTCGAGCACAACGGTCCCTGGCGGTGGGAGGTCGGCGAGCACGTCTCCGACTGCTACGTCGCGGTGTCCGGTCCGACGGACCGCGACCACCAGTGGTCGGTGTCGCTGGAGCCCGGTGACACGTTCACGACCGTGCCGGCGACCGTGGCGCTGGGACGGGACCTGCCGACCGCTGCGGCCGCGATGACCGCAGCGCGGCGGCGGAACCGTCTGCCGCACCCCGAGAACACGGTGCCGACGATCGTCTTCAACGACTACATGAACACCCTCGACGGCGATCCCACCACCGCCAAGCTCCTCCCACTCGTGGCCGCGGCCGGCCGTGTCGGCGTGGACACGTTCTGCATCGACGCCGGCTGGTACTCCGACACGGCGGACTGGTGGGACACCGTCGGAGCGTGGGAGCCGTCGCGCACCCGCTTCCCGAACGGCCTCCGCGAGGTCGTCGACGCGATCGGGAAGGCCGGCATGACGCCGGGCCTGTGGCTCGAGCCCGAGGTCGTCGGTGTCGGCAGCCCGGTCGCCGACCGCCTGCCACCCGAGGCGTTCCTGCAGCGCCGCGGACACCGGGTCGAGGAACACGACCGGTACCACCTCGACCTCCGGCACCCCGCAGCCCGAGCGCACCTCGACGCCGTCGTGGACCGCCTCGTCGAGGAGTTCGGCATCGGGTTCTTCAAGCTCGACTACAACATCGACGGCGGACCGGGGACCGACCGCGCGGCGGACAGCGTCGGCGCGGGGCTGCTCGAGCACAACCGGGCGCACCTCGCCTGGCTCGAGGGCGTCCTCGCACGTCACCCGGGCCTCGTGCTCGAGAACTGCGCGTCCGGCGCGATGCGCATGGACTCCGCCGTGCTCGCACGGACCCAGCTGCAGTCGACCTCCGATCAGCAAGACCCCCTGCTGTACCCGCCCATCGCCGCCGCCGCCGGCCTCGCAGTGCTGCCCGAGCAGTCGGCCAACTGGGCGTACCCGCAGCCGGACCTGTCCGACGAGCAGAACGTCTTCACCCTGGTGACGGGCCTCGCCGGGCGGTTCTACCTGTCCGGGCACCTCGACGGCATGTCGGACGACCAGACGGCCCGCGTCCGCGAGGCGGTCGACACCGCTCGGTCCCTCCACCGGGACATCGCCGACACGGTGCCGTCCTGGCCCCTGGGCCTGCCCGGGTGGACCGACCGCTGGGTCGCCGCCGCCCGACACGGACGCGACCGGACCGTCGTCTCCGTCTGGGACCGCGGACCCGGCGCCGACACCGCCGAGCTGCGCTTCCCCGAGCTCGTCGGCCGCGAGCTGCACGTCGCCACGATCTTCCCGCACGACCTGCCCGGATGGCAGGCCGAGTGGGACGCCGACACCGGCACCCTGTCGGTCCGCACCACCGTCACCACCCCGACGGCGCGGACCTTCTCCCTCACCCCGACGGCGCCGTCGGCGTGACCCCACTCCGCACCACGAACCCCCGCACCACGAACCCCCGCAACCACGAACACCTCACACCAAGGACGAACATGAAGCACGCATGGAAGGGCGCCATCGCCGTCGCCGCCGTGACCGCCGCGCTCCTCACCGGCTGCAGCGACCCCGGCTCCGGCACGACGACCGGCTCCGGGTCGGTCACCTGGCCATCGCAGACAGCGGACCTGAAGGGCACCACGCTCACGATCTGGGCCGCACAGAACTCGAACAAGACCGCCGACTCCGTCATCAGCGGGTTCGAGAAGGCCACGGGTGCGACGGTCAAGGTCGTCACCATCCCCGACCCCTACGAGCAGGGTGTCCAGACCAAGGTCGCGACGGGTGACAAGCCCGACCTGGCGTTCTGGCAGCCCACGGCCTCGGAGCTCACCTCGCTCAACGCGAAGCAGAACCTCCAGCCCCTGACCGGTGCCCCGTGGACGTCGAAGTACACCGCCAACCTCGCCGACATCACCGGCAAGCTCGACGGCACCCGGTACGCCGCACTCGTCAGCACGCCCGCCGTCGAGGGCGTCTACTACAACAAGGAGGTCCTCGCGAAGGCCGGGATCACCTCGACCCCGAAGAACTGGGACGAGTTCCTCGCCGACGCGAAGACCCTCAAGAGCAAGGGTGTGACCCCCTTCTTCGAGATGGGCGGCGACAAGTGGGCCACCCAGTGGTGGGTGCAGGTCCAGCTCGCCGACGCAGCCAAGGACGGCCTCTGGAAGCAGATCAACACCGGGAAGGAGAAGTTCACCGACGCCACGGTCCAGAAGGCGGTCGACAACTACGACGACCTGATCAAGCAGGGCATGTTCAACAGCGACATCAAGACCGCCACGTTCGAGGACCAGGGCAAGGCGCTCCTCGCCGGCGACGCCGGCATGGTGATCCAGGTCAACTCGTTCTTCAACCAGCTGCAGACCCTCGCGAAGACCGACGAGCTCAACCAGAAGATCGGGTTCTTCCCGATCTCACCCTCGGGCAACACCGGCACGTTCATCCCCGACCAGAGCAACGCGTTGGTCGCGTTCAAGACCGGCAACGACAAGCAGGAGGCAGCCGCCCGGCAGTTCCTGTCGTACTGGATGGGCAAGGGCTACGCCGGCTTCGTCAAGGACCAGTCCACCGTCTCGATCGAGCAGGGCGTCGGCACGCCCTCGACGGTCCCGACGGCACTCAAGGACGCCGCGGCGGCCGTGCCGGACTCGGTCGGTTCGATGCAGGCCGAGGCCATCGCGAACCCCGACCTGTACCTCAACCTCGCGGACATGATCCAGGGCACCAAGACCCCGGACCAGGTCACCCAGGCGACGCAGCAGCAGTTCGCCCAGCTCGCCAAGGCGCAGGGCGCCAGCGGGTTCTGACCCGGCTGACGACTGACGGGAGGCCCGTGGCGGGCCCGCAACGGGCCTCCCGTCCGCAGTCCACGAC
>NZ_JBPUGH010000169.1:0-6898 GCF_051548005.1 Curtobacterium flaccumfaciens | reverse complement strand
GCCGTGTGCAGCGGCACGATCACGCCGTGCGACTCGCGGAGCACATCGAGCGTGCGCTGGACCTCGTCCGCGCGCTCCTCGGCGGTCCAGCCGAGGGTCTCGGCCAGGACGTCGGCGAGCTCGTCGAGCAGGTCGATCGTGACGCCGCCGACGAACGCGAGGTTCGTGCGACGCAGCACCACGTCGACCAGGTGCACGGCCTGCTCGTGCTCGGCGAAGTACGCCACCTCGGCGCGGGTGAGCTTCGGGTCGGACTCGAGCGCCTCGACCGGGCCGTCGGTCAGGACGTCCACGACCTCGGCGGCGCGGGTGCCGTAGCGCTCGAGCAGCCCCTCGACGAGTTCGGCGTCGAGACCATCACGGTGCGACTTGATCCACAGCGCACGCTGGGCGTCGGTGGCCGGGAAGTCCTTGCCGCCGCCGATCGGCATGCCGGTGGTGTCGACCTTCCGAGCGACGCCGAGCTTCGTCGTCGCCTCGGTGGAGAGGTGGGCGGCGAGGGCGCGGAACGTGGTCCACTTGCCACCGACGAGCGAGAGCACGGTCGAGTCCGGGAGCCCGGCGATCTCGGTGTCCACGATCCGGTAGTCGCGGGACACGAACCCCGGGGCGGTGTCCTCGTGGCGGGGGAGCGGACGGATGCCGGAGTAGCTGTAGACGATGTGGTCGCGGGTGACCTCGATCTGCGGGAACACGTGCTTGACGAGCCCGAAGAAGTAGTCGATCTCCTCCTCGGTCGTGGTGACCGGCTGCGAGGGGTCGGCGTCGATGTCGGTCGTGCCGATGAGCACCCGGCCCTTGAGCGGGTAGATGAGCACGATGCGACCGTCGTTGTTCTCGAAGAACAACTCGCGGCCCTTGGTCGCCTTGAGGAGCTCGTCGTTGTGCACGACGATGTGGGAGCCCTTCGTGCCGCCCATGAACTTCGTCTCGCCGCCGAACGCCTCGTTCGTGAGGTCGGTCCAGGGACCGGAGGCGTTGATCACGACGTCGGCGGTGAAGGTGAACTCGGCACCGGTCTCGCGGTCGCGGAGCAGGACGCCACCGTCGCGGGTGCCCGCGGCCTCGACGTAGTTGACGGCGCGCGCCGTCGCTGCCGACCCGGTGCCGGAGCCCGCGGCGAGGCCGTCCTTGAGCACGTCGAGCGCGAGGCGCTCCGGCTCGTGCACGGAGGCGTCGTAGTAGGTGCCCGTGTACTTGAGGTCCTTGTTGAGGGCTGGCATGTCGGCCAGCGCCGCCTTCTTCGTGAGGAAGCGGTGCTTCGGCACCGACCCACCGTCGCGCGAGAAGGAGTCGTAGATCGTCATGCCGATCTTGATGAGCGCTGCGCCGCGCTCCTTCGTCGAGCGCTGCTTGTGCGTGAGCATCCGCAGCGGCGCGTTCATGATGCCGGAGAACGTCGAGAAGATCGGCATCGTCGTCTGCAGCGGCTTGACGTAGTGCGGGGCGATGCGGATGAGGCCGTTGCGCTCCTGCACGCTCTCGCGGACGAGACGGAACTCGCCGTTCTCGAGGTAGCGGATGCCGCCGTGGATCATGTGGCTCGACGCGGCGGAGGCGCCGCTCGCGTAGTCGCCGCGCTCGACGAGCGCGACGTCGACTCCCTGCAGGGCGAGGTCGCGGAAGGTGGCGATGCCGTTGATGCCACCACCGACGATGAGGACCTGGGCGTTGGGGCGCTCCGTGAGGGCGCTCACCGTGTTCCGGGGCTGCGTCTTCTTCGACATGTGTCGCTTCCTTGGTCGATCGGTTGGTTCGTGATCGATCGTGCTCCTGCGTGAGAGGCCGGGCAACTCGCGTGCACGAACGTGCAGCACACGTGTCAGCGACGCTCGGGAGCGGGCCGGGAGGCGCGACAGGGGTTGCAGAGGCCGTGCACGTCCGTGCATGGTTGCGGTGGCAAGAGATCGGAGCACCATGAGCGACGCCGCCCAGCCCGTGCGCACCCAGCAGGCGCTGCGCGCCGCGCACCTGTACTACCTGCAGGACCTCACGATGGACGCCATCGCCGACGAACTCGGGACGTCGCGGTCGTCGGTCTCGCGACTGCTGAAGTACGCCAGGGACACCGGGCTCGTGGACATCCAGATCCGGTCGCCCCTCGACCAGGCGGCCGCGCTCAGCCGGTCGATCCGGTCACGGTTCGGCGTCCACGCCCACGTCGTCCCGGTGCCCGACCACACGAGCGACGTGGACCGTCTGGAGCGCGTCGCGCTGTCCGCCGCCCGGATCCTCACGCAGTACATCGACTCGAACATGGTGATCGGCATCTCGTGGGGCTCCACCGTGAGCGCGGTCAGCCGGTACCTCGTGCCCAAGACGACGCACGGGTCGACGATCGTGCAGGTGAACGGCGCGGCCAACACCCGCACGACGGGCATCGTCTACGCGTCCGAGATCTTGCGGCGGTTCGGCGAGGCGTACGGCGCGTTCGTGCAGCAGTTCCCGGTGCCGGCGTTCTTCGACGACCCCGCGACGAAGGAGATGCTGTTCAAGGAACGCTCGATCCGTCGCGTGCTCGACCTGCACGAGCGCATGGACCTCGTGGTGTTCGGCGTCGGCGCGCCGCAGGCCCCGGTGCCGTCGCACGTGTACTCGGGCGGGTACCTCGACCCCGCCGACCAGCAGGAGCTCGTGCGCGCCAAGGTGGTCGGCGACGTCTCGACCGTGTTCTACCGCGCGGACGGTTCGTGGAAGGACATCGGCGTCAACGCCCGGGCCGGCGGGCCGGACCTCGACACGATCAAGCACGCGCCGCGGCGGGTGTGCGTCGTGGCCGGTAGGTCCAAGGCAGCATCGTTGCGCGGCGCACTCGCGGCGGGGCTCGTGACGGACCTCATCATCGACGAGAGCATCGGGCAGGCCATCCTGCAGCCGTGACACCGCCGCGGTGACCAGCGGTTTGTCCGCATCGCGCGAGCCGGTGTCGGTGGTGCGCCGTAGATTCCGGTGCATAGTGTCCCGCAACGAGACCGACCGGTCGACGACAGCGTCCGGAGCCACCGATCCCTCCTCCGAGCCCCCCGTGGGACCCCGGAGCGCCCGGCGCATCGTCGGCCAGGACCTCGACGAGGCCCTGACCTTCTTCAGCGACGGCTACGACCTCCGTGCGCCCCGCGTGCGTCGTGTCCGCGCCGCGACCCCGTGGACGTTCGCCGGAGTGGGTGACGACCGGGTCTCGCTGCGGTCCTCACGGTTCGGCGTGGACCTGCTGAGCGAGAGCCGTGTCGACGACGCCTTCCTCGTCGCCTGGATGAGCTCGGGGGCGAGCACCATCACGTACGACGGCAGCGACGTCGAGCTGCGGGCTGGTGTCCCGGTCGTGCTGCCCTTCGCGGACACCTACCAGCTGCACCACCACGACATCGCGCTGAACCTCGTGCACCTCGACCGCGACTTCGTCCGGTCCGTGGTCGGCGACGACGACTTCTCGTTCGAGGCGCTCCAGCGTCCGACCGCCGAGGGTGCACGGATCTGGCAGGACACCGTGCGGCAGCTCTCCCCGCGGTGGTTGGACGCCTCGAACGACATGGGCCCGCTGGAGCAGCGCGACGCCGCGGAGACCTTCGTCCGCGCTGCGGTCGCGGCGTTCCCCGAACGCAGTCGCTGGCGCGCGGCGGTCACCGGCTCCGGGCCCGAGCACGAACGGCTGCGCCGTGCGCTCGAGTTCGTGCACGCACACGCTCGCGAGCCGATCGGGACGCCGGAGATCGCGGCGGCGTCCGGTCTCAGCCCGCGCGGGCTCCAGCAGTCGCTCAAGCGGAACCTCGGGCAGACCCCGGGGGACGTCCTCCGCGCGGCTCGGCTGGACGGCGCCAGGGTCGACCTGCTCCGCGGCGACCTGGACGGCACGACCGTCGCCGAGATCGCCCGCGCGTGGGGGTTCGGTCACCTCGGCCGGTTCTCGGCGTCCTACCGGTCGCGGTTCGGCGAGTTGCCCAGTGAGTCGCTCCGCGCGAGCTGAAGCGACCGTCCCCGGTAGCGTGCCGGCCATGGACTCCGTCATCGCCGCCCTCCGCACCGCCCTCTCGGACCCTGATGGTGTGCTGGTCCGCACGGACGACGCCGCGGTGCACGCGTCCCGGTCCGACGGGTCGGGCTGGGTCGCGGACGGCGCGCCCCTCGCGGTGGTCGAGGCGCGTTCGGTGGGGCACGTGCAGGCGGCGCTCCGGACGTGCTCGGAACTCGGAGTGCCGGTCGTGCCGCGCGGGGCCGGCACCGGACTGGCCGGCGGCGCGAACGGCACCGACGGCTCGGTCGTGCTGAGCGTCGCGCGCATGGACCGCATCCTGGAGGTCTCGCCGGAGGACGAACTCGCGGTCGTCGAGCCGGGCGTGCTGAACGGCGCGCTCAACGACGCCGTCGCGGAGCACGGACTCCGGTTCGCACCCGATCCGGCGAGCGCCGCGATCGCGAGCGTCGGTGGCAACATCGCCACGAACGCCGGCGGGCTGCGCTGCGTGAAGTACGGCGTCACCCGCGAGGCCGTGCTCGGGCTCGACGTGGTCCTCGCCGACGGCCGACTCGTCTCCACCGGGCACCGGACGGTGAAGGGCGTGACGGGCCTCGACCTCACGTCGCTCATGGTCGGTTCCGAGGGCACCCTCGGCGTCATCGTCGGCGCGACGGTCCGGCTCGTGCCGGTGCCGGCGGGCGAGCCCGCCACCCTCGGCGCGGTCTTCCGGACGGTGCACCAGGCAGCCGCGGCGTCGGCGGCGATCGTCGCCGCGTCGGCCGACGGTGCAGCACGCCCGTCGACCGTCGAACTCCTCGATGCCTCGTCGCTCGGGTACATCGCCGACCACCTCGGGCCGAGCGTGGTGGCGGAGACCGTGGGGAGCGGTCAGGAGGGCGGGGTGTTCCTCCTCGTGGAGTACGACGGCCCGGACGCGACGCGCGACGCGCTGGGAGCCGTGCCGCGCCTCCAGGCAGAGGGCGGAACCGTCCGCCTGGCCGGGTCAGCCGCCGAACGCGACCGCCTGCTCACGATCCGCCGCTCGTTCCACGCGGCGATGGCCGCGCGCGGGCGGGTCCTCATCGAGGACGTGGCCGTGCCGCGCAGCCGCCTCGCCGAGATGTTCGACCGGGTCGAGGCGATCGGCCGCGAGTTCGACCTGCCGATCCCGACCTGCGCCCACGCGGGCGACGGCAACCTGCACCCGAACTTCGTCTTCGACGGCGAGGTCGTGCCGCAGCGGGTGTGGGACGCCGCCGACGCGCTCTTCCGGGCGGCGATCGAGCTCGGCGGCACGCTCACCGGGGAGCACGGGGTCGGGGTGCTGAAGCGGCACCACCTCGGCGACGAGGTCGGGGCGGACGTGCTCGAGCTCCAGCGCGGGATCCGGCGGGTGTTCGACCCGAAGGGCATCCTCAACCCGGGCAAGGTCTTCTGACGCCGAATCCCGTGACACGTCCGGGCTCGATCATGCGCAGATGTTCGGCGGAAACCTCTCCGTAACGAACCGCGGCGCATCGTGGGTGTCGAACGAGCACCGCCCACGAAGGAGTCCGTGATGCTGATCGGCGTCCCCACCGAAGTCAAGAACAACGAGTACCGCGTCGCAGCGACCCCCGCGGGTGTCGCCGAGCTCGCGCTGCACGGTCACGAGGTCCTCGTGCAGGCCGGGGCGGGCGTCGGGTCCGCGTTCCCGGACGACGAGTACGCCGCCGCCGGTGCCACGATCGTCGACACCGCGGACGAGGTCTGGGCCCGCGCCGAGATGATCCTCAAGGTGAAGGAGCCGGTCGCGTCCGAGTACGCGTCGATCCGACCCGGGCAGGTGCTCTTCACGTACCTGCACCTCGCCGCCGACCGACCGCTGACCACCGCGCTCACTGAGTCGGGGGCGACGGCGATCGCCTACGAGACCGTCCAGCTGCCGGACCGCTCGCTCCCGCTGCTGTCCCCGATGTCGGAGATCGCCGGGCGCCTCTCCGCCCAGGTCGGCGCGTACCACCTCATGCGGACGAACGGCGGTCGCGGGCTGTTGCTCGGCGGGGTCCCCGGCACGCCCAAGGGCCGCGTCGTCGTGATCGGCGGCGGGGTCGCGGGGGAGCACGCGGCGACGATGGCGCTCGGCCTCGGCGCCGAGGTCACCATCTTCGACATCAGCCTGCCCCGGCTCCGTGCGCTCGACGCCCGGTTCGACGGCCGCGTCACGACCCTGCGGTCCTCGTCGCACGCGATCGCGTCGGCCCTGGCGTCCGCCGACCTCGTGATCGGTTCGGTCCTGATCCCCGGCGCTTCGGCCCCGAAGCTCGTCACCGACGCCATGGTCGCCGACATGCAGCCCGGGTCGGTGCTCGTCGACATCGCGATCGACCAGGGTGGCTGCTTCGAGGGCTCCCGGCCGACGACGCACGACGACCCGACGTTCCGCGTGCACGACGCGGTGTACTACTGCGTCGCGAACATGCCCGGGGCGGTGCCGCGCACGTCGACGATCTCGCTGACGAACGCGACGCTGCCGTACGCCGTGGCGATCGCGAACCGCGGGTGGGAGCAGGCGCTCGCGGACGACCCCGCGCTCGCGCTCGGGTTGAACGTGCACGCGGGGCAGGTCACGAACGAGGCCGTCGCCGCCGCGCACGGCCTGGCGGTCGCCGCGCGCTGACGCGGGCGGCCGTGCGCCGGGGCGGGTCCATCCACGCACTGTCGCTTTCACGAAAGCGACAGTGTGCCGTGACTCCGCGCCGGCACGGTGTCGCTTTCGCGATATGGACGGCGCGCCATTCTGGAATGATGTCGCGTTCGGCCGGGAGGCACGGTGCCGCCCGCCTCGCTGGCTCCGCACCGGTCTCGTATACACATCTCCGAGCCCACCAGACCACCCGCGGAAACTCGGATGGCGTCTTAGGGTTGTAAAAGGGGGGGGGGGGGGGGGGGGGGGGGGGGGGG
>NZ_JBPUGH010000168.1:0-6909 GCF_051548005.1 Curtobacterium flaccumfaciens | reverse complement strand
ATCCGGGCCTCCCGTCCGGCGCGGAGCGCTCCGCGTGGCGCGACGCTCAGTCGACCGCGCGACGCTCAGTCGATCGGGTGCCAGGCGCGGTCGCGCGCGCTGTCGAGGACCGCCGCGATGATCGCGGCCGCCCGCGCGCCGTCGGCGAACGTGGGCAGGCCCTCGGGCGACCCGCCGCGCACCGCGTCGTAGGTGTCGGCGACGAACGCCGTGAACGCGTCGAGGTAGCCCTGCGGGTGGCCGGCCGGCACGACCGCGAGGCGGCGCTGGTCCGGGGTGCCCTGTGTCGGGTCGCGCACGATGATCTGCGCGCCGCGCTCGGTCCCGAACCAGGCCGACTCGGGCTGCTCCTGGTCGAACGCCGCAGACCCGAGGGTGCCGTCGACCTCGAACCAGAGCCGGTTCTTGCGGCCGGCGGAGACCTGCGAGATGACGACGTTGCCGATCCGGCCTGCACCGGTGCGGAACGTGGCGACCGCGGTGTCCTCCGTCGTGACGTCGGCGCGCTGACTGGCGTCGGCGACCGGGTCCGGGTCGGGGGAGCCGGAGAACGACGGGCCGGACGCCGCGGGTCGGGTCGGGTACACGACGTCGACGGCGGCGGACACCTCGGCGAACCGCTGCCCGGTGACGAACTCGACGAGGTCGCACCAGTGCGAGCCGATGTCGGCGAACGCGCGGGAGGCTCCGCTCGAGGACGGGTCGACCCGCCACGAGGAGGCGTCCTCGTCGAGCATCCAGTCCTGCAGGTAGTGCCCGTGCACGGCGAGCAGCCGGCCCAGCTCGCCGTCGGCCACCCGGTCCCGGATCTCGCGCACGATCGGGTGGTAGCGGTACACGAACGGCACGGTCGCGACGACCCCGGCCTCCGCCGCCGCGGCGACGAGCTCCGCGGCCTGCTCGGGGTCGAGCGCGAGGGGCTTCTCGCAGACGACGTGGATGCCGGCACGGATGACCGCGAGGGACTGCGGGTGGTGCTGGCCGTTCGGGGTGCACACGTGCACGACGTCGGGGGCGTCCGCGATGACCTCGTCGAGCGACCCGTACCCGCGGGGGAGCCCCAGCTGCTCGGCGACCTGGGCGGACCGGTCCGGGGTGCGCCCGAGGATCCCGAGGACCTCGGCTCCCGCCGCCGCGGCCGCGCGGACGTGGACGCCCGCGATCATGCCCGTGCCGATGACCGCGACGCGGAGGCGCCGCCCGTCGTGCTCACTGCTCATGGTGCTCCCTCGCGCCGGACTGCCCCCAACCGTAGCGGCGCGACCGGGCGCACGCCCGCCAGCGGCGGGCCGACGCGCGTGACCCGACGGAGCGGCTCTGGACCCGGCCACCCGCAGGACTCGTGAGTACGTTCTGGGGCATGTCGAGCCTCCAGACCACCCTGCTCATCCTCGGTGCCAGCGGCGACCTCTCCAAGCGGCTGCTGCTCCCCGGTCTCGCCACCCTGTTGGAGGTGAAGGAGGACTGGGACGTGCAGCTCGTCGGGGCCGGCACGGAGGACCTGTCGGACGACGAGTGGAAGCGTCTCGTGCACGACGCGTTCGAGGACGCACAGGCGTCGAAGAACGAGGAGGACGAGGGCGCGCACGACGGCTCCGAGCGACTGAGCGGCCGGCTCCGCGCCGTCGTCGAGGCGTCGAGCTACCGCAAGTCCGACGTCACCAGCGCGGACGACCTGAGGGCCCTCCTCGCGGACTGCCACCACGACCCGGCGGTGTACTTCGCCCTGCCCCCGGCCGTCACCGAGAAGAGCTGCGAGGTGCTCGCCGGGCTCGACCTGCCGAAGGGCACCCGCTTCGCGCTCGAGAAGCCGTTCGGCACCGACGCCGCGAGCGCCGAGCACCTCAACGACGTGCTGCACGGGTTCCTGCCCGAGGAGCGCATCCACCGCGTCGACCACTTCCTCGGCCGCTCCACCGTGCTCAACCTCCTCGGCCTGCGCTTCGCCAACCGCATCGTCGAGCCGCTGCTCTCCTCCCAGCACGTCGAGCGCATCGACATCGTCTACGACGAGACCCTCGGACTCGAGGGACGTGCCCGCTACTACGACAAGGCCGGCGCCCTCGTCGACATGATCCAGAGCCACCTGCTCCAGGTGATGGCCGTCGTCGCGATGGAGGCACCCGCGTCCATCGACGCCGACGACCTCCGCACGCAGAAGGAACTCGTGCTGCGCGCCGTCCGACCCTGGGGAGGCGACGTCGTCGCAGCCGGCAAGCGAGCGCGGTACACGGCCGGGACGATCGGCGACCGGAAGTTGCCGAGCTACGTCGACGAGGACGGTGTCGACCCGTCGCTCGGCACCGAGACGCTCGCGCAGCTCACCCTCGAGGTCGCGAACTGGCGCTGGGCCGGCGTGCCGATCACCCTCCGGTCGGGCAAGGCGCTCGGGCAGCAGCGCCGCGAGATCGTCATCACGTTCAAGGACTCGCCGCACGTGCCGAACGGGCTGTCGGGCGCCGAACGGCCCGACCGGCTGCGGATCTGGATCGCCCCGGACGAGATGCAGCTCGAGCTCAACGTGAACGGTCCCGGCGACCCCTACACGATCGACCACACGGCGCTGTCGGTGACCTTCAACCCCGGCCGGCTGAGTGCCTACGGCGAGGTGCTCGCCGGGGTCCTCGAGGGCGACGCCGCGCTCTCCGTCCGCGGGGACAGCGCCGTGCAGGGCTGGAAGGTCGTCGAGCCGTTCCTCGAGGCCTGGCGCGACGGGAAGACGCCGCTCGACGACTACGCCGCCGGGTCCGAGGGGCCCGACGGCTGGGACAACATCGAGGACTGAGCGGCCGACGACAGGACGGGAGGCACGTGGCGGGGCCGCCACGTGCCTCCCGTCCGTCGTCCGGTCGCCACGGACCGGCGACCGGTCGACGACCGTCGGCGGGCGCTGCCCGGCGGCCAGCACCCGGCAGCGCGCGGGTCCCGGGCGTAGCGTCGGCTCGTGACCACCACCGACGACATCCTGCAGACCGTCCCCGACCCCGCCGGCGCCGACGTGCGCGTCGAGACCGTGCGCTACGACCACGAGGGCACGACCCTCGAGGGCGTGCTCGCGAAGGACCACGCCATCGCCGGCCCGCGCCCCGCCGTGCTCGTCGTGCACGACTGGCACGGCGTCAACGAGCACGTGCACGCCCGCGTGACGATGCTCGCGCGCCTCGGCTACGTCGCGTTCGGCGCTGACATCTACGGCGCCGGCGTCCGACCCGGCGACGACACGGCCGGCCAGGTCGCCGGCTCGTACTACCAGGACCTCCCGCTGCTCCGGGCCCGAGCACTCGCCGGCTTCGAGCAGCTCCGGCAGGACCCGGACGTCGACCACACCCGCATCGTCGTCATGGGCTACTGCTTCGGCGGCTCCACGGCGCTCGAACTCGCCCGCACCGGGGCGGACCTCGTCGGCGCGGTGTCGTTCCACGGCGGTCTGATCGCCCACGACCCGTCCGACGCGCACCAGATCCGGGCGAAGCTCCTCGTGCTCACCGGTGGTTCCGACCCGGTCGTCCCCGACGAGAAGGTGCACGAGTGGCAGGACGAGATGCGTGCGGCGCCCGAGGTGGACTGGCAGGTCGTCACGTACTCGGGTGCGATGCACGCCTTCGCGGTGCCGGGTACGGACGCTCCCGACCACGGCGCGCAGTACCAGGCGACCGCCGACCGTCGCTCGTGGCAGGCGTTGCAGACGTTCCTCGGCGAGGTGTTCGACGAGGAGGCCTGAGCGCCCGGCGACGGTGCGACACGCCGTGCGGTCGGCTCGGAGGCCCTCGATTGGCGCGTGGCCCGCACCTGTTGTAGAGTCTTCCACGGCCGCAAACGCCACGCGCTCGTAGCTCAATGGATAGAGCATCTGACTACGGATCAGAAGGTTGGGGGTTCGAGTCCCTTCGAGCGCACACTGTTTGAGACAGCAGGGATGACGCCCCCGGTTCCATCGGAGCCGGGGGCGTCTTCTGTTTCCCTGGGGCCGTGCCGCTGTGGTCGCCGTCGGTGCCGGCTGTCGTCGCGTGCCGTCGCTCTGCGTGCCGTTGTCGAACGACGCCGTCGTCGTCGCACGACAGCGGCGAAGTCGCTCGTTGCACGTGTGGGCAGCCCGCGCGCGCAAGCAACGACGCCGCCGCTGTCGCACGACAGCGGCGGCGTCGTTCCGCAACGGCGCATCGTGAACGCGCCTCGGTGCGGTGGCGTCGACTACGCGACCTGTGCGCGCGACTCCGCGAGCGTCGGGTAGTCCGTGTAGCCCTCGGCGCTCGCGCCGTAGAACAGCTCCGGCCGCGGCTCGTTGAGCTCCTCGTCCTGCTCCCAGCGGAGCGCGAGGTCCGGGTTCGCGATCGCTGGACGACCCACGGCCACCGCGTCCACGTGCTCGGAGTCGAGCAGCGCGATCGCCTCGTCACGGGTGGTCACCGACGAAAAGCCGGAGTTCGCGACGAACGGCGCTCCGGCGGTGCGACGGATGGTCTGCACGAGGTCCGACGTGAGCTCGGCCTGCAGCACGTCGACGAACGCGAGACCGAGGGGCGCGAGGCCCTCCGCGACGGCGGTGTAGGTGGCGAGGACGTCGGCGTCGTCCTCCTCGAGCACACCCTGGATGTTGTGCTGCGGCGACAGCCGGATGCCGACGCGGTCGGCGCCGATCGCCTCGGCGATGGCCGTGGTGACCTCGACGGCGAAGCGCGCGCGGTTCTCGGGGGAGCCGCCGTACTCGTCGGTGCGGGTGTTCGAGACGGGGGAGAGGAACTCGTGCACGAGGTAGCCGTTGGCTCCGTGGACCTCGACGCCGTCGAGCCCGGCGGCGATCGCGTTGCGCGCTGCCTGCACGAAGCCCTGGACGGCCTCGCGGACCTCGGCGGTGGTCAGCTCGTGCGGGACGGGCATGTCGGCCTTGGTGCCGTCGGCGAGGTGCGTCTGCCCGGGGGCGGCGATCGCGCTCGGGCCGACGATGCGCGGCGTCTCGGAGATGGACGTGTGGGAGACCCGGCCGCCGTGCATGAGCTGCATGACGATGGTGCCGCCCTCGGCGTGCACGGCGTCGGTCACGCGGCGCCAGCCGGCGATCTGCTCGTCGGTCTCGATGCCGGGCTGGCCGGGGTAGGAGCGGCCCTCCTGCACGGGCCAGGTGCCCTCGGTGATGATCATCCCGAGGCCGGCCCGCTGGCGGTAGTGCTCGATGAGCAGGTCGTTCGGGATGCCCTGGGCGCCGGCACGGGTGCGCGTGAGCGGTGCCATGACGATCCGGTTGCGGAGGTGCAGTGCGCCGAAGTCGGCGGGTTCGAAGAGCTTCACGTGTCCGTTGAACCACGTGTTGCCGGGTGCAATTCCTCTTCGGAGCGGATCGTCAGCGTCCGGGGCACACGAGCCTTGCGGCTTCGGTGGGCAGGGGGCATCCTTGGGCGCATCCCGGTGCACCGGGTGATCGATCGGGGAGCGACGTGCAGTACCTGATGACGTCCGGCGGGATCACGAACGCGAGCATCCGTACCGCGCTCGAACGCTTGCTCGGCGGTCCGACCACCGAGCGTCGTGCGCTGGTCATCCCGACCGCGCAGTGGGGGCACCCGATGTGCGGGCCGGCATCGGCGCTGGACGGCATCGTCGGGGCGACCGGCAGCGACGGTCCGTTCGGGGTCGGGTGGGCGTCCGTCGGGGTGCTCGAGCTCACCGCCCTCCCGAGCATCGACCCCGAGCGCTGGACCGCCTGGGTCCGGGACGCCGACGTGTTCCTCGTCGACGGGGGTGACGCGACGTACCTGGCACACTGGATGCGCGAGTCCGGACTCGCGGACCTGCTGCCGTCGCTGCCGGACACGGTCTGGGTCGGGATGAGCGCCGGGAGCATGGTCCTCACCCCGAGGATCGGGCACTCGTTCGTGGGATGGCCGGGCGCTCCGGACGACCGGACGCTCGGGATCGTGGACTTCTCGGTCTTCCCGCACCTCGACTTCTTCCCGACGAACACGATGGAGCGGGCCGAGCGCTGGGCGGCCGAGATCGGCGGACTGGCCTACGTGTTGGACGACCAGAGCGCCGTCGTGGTCGACGGGGACCGGGTCGAGGTGGTGTCCGAGGGGCGCTGGGCCCGGCTCGGCTGAGGAGTCAGGCGGACGTCCCGCGCAGGAGCCGTCGTCAGCGGGGGCACACGAGCGTCGACGAGCGCACCTGGCCCTCGGGGCGGATCACCTGGTGCTGCGACAGTGGCTGTCCGCAGATCGGGCACGGACGGTCGACCGTGCGGTCGTCGATGCCCTCGGCGTGTCCGGCGCCGATCTGCGACGGGCCCATCTTCTCGATGAGTGTGGTGTTCCACTTCTCGTACCAGCGGCCGAAGCGTCCCATCACCGATCCTTTCGTTCGTGCACGAATGATTCTGCCACGAAGCGTCGGGCCGCGCTAGGGTCAGGTGCCGTCGACCCGCTCCAGCAGTTCGGTCAGGTCGTCCTTCAGTGCCTCCAGCCGGGCGAGTGGCCACCCGAGGCGGTCGGCGACGGCGAGCGGGACGGCCTCGGCACGGTCGCGCAGTGCGCGCCCGGCTGTGGTGAGAGAGACCTCGAGCTGCCGCTCGTCGGCCGAACTCCGTGCGCGCTTGACGTAGCCCGAGGCCTCGAGGCGCTTGAGGAGGGGGCTGAGGGTCGCCGAGTCGAGTCGGAGTTCGCGGGCGATCTCCCGCACCGACCGCGGGTCGCGCTCCCACAGTGCGAGCATGACCAGGTACTGCGGATGCGTGAGCCCCATCGGCTCGAGGAGGTCGCGGTAGAGCCCGATGACGCTCCGGCTCGTCGCGGCGAGGGCGAAGCAGAGCTGCCGGTCGAGGGCGAGCGGGTCGACGTCCGTCTCGGTCATGCCGACACCCTACGCTTCGTGCACGAACGATCGCGACCCTGGAGCACGCGGCGACGGGCCACGCACTGG
>NZ_JBPUGH010000167.1:0-6910 GCF_051548005.1 Curtobacterium flaccumfaciens | reverse complement strand
GTCGAGCGCCGGGGCCCGGGTCGTCAGCGGCGGCGGGGGAGTCGCGCTGCCGTCGCCGCGCGTGCGGCGGTCGCTGCGGGTGCTGCCGTCGCGGCGCGTGCTGCCGTCGGTGCCTGCCGGTGCGGAGGTGCTGCGGGTCCGCTCCGGCGAGATCGTGGTGGTCGCCACGTCGCCTCCTGCGAGATCGTTCTGCTGCCCGGACCGACGAGCGGACCGTGACCTGATCGTTACAGGATGCTCGCCCGAGGTAAGAGGAGCCTCAACGAACGGGGTGCACGAGTTCCGTCAGGGCGTCGAGACGCTCGGCAGCGATGTCCTCGAAGGACCGTTCCTCGCCCGGCGCGATCCACTGCCCGAACGTCAGGTGGAAGACCGTGACCGCCGTCTCCGCGGCGATCGTGGCGGCTGGTTCGCCCACGCCCCGCTCGCGCAGGAGGGCGCCCAGGTGGACCTTCAGGGTCGCGAGCTTGCCGAGTTCGCGTTCCTGCAGCGCCGGGTTCGCCTCGATGATCGCTTGGCGGGCGCGGGAGAACGGCCGCTTCTCGTGGTCGAAGAACGCACCAGCGGCCGTGATGGCGGCCCGCACGAGTACGAACGGCGCGGTGCCGTCGGGCGCGCGGTCGATCGGGTCGGCGAACATCGCGAGGAAGTCGTCCTGCCCGGCGAACAGGACCTCGCGCTTGTCGGCGAAGTGCCGGAAGAACGTGCGCTCGGTCACCTCGGTGGCCCCGGCGATCTCGGCGACGGTCGTGGCGTCGTACCCCTGCTCGGCGAAGAGCTGCATCGCCGTCGCCTGCAGTCGCTCGCGCGTTCCGGGTTGCCATCGGACCATGTCGGCAGTCTACTGATGACAGCGACTGACATCGAGTGCTACGGTGATGTCAGTTCGTGACATCAGCGCCACGGACACCGTGAAGGGAAACGCACATGCACGTGTTCGTCACCGGGGCCTCCGGTTGGATCGGCTCCCACACCGTCGACGAGCTGCTCGCCGCTGGACACACCGTCACCGGACTCGCCCGCTCGGACGCCTCCGCCGAGACCCTCGCCGCGAAGGGCGCCGCGGTGCTCCGCGGTGACCTCGACGACCTCGAGGCCCTGCGTCGGGGCGCGTCCGAGGCCGAGGGGGTCCTGCACCTCGCCAACAAGCACGACTGGACGGACCCTGCCGCCACGAACGCCACCGAGCGCGCGGCCGTCGAGACCCTGGCGACGGCGCTCGTCGGCACGGACCGGCCGCTCGTCGTGGCCTCGGGGGTCGCCGGCCTCGCGCAGGGCCGCCCCGCGACCGAGTCGGACGACAACCCGTTCGTCGGTCCGGAGAGCATGCGCGGCGGGAGCGAGAACCGCGGCTTCGACTTCGTCGACCAGGGCGTCCGCGCCATCGCCGCCCGGTTCAGCCCGACCACGCACGGCACCGGCGACCACGGGTTCATCGCCGCGATCGTCGCCGCAGCACAGCGGACAGGCGTGTCCGGCTACGTCGGGGACGGCACGAACCGGTGGGCCGCCGTGCACGTCACGGACGCCGCACGCCTCGTCCGGCTCGGGCTCGAACAGGCGCCGGCGGGGACACGGCTGCACGCCGTGGCGGAGTCGGGCATCCCGACGCGGGACATCGCGGAGGCGATCGGGGCCGGGCTCGGCCTCCCGGTCACGTCCGTCGACCCTGCGGACGCCGAGGAGCACTTCGGTTTCATCGGGCGCTTCTTCGGGATGGAGATGTCGGCGACGTCGGACGCGACGCGCGAGCTGCTCGGGTGGGAGCCGACGGGCGTCGGCCTGCTGGACGACATCGCGGGCGGGGCGTACTTCCCGGTCCGCGGCGCGTAGCGCCCCGCGCCCCGCGCACCACCCGCCGAACGGGAGGCACGGTGCCGGCCCGCACCGTGCCTCCCGTCCGTCGTCGGATCGCGTCCGGCGCCGGTCTGTCGGCGGCCGATCGCACGCTCGCGCGCGTCCGCGGGATGCGTTCGACGATGCGCGCGTCGAACGACGCGCGGGACGTCGGATGATGCGCGCACATCCGGTGCGGGTGCATGGAACGACGAAACGCATGTCGATCAACGCGCGTTTCGTTGCAGACGATGCAGGAACCGCGTCGGGAGTGCCCGCGCCTACTCGGCCTTCTGCATCTGCCAGGGCTCGGGCTCGCGGTCGCCGTTCGGCCGCACGGGCCGCACGTCGCCGACGATCGGGATGGCGCGCTTCCGCATGAACCACAGGTAGCGCACGAAGAAGTGCGACAGCGTCGACAGCCGGTTGCCGTTGCCGAGCAGCGAGGCGATGTGCACCGCCACCCAGGCCGCCCACGCCACGGGGCCGACCATCGTGATCCCACCGCGGAGCTGGGCGACCGCGGCGTTCGTGCCGATCGTGGCCATCGTGCCCTTGTCGAAGTACTTGAAGTGCTCGGTCGGCTTGCCCTCGAGCAGGCGCTTGATCTGCTTCGCCACGTGCCGACCACCCTGCAGTGCGGGCTGGGCGAGCTGGGCGAGCGCGTCGTCCTGCGCGGCGATGTCACCGGCGGAGAAGACCCGGTCGACACCCTTGACGCGGAGGTCGTCGTCCACCTGGATCCGGCCGCCGTGGGTCTGCGGCATGCCCCAACCCGAGACCTCCTTGTGCGCCGCGACGCCGGTGGCCCAGATGACCTGCGAGGCCGGGATGAACTCGCCCTCGGCGGTGACGACCCCGTCCGGACGGACCTCGGCGACGCCCGTGTTGAGCCGCAGGACGACCCCGCGCTTCCGGAGGATCTTCGCCGCGTACCGACGCAGACGCGGCGCGAACGGCTTGAGGAGCTCGCCGCTGCGGTGCACGAGCGTGATCGAGATGTTGCCGCGCTCGATCTCGGGGTAGGCGCCGACGAGCGCCTGGTCACGGAGCTCGGCGAGTGCACCGGCCATCTCGACGCCGGTCGCGCCACCGCCGACGATCACGATCTTGATCTCGTCCGGGCCCTGGTTCGCAGCGGCTTCCTCGAGCCGGGTGAACAGCTCGTCGCGGATGCGGAGCGCCTGCGACCGGGAGTACATCGAGTAGGCGTACTCGTACGCGCCGGGCGTCCCGAAGTAGCTCGTGTTCACGCCGTTGGCCAGGATCAGCCAGTCGTAGTGCAGGTGCTCGCCGTCGGACATCTCGGCGATCCGCTCGACCGGGTCGATGCCGGTGAGCAGTCCGTGCCGGAACTCCGCGTTCGACTGCTTCGCCCGGAGGCTCCGCAGGAAGTACGTCACGTCGCCGGCGTTGAGCCCGCCGGTCGCCACCTGGTACATGAGGGGCTGGAACATGTTGTAGACGTGGCGGTCGACGAGCGTGACCCGGACGTCGGCGTCCGCGAGCTCCCGCATGGCCGCGATGCCGGCGAAGCCTCCACCGACGATGACGACGTGTGGGCGGGTGTCCTGCGGCATGAGCTCCCTGGTTTCCTCGGACGGCGGATGGTCGCCTCCGAGGGTACGCGCGCTCAGGCACCTCCGATGACCGGGGCGTTCACCGCCGACCCGCCCTGGAGGCGCGTCCCGCCCCCGTCAGGCGTCCCGGCGCGCGTAGGTGTTCAGCACGTTCCCCTTGCTCGTCACGGTGCTGTCGACCAGCGTCAGGCGCGTGGGCGGGTCCGTCGGCTCGAAGAGCCGCCGTCCGGGGCCGGCGATCGCGGGGTGGATCATGAGCTGGAGTTCGTCGAGCAGCCCGGCGAAGAGCAGGTGCCGGACGACGGAGATGCTGCCCGTGACCGCGATGTCGCCGCCGTCCTGCTGCTTGAGGTCGCGGACGAACGCGTCGAGGTCGCCCGTGATGCGCGTGCTGTTCTCCCACGCCAGGTCGTCGCCGAGCGTGGTCGACGCGACGTACTTCGGCATCGGGTTGATCCACTGCCCGAACGGGTCGTCCGCGTGGGCGGGCCACCACTCCGCCCACTCGAGGTAGCTGTTCCGACCGAGGAGGACCGTGTCGGTGCGGGACATGAACGCCGTCATGCCCGCGCCGAGCTCGTCGTCGAAGCTGTCGTGTTGGAACTTGTAGGGCTCGTCGACCACGCCGTCGACCGAGGTGAAGAGCCCCGAGGTGACCTTCCGCATGCTCGGAGGATAGCGGCGGGGCGGTTCAGCTACCAGACCCGGAGTCGGTGCCGCCCTGGGTGCCGCCGTCGCTCTGGGTGCCGCTGTCGCCCTGGGTCCCGCCGGGCAGTTGTCCGGTGCCGCCGCCGTACCCGGGGAAGCCGTTCGTCCCGCGGCCCGGGAACTGCGACGTGCCCTGCGACTGCTGGCCGCCGATCGCGTGCCCGACGGCGTAGCCGACGCCGCCGCCGACGAGGAGCGCGGCCACCCCGACCGCCGCCGCGATCACCGGCCAGAACCACGGCGGCCGGGGCTTCGTGCGTCGCCGGGCCTGGGCGTTGCCGTACCAGGGAGTCGGTGTCTGCCGCGCGGTGTCCCACTCGACGGCGTACGGGTCCGCACCGGGCGCTCGGGTGTCCGTCACCGTCGGTCCGGCGGTCGGCGCGGCGTCCCACCCGTTCGGAGCCGCGGCCGGCGCAGCGCCCCAGCCGTCCGGAGCGGATGGGTACCGGCGGGGTCCGGACGGCGCGTTCGCAGACCGGGTGTCGGGAGTGCTGTCGTTCATGGGGACGAGTGCACACCGTGTGCCTGTCAACCGGTGATGACGACGCTGACGCTGCACTGTGGACCCGGGCGTAACGTCGGTGCCGTGCGCGCGAAGGTCGAGACGGTGTCGGTCGACGGGTTGCCCGTGCGGCTCCGGACGCTGGCGCCCGCCGGTCGCCTCCACGACGCCCTGGTCGCGACGGTGCTGCTCGTGCACGGCATCGGCATGTCCCACCGCTCGTTCGCCCGCTCGCAGCAGGCCCTCGCCCGGACGCACCGGACGGTCGCCGTCGACCTCCCCGGCTTCGGCGGGCTGCCACCGGCCGGTCGACGGCTCGACGCCGAGGAACTGGCCGACCTCGCGGTGCGCGCGGCCCGCGCCCGCGGTGCCGGTGAACTGGTCGTCGTCGGGCAGTCGATGGGGTCGCAGGTCGCCGTCGAGGCGGCGCGCCGCCACCCGCACTCGGTGAGCTCGGTCGTGCTCGTCGGACCCGTCGTGGACGATCGTCGACGGACGCTGTTCAACCAGGCCGTCGACCTCGGACGGGACTCGTTCGTCGAGGGGCCCCGGATGAACGCCGTCGTCTTCACCGACTACCTGCGCAGCGTCCGGCAGTACGTCCGGGAGCTCGGCCCGATGCTCCGCTACCCGACCCTCGAGCGGGTCGCCGGCCTCGACGTCCCGGTGCTCGTCGTCCGCGGCGACCGGGACCCGATCGCGGGCCACACCTGGGCGGCTCGGGTCGCCGCCCACGCCCGCCGCGGAGTCCTCGTCGAGCTGCCCGGCGCGCACCACGTGCAGGAACACCGCCCGGTCGCGTTCGCCGACCTGGTCACCGAGTTCCGGCGCGTCGAGACCCTGGAGCGACTCGGATGACCGAGCCGACCACCTCGACGACGCGGGCCGACCAGGCTGGGCGATCCGTGCCTCCCGTCGGTCTGCTCACGCGCGCAGCGTGGGCCGTCCGCGACTGGCTCTACGCCGCCCGGTGGCAGGTGCGGAGCCTCGGGCCGACCACGGCGGACGACTACCTCGACGGCGACCGACCACCCGTCGTGGTCATCCCGGGCGTCTACGAGACGTGGCACTTCATGCGACCGCTGATGGACGCGTTGCACGACCGTGGACACCCTGTGCACGTGCTGCCCGTCCTCCGCCACAACGTCCGACCGGTGCCGGTGTCCGCCGAGGAGGTCGTCGCCTACCTCGAGGAGCACGACCTGCGGGACGTGCTCCTGGTGGCGCACAGCAAGGGCGGCCTCATCGGCAAGTACGCGATGGCGTCGCTCGACCCCGACCACCGGATCGACCGGATGGTCGCGGTGTCCACGCCGTTCGGCGGTTCGTCGCTCGCGAGGCTGGCCCCCGTCGCACACCTCCGGGTGTTCCGGGCCGCGGACCCGGTGCTGGCGGCGATGGGGCGGGAGCTCGCGGTGAACGCGCGGATCACCTCGGTCTACGGGGTGTTCGACACGCTCATCCCGGAGGGGTCGGAGCTCTCGGGAGCGACGAACGTCCGGCTGCCGGTCGGCGGGCACTTCCGGATCCTCGGCGACCCCCGCACCCGGGAGGCCGTGCTCGCCGCCACCGAGTGAGCCGCGGCCCGGCCGGGCTCACCCCGGGCCGAGTCTCGGCTCCGCGGACACCTTCGCGGCGGGACGACCACGGAACTGTCCGCCCAGCCGAGTCTCGGTGCTCGAGCCCGCGGCCCGCCCGCTCGCCCGCGGCCGCCGCGGGCGCGGGCCTCGCTCAGGCGCCGGGCAGGAAGAGGCAGAACGGGTGCCCGTCGGGATCGAGCAGGACGCGGACGTCGTCCTGCGGTTGGAACGCTGCTTCGCGGGCGCCGAGCTCGACGGCCCGCGTGACGGCACCGGGCAGGTCCTCCACCTGGAAGTCGACGTGGAGCTGCATGTTCTGCGCGCCGGCCTCGCTCGGCCAGACCGGGGCGACGTACTCCGGGTCGTACTGCACCGACAGCCCCGCGCCGTCGACCGGCCGCACCCGTGCCCAGGTCGGGTCGTCCTCGTGCACCGTCCATCCCGTGAGCGCCCCGTAGAAGCGCGCGAGCCGGATCGGCTCGGGGGACTGCAGCACCGTGGCCACGAGGGTCGGCATCGTCGCATCGTCGCTCGTCATGCGGCGGAGCGTACGCGGGGGCTGCGGTGGAGCCGGTCAGCGCCGCCCAGCCGCTCGTCGGCGCCGCACGGCCGCTGGTCGGCGCCGCCCGGTCGCTCGCGCCCCTCGTCAGCGACGCCCGTCAACGCGGGGCGACGCTCGCACGCTCGACGATCCGGTGCGGCAC
>NZ_JBPUGH010000166.1:0-7196 GCF_051548005.1 Curtobacterium flaccumfaciens | reverse complement strand
GGTCGGTGCGCTCCCGCGCGACGGCGGCCGGGTCGCGGAGGAGGTCGCGGAACCCGACCTCGGCGGCGCCTCGGGTCAGGACGTCGTCGCCGAGCGCCGCGGGGACGACGCGCAGTCGGTCGGCCGTGCCCGGCATGGACTGGGCCCGGACGGCGTCGACGATGCGGTCGCCGACGTGCGCGAGCAGGACGCCGAGGAACCCGCCGAGGACGACGACCTCGGGGTTGACGGTGTGGATCGCGTTGCGGAGGGCCGTGGCGAGCGCCGACACCTGCCGGTCGACGACCGCCTCGAGCTCCGGTCGTTCCTCGGCGAGCGCGGCGGCGAGGGCGCGGAGGTCGTCCGGTGCGGTACCGGCGGCGGTCGTGAGGGCCTCGCGGGAGGCTTCGGTCTCGAGGCACCCGACGGCGCCGCAGTGGCAGCGGACGCCGTTCGCGGCGACGAACGTGTGGCCGAGCTCGCCCGCGTAGCCGTCCGCACCGCTCAGGGGTCGCGCGGCGGAGATCACGCCGCCACCGATGCCGCTCGCACCGCCGTTGAGGTAGACGAGGTCGTCGACGCCGCGCCCGCTCCCCGCGAGTCGTTCCGCCCAGGCGCCGAGGTTCGCATCGTTGGCGGCGGCGACGGGCAGACCGGTCCGGGCGGCGAGGGGTCCGGCGACCGGTTCGTCGTGCCAGCCGAGGTGCGGGGCGTACTGGACGGTGCCGTCCTCGGCGCGGACCGTGCCGGGGACGGCGACACCGATGCCGACGACGCGGACGGAGCGCTCCGTGGCCCTCGTCACGTCCTCGAGCAGCCGCGCCACGGTCTCGACCGCCTCGGCAGCGGTGGGCGGGGCGTCCTGGTGGGCGGTGCGGCGGTCGCGGACGGACCCGTCGAGGCCGACGAGCGCCACCGTCACCGCGTCGATCTCGACCACGGCGGCCGCGGCCACGACGTCCGCCGAGGCCCGCACGACCGGACTGGGTCGGCCGACCCCGGTGCCGCGGACCCCGGCGGGCGGTGCCTCCTCGTGGACGAGCCCGAGGTCGACGAGTTCCCCGACGAGCGCGAGGGTCGTCGAGCGGTTCAGCCCCGTGCGTCGGGTGAGTTCGGCGCGGCTGATCGGCCCCTCCTCGTGCACGAGCCGGAGGACGCGTGCGGCGTTGCCGGGGGCTGTCTGTGCCATGCGGTCCTCCTTCGTGGTGGTGGGGTCTGGGGCGATGCCGAGTCTCGGCTCTTCGGACAGTTTCGCGGCACCTGGACCGCGAAAGTGTCCACCTGGCCGAGGCTCGGCGGCGCGAGCGCGACTAGCGCGAGCGCGAGAACGCCGCGTCGAACGCGGCGTCCGGCGGAGCGATCGTGCCGAGCTGCCGGACGAAGGCGAGCGCCTCGGGCCCGCCGACGAGCCGGTCCATGCCCGCGTCCTCCCACTCGACGCTGGTCGGCCCGTCGTACCCGATGTGGTTCAGCACCCGGAACACCCGCTCCCACGGCACGTCCCCGTGGCCGGCGGTGACGAAGTCCCACCCGCGCCGGGGGTCGCCCCACGGCAGGTGCGAGGACAGCCGCCCGTTCCGCCCGTCGAGCTGCTTGACCGACTCCTTGCAGTGCACGTGGTACACCCGGTCGGCGAAGTCGAGCAGGAACGCGGCGGGGTCGAGGTCCTGCCAGACGAAGTGCGAGGGGTCGAAGTTGAAGCCGAACGCCGGCCGGTCCGCGAACACGTCGAGGGTGCGACGCGCGGTCCAGTAGTCGTAGGCGATCTCGGACGGGTGCACCTCGAGCGCGAACCGCACGCCGACCTCCTCGAACACGTCGAGGATCGGCGACCAGCGGTCGTGGAAGTCCTGGTACCCGGCGTCGATCATGCCCGGCGGCACGGGCGGGAACCCGGCGACGGTCTTCCAGATCGAGGAGCCCGAGAACCCGGTGACGGTCCGGACGCCGAGGGCCGCGGCCGCACGCGCGGTCCACTGCAGTTCCTCGGCGGCGCGCTGCCGGACGCCCTCCGGGTCGCCGTCGCCCCACACGTGCTCCGGGACGATGTCCTGGTGCCGTTGGTCGATCGGGTCGTCGCACACGGCCTGCCCGACGAGGTGGTTCGCGATGGTCCAGACCTGCAGGCCGTTGCGCTCCAGGATCGCCTTGCGGTCCGCCACGTACTCCGGGTCGGTCGCGGCACGTCGGACGTCGAGGTGGTCGCCCCAGCAGGCGATCTCGAGGCCGTCGTAGCCCCACTCCCCCGCGAGTCGCGCCACCTCCTCGAAGGGCAGGTCGGCCCACTGGCCGGTGAACAGGGTGACCGGCCTGGAGGCGCGGGTCGTCCCCGCCTCGTCGGTTCCGTCCGTCGTCGTCATCGTCGTCGTCCTTCCGCGCTCGGTGTGCTGGTGGTCACCATGATCCCGGGGTCGCTCCTGCCGGGACGGTCTCGGGGCGGTCGACGTGCGATCGCACCTCGACCACGGCGTGCTCGCGTGCGGCGGTCGCGACGGCCTCCATCACCTCGAGCACGTGGAACGCCAGGTCACCGCTCGCCCGGTGCGGCCGGTCGGTCGCGATCGCGTGCGCCATGTCGGCGAGGCCGTACCCGCGGCCGGCGTCGGCGTACCCGGCGGTCACCGGCAGCTCGCGCCACTCGCGGTCCTCGGCGGTCGCGATCGACACCGGGTCCGAGAAGCGGTTCGGGTCCGGGACGCCGAGCGTGCCGGACGTGCCGTACACCTCGAACAACGGGGCTCGGGTCGCCCAGACCTCGAACGACACCGTGACCGTGGAGACGACCCCGTTCGCGTGCTCGAGGACCGCGACGACGTGCGTGTCGATGTCCACCCGGAGCGGGGTGCCCGCAGCGGGTCCGGTCACGATCGTGCGCTGGCGGTCGGAGCGGGTCGAGGCGCCGCTCACGCGGACCACCGGGCCGAAGAACTGCACGAGACTCGTCAGGTAGTACGGCCCCATGTCGAGCAGCGGGCCGCCGCCGGGCTGGTAGTAGAACGCGGGCGCCGGGTGCCAGAGCTCGTGTCCGGGTGCCGACCACGACACCGCGGCGCCGACCGGTGTGCCGATCAGCCCGTCGTCGAGCGCCGCGCGGGCGGTCTGGATCCCGGTGCCGAGCACGGTGTCGGGCGCGCTGCCGACCCGCAGTCCCGAGCGTCGGGCGAGGTCGAGCACGGGCTGCGCCTCTGCCGTGGACATCGCGAGCGGCTTCTCGCCGTAGACGTGCTTGCCGGCCTCCAGAGCCCGGGTCGCGATCTCCGCGTGCGCGGCCGGGATCGTCAGGTTGAGCACCACGTCGACGTCGTCCGCGGCGAGCAGGTCGTCGACCGACGATCCCCGAACACCCTGCGCCTCGCCGACGGACTGCGCCCGGTCGACGTCGATGTCGGCGACCGCGGTGAGTTCGAGGCCGTCGAGCGCCGGGAAGTGTTCGAAGTACTGCTGGCTGATGACGCCGACCCCGACGACCCCGACGCGGAGCGGCCTGGCAGCGGCACTGTCCTTCAGCGGGCTGCCCACAGGAGTCCCCTCTCGATGATCGTGCGGAGCGGCTGCGACTCGACGACCTCGAGCCGGTGCCCGGGTGCGGAGACGAACACGCGTCCCTCACCCCACTGCCGGGTCCAGATCGCCGGTGCCGTGACCGGCCGGTTCCAGGCGTCGAAGTCCCGCGCTTCCTGCGTGGTCGTCGCGAGGACGTCGTTGTACTCGTCGGAGAGCACCCAGTACTGCTCGGTCACGAGGTCGAAGTCCTCGATGCCCCGCGTGATCGGGTGCTCGTGCCCGGCCTCGGTGATGTGCACCGTGTACGGGATGTAGTTGTCCGACTGCTCGCCGGTCCGTTCTGCCGGTGGCTTCGCCGCGTGGTGCGCGAACTGCCCGCCGACCATGTGGAGGTAGTCCGCGGTGTTCCGGAACGCGTCCGCGATCCCGCCGTGCCACCCCGCGAGGCCCGCTCCACCGAGGACGGCCTCCTGGAGCCCGGCGAACTCGTCGTCGGCGATCGTGGACATGGTGACGATCTGCACGATGAGGTCGACGTCGGCCATCGCAGACTCGTCGGCGTACACGGTGGTCGACTCCGACACCTGCACGTCGAAGCCGTTGTCCCGGAGGAACGGGATGAACAGGTCGGTGGTCTCGACCGGCATGTGGCCGTCCCAACCACCTCGCACCACCAGGGCGCGACGCTCGCCGGCCATCAGATCACCGTCCAGGCGCTGCCGTCGGCCGCGCTGCGCTCGACCGCGTCGAGGACCCGCTGCACGTGCAGCCCCTCCTCGAACGACGGGGTCGGGTCCTCGCCCGCGACGATCGCCTGCACGAAGTCCTTCACCTCGTGGCTGAAGGTGTGCTCGTACCCGATGAGGTGCCCGGTCGGCCACCACGCCGCCATGTAGGGGTGTTCGGGCTCGGTCACGATGATCCGCTGGAAGCCCTGCTCGCCGGCCGGGGCGGTGGCGTCGTGGAAGCGCAGCTCGTTCATCGACTCGAGGTCGAACTGGATCGCCCCCGCGGAACCGCTGATCTCCAGCGTGAGGCCGTTCTTCCGCCCGGTCGCGTACCGCGTGGCCTCGAACGTGCCGATCGCGCCGTCCGCCGCACCGCCCGTGAGCCGTGCGGTGAAGAACGCGGCGTCGTCGACCGTGACCTGGCCGCGCTCCTCGGAGGCGGTGCCGGACAGCCCGACGCCCTCGGCCATGAGGGGGCGTTCGGTCACGAACGTCTCGAGCGTGCCGGACACCGTCGCGAGCGACGCACCCGTGACGTGCTCGACGAGGTCGATCGCGTGCGCGCCGATGTCGCCGAGCGAGCCGGAGCCCGCGAGCGACTTGTCGAGCCGCCAGGTCATCGGGCCGTCGGGATCTGCCAACCAGTCCTGCAGGTAGAGCGCGCGGACCTGTCGGACGGTGCCGAGCCTCCCGGCCGCCACCAGCTGCTTCGCGAACGCGATGGCGGGCACCCGACGGTAGCTGAAGCCGACCATCGAGCGGACGCCCGACGCCCGCGCAGCGGCGGCGGCCGCGGTCATCGCCTCGGCCTCGGCGACCGAGTTCGCGAGGGGCTTCTCGCAGAGCACGTGCTTGCCGGCCTCGAGCGCGGCGATCGCCACCTCGACGTGCGAGGAACCGGGCGAGCAGATGTCGACCACGTCGATGTCCGGGTCGGTGACGGCAGCGCGCCAGTCGGTCGACGCGGTCTGCCAGCCGTACTGCCGTCGGGCCGCCTCGGTCCGCTCCGGGTCACGGCCGACGATCACCGCCATCTCCGGTTCGACCCCGAGGTCGAAGAACCTGGGGGCGGTCCGCCACCCCTGCGAGTGGGCGGCTCCCATGAAGCCGTGGCCCACCATCGCCACACGCAGTCGATCCTGCGCCTGTCGGTCCGATGCCATTCGTTCGCTCCTTTGCGATCACGCTTGCCAGAGTCAACACTACCGCTTATGTTGGGCGCGGCAACATTTTGTTTCGACGACGAACGGTGATCCACCATGGCAACGACGCCCACCCGTGACGACAAGTTCTCCTTCGGTCTCTGGACCATCGGCTACAACGGCTCCGACCCGTTCGGCGGCCCGACCCGTCCCGCGCTCGACGTGGTCGAGGCGGTCGAGAAGCTCGACGAGATCGGCGCCTACGGCCTGACCTTCCACGACGACGACCTGTTCGCGTTCGGCTCGACCGACGCCGAGCGCCAGGGCCAGATCGACCGGCTCAAGGGTGCCCTCGAGTCGACCGGGATCATCGTGCCGATGGTCACGACCAACCTGTTCTCGGCGCCGGTGTTCAAGGACGGCGGCTTCACCTCGAACGACCGCCAGGTCCGTCGCTTCGCGCTCCGGAAGGTGCTCCGCAACATCGACCTCGCCGCCGAGCTCGGCGCGAAGACCTTCGTGATGTGGGGCGGCCGCGAGGGCTCGGAGTACGACTCGGCGAAGGACGTCCAGGCGGCGCTCGAGCGCTACCGCGAGGCCGTCAACCTCCTGGCCCAGTACGTCACCGACAAGGGCTACGACATCCGCTTCGCGATCGAGCCGAAGCCGAACGAGCCCCGCGGCGACATCCTCCTGCCGACCCTCGGCCACGCGATCGCCTTCACCGAGACCCTCGAGCGTCCCGAGCTGTTCGGCATCAACCCCGAGGTCGGCCACGAGCAGATGGCGGGCCTGAACTTCACCGCCGGCATCGCCCAGGCGCTGTACCAGGGCAAGCTCTTCCACATCGACCTCAACGGTCAGCGCGGCATCAAGTACGACCAGGACCTCGTGTTCGGCCACGGCGACCTGCAGAACGCGTTCTCGCTCGTCGACCTGCTCGAGCACGGCGCTCCGCAGGGCGGCCAGGCCTACGACGGCCCGCGCCACTTCGACTACAAGCCGTCCCGCACCGAGGACATCACGGGCGTGTGGGACTCGGCGAAGGCGAACATGCGCATGTACCTCCTCCTCAAGGAGCGCGCACAGGCCTTCCGCGCCGACCCCGAGGTCCAGGAAGCACTCGCCGCCGCCAAGGTCGACGAGCTGAGCACCCCGACGCTGAACGCCGGCGAGTCGTACGACGACTTCCTCGCCGACCGCTCCGCCTTCGAGGACTTCGACGCGGACGCGTACTTCGGCGGCAAGGGCTTCGGGTTCGTGCGGCTGCAGCAGCTCGCGATCGAGCACCTCATGGGCGCTCGTGGCTGAGTCCGCTGACGGGCGTCGTCTCGTCGCGGGCGTCGACTCGTCGACGCAGTCCTGCAAGGTCACCCTCCGTGACGCGTCGACCGGTGCCGTCGTCCGGGAGGGCCGTGCGGCCCACCCGGACGGCACCTCCGTCGCCCCTCGCCACTGGTGGGACGCGCTCGGCGCCGCGATCGCGGACGCCGGCGGCTTCGACGACGTCGCGGCCGTCGCGGTCGCGGGGCAGCAGCACGGGATGGTCGCGCTCGACCCGGACGGCCGCGTGGTGCGCGACGCCCTCCTGTGGAACGACGTGCGCAGTGCGGACGCGGCCGCGCAGATGGTCGAGGAGATCGGCCGGGAGGCGTGGGTCGCCCGGACGGGTCTGGTCCCGGTGGCCTCGTTCACCGGCACCAAGCTGCGGTGGCTCCGCGAGGCGGAGCCGGAGAACGCCGCGCGCGTCGCCGCCGTCGCGCTCCCCCACGACTGGCTGTCGTGGCGGCTGCGCGGCTACGGCCCGGCCGACGAGAGCCCGCTCGGCCCCGACCTCGACGCC
>NZ_JBPUGH010000165.1:0-7227 GCF_051548005.1 Curtobacterium flaccumfaciens | reverse complement strand
CGCCCTGCGCGTGGCGTCGCCCCGAGCCGGCCTGGAGGCGCGGTGCCCGCCTGCCACGCGCCTCCCGTCCGTCAGCGGGTCGCTCCCACAGCCGTCGGCTCGCTGCGCGCCGTGGCCGGTCCCACCGGTCGCCCGGGGAGGAGCAGCGCCGTCGCCGTCGCCAGCACGGTGATCGCGGTCGCCCACCAGAACGCCTCGTGGAACGCCGCGACCGGGTGTCCGCCCGCCGCCGCTCCGGACAGGACCACCGCGAGGACCGCCGTACCGAACGCGCCGCCGAGCTGCTGCGCGAGCCGCGTGATCGTGCTCGCGTGCGGCATCTCCGTCTTCTCCAGCCCGGTGAAGCCCACCGCCATGATCGGGATCATCACGGCACCGAGGCCGATGCCGCGGACCACGAGCACGGCGCTGGTCCACCAGACCGCGGTCCCTCCGTCAGCGAAGGCGAACGGGATCGTCGCCGAGAGCACCACCGCGAACCCGACGACCGCGACCCAGCGCGCACCGAGGCGATCCGTCAGGCGTCCGGCGAGCGAGCGGCTGAGCAGCGAGCCGACACCTTGTGGGATGAGGAGGAGTCCGGCTCCGAGGGCGTCGGCACCGCGGAGCTCCTGGAACGACAGCGGGAGCAGCAGCATCCCGCCGTACAGCGACGCCCCCATCAGGAACATCCCGAGTGACGCGGCCGCCAGCGGACGGTGCCGCAGGAGGGTGAGGTCGACGAGGGACCTGACACCGCGGCGCGTGGCGCGGAGTATGAAGACGACGAGCAGGACCACCCCGGCTGCGAGCGGGGCCCACACGTCGGAGCGGCCGAAGCCCCCCGAGCGGCTAGCGTTGCTCAGGCCGAAGAGGACGCCGACGACGGCGGGGGAGAGCAGCGCGAGCCCCAGCACGTCGAGCCGTCCGGTGCCCGTCGGGCCGTCCGCGGGGATGCACCCCCACGCGAGGACGAGTCCGGCCGCGGCGAACGGCACGTTCACCCAGAACAGCCACGGCCAGGAGCCGGCGCCGAGGACCAGTCCACCGATCACCGGCCCGAAGATCGGTCCGAGCGCGGTCGGCAGTGACACGACGGCCATGAGTCGACCGACGTCCCGACCTCCGGCGGCCTGCATCAGCAGGGTCGTGAGGAGCGGCATCATCGCGCCGGCTCCGACGCCCTGCACGACCCGGAACACGACGAGGCTCGTGACGTCCCAGGCGAGCGAGCAGAGCACGCTCCCCACGAGGAACACGACCAGTGCCGCCATCCACAGCCGACGGCCGCCGATCCGGTGCTGGAGCCAGCCGACGACCGGCACCGTGACGCCCATCGCGAGGAGGTACCCCGTGCTCACCCACTGGACGGCATCGACGCCGGCATGGAGCTCGCGGGCGAGGGTGTGCAGGGCGACACTGACGATCGTCGAGTCGAACAACGGAGCCATCGCACCCACGACGAGGGCGACGGCGAGTCTGGAGAGGGAACGGTCCACGATGCTCCTTGGATACGGTTCTGTTTCTTAACGAGGCTGACCGTAGCCCTGCGCGCTAAGATACGCAAGTGGATCTTGCGAAGACGCGTCGCCGCGGAGAAGAACTCGAGACCGCTCTGCTCGACGCCGCCTGGACGGAGCTGCAGGCGGTGGGCTACCCGGCGCTCACCTTCGACGGCGTGGCAGCCAGGGCGGCGACGTCGAAGCCCGTCCTCTACCGGAGGTGGCCGACGAAGGTCGACCTCGTGATCGCAGCCCTCCAGCACGGTGGCTTGTTCAGCCGTCGTGAGCTCGTCGACACCGGTACCCTGCGGGGCGACGTGCTCCGGGCCCTGCGCGACTTCAACGCCGCGCGGTCGGGGTTCATGGCGGCGATCAGCGTCTACATGGCGAGCATCAACCAGGAGACCGGGCTGTCACCGGGTGATCTGCGCGACCGGCTGCTGGGTGGGCGCTCGACGATCGGTCGCGTCATGCTCGAGCGGGCAGTGGAGCGCGGGGAGATCCCGCGGCGGGACTGGCCGGACGGGATCGCGTCGCTGCCGTCCGACCTCGTGCGGCACGACCTGATGATGTCGTTGCGGACGCTCCCGGACCGTCGCATCGTCGAGATCGTGGACGACATCTGGCTGCCGCTCGTGCGCTGACGCGCAGCGCGGTCCGGCTGGTGCCATCAGGCCCGGCGCGCCCGGCCGGGTTCGACGAGGTCGCACGATGTGTCGCTCCCGACAGCCCGAGGCGACACATCGTGCGACCCCGGCGCCACGCACGCGGCGTGTCGTGCGCGCTCGCCGGCAAGCGATTGCCCGTTCCAGCGACCGCCACGCCGACGCGCCGTGGATGTGGGTGGTCGCGGTTAGGCTGTTCCCACACCGCAGCAGCTCCCGCGAACCGGAGGTTCCGTGTCGGATTCCGACTCCTTCGTCCACCTGCACGTGCACAGCGAGTACTCGATGCTCGACGGTGCCGCGCGTCTCGGCGACCTCGTGGCCGAGACGGCCGCGCAGGGCATGCCGGCCGTCGCCGTCACCGACCACGGCAACATGTTCGGCGCGTTCGAGTTCTGGAAGGCCGCCAAGGCCGGCGGTGTGAAGCCGATCATCGGGACCGAGGCGTACATCACGCCCCGCACGCACCGCTCCGACAAGACCCGTGTCCGCTGGGGCGACGGCGGCGGTGACGACGTGTCGGGTGCGGGGTCGTACACGCACATGACGATGTTCGCCGAGAACACCACCGGCATGCACAACCTGTTCCGGCTGTCGTCGAAGGCCTCGCTCGAGGGGTACTACTTCAAGCCCCGCATGGACATCGAGCTCCTGCAGGAGTACCACGAGGGCATCATCGCGACGACGGGCTGCCCCTCGGGCGAGATCCAGACGCGCCTGCGCCTCGGCCAGTACGACGAAGCGGTCAAGGCGGCGGCCGACTACCGCGACATCTTCGGCAAGGAGAACTACTTCGCCGAGATCATGGACCACGGGCTCGAGATCGAGCGGCGGATCATGAGCGACCTGATCCGCCTCGCGAAGGACCTCGGGATCCCGCTGGTCGGCACGAACGACCTCCACTACACGCACGCCCACGACGCGAAGTCGCACGCGGCGCTCCTCTGCGTGCAGTCCGGCGCGACGCTGAACGACCCGAACCGCTTCAAGTTCGACGCCGACGAGTTCTACCTGAAGACCCCGCAGCAGATGCGGCACCTCTTCCGCGACACCCCGGAGGCCTGCGACAACACGCTGCTCATCGCCGAGCGGTGCAACGTCGAGTTCGACACCGCCGCGAACTACATGCCGAAGTTCCCGGTGCCCGAGGGCGAGACCGAGCACTCCTGGTTCGAGAAGGAGGTCCGCAAGGGCCTCGAGTACCGCTACCCGGACGGCATCACGCCCGAGGTGCAGGAGCGCGCCGACTACGAGGTCGGCATCATCAACCAGATGGGCTTCCCGGGGTACTTCCTCGTGGTCGCCGACTTCATCAACTGGTCGAAGAACAACGGCATCCGCGTCGGCCCCGGCCGTGGTTCCGGTGCCGGCTCGATGGTCGCGTACGCGATGCGCATCACCGACCTCGACCCGATCCGGCACGGCCTGATCTTCGAGCGCTTCCTCAACCCGGACCGCGTCTCGATGCCCGACTTCGACGTCGACTTCGACGACCGGCGCCGCGGTGAGGCGATCAAGTACGTCACCGAGAAGTACGGCTCCGAGCGCGTCGCGCAGATCGTGACGTACGGCACGATCAAGGCGAAGCAGGCGCTGAAGGACTCCTCGCGTGTCCTCGGGTTCCCGTTCGGCATGGGCGAGAAGCTCACGAAGGCGATGCCGCCGCCCGTCATGGGCAAGGACATCCCGCTCACCGGGATCTTCGACAAGGACCACCCGCGCTTCAAGGAGGCCGTCGACGTCCGCACCGTGGTCGAGACCGACCCCGAGGCGAAGACCGTCTTCGACACCGCCCTCGGGCTCGAGGGGCTGAAGCGTCAGTGGGGCGTGCACGCCGCCGGCGTGATCATGTCGAGCGACCCGCTGATCGACATCATCCCGATCATGAAGCGGGAGCAGGACGGCCAGATCGTCACGCAGTTCGACTACCCGGCAGCGGAGTCGCTCGGCCTGATCAAGATGGACTTCCTGGGGCTCCGCAACCTCACGATCATCAGTGACGCGCTCGACAACATCCGGACGAACCGGGGGATCGAGCTCGACCTCGAGACCATGGGGCTCGAGGACGAGGACGCCTACAAGCTCCTGCAGCGTGGGGACACCCTCGGCGTGTTCCAGCTCGACGGCGGCCCGATGCGTGGCCTGCTCCGGCTCATGAAGCCGGACAACTTCGAGGACATCTCCGCGCTCATCGCCCTGTACCGTCCGGGGCCGATGGGTGCGAACTCGCACACGAACTACGCCCTCCGCAAGAACGGCGAGCAGGCGATCACGCCGATCCACCCCGAGCTCGCCGAGCCCCTCGCCGACATCCTGGACCAGACGTACGGTCTGATCATCTACCAGGAGCAGGTCATGGCGATCGCGCAGAAGGTCGCGGGCTTCTCGCTCGGACAGGCGGACATCCTCCGTCGCGCGATGGGCAAGAAGAAGAAGTCGGAACTGGACAAGCAGTTCGCCGGCTTCGAGCAGGGCATGAAGGACAACGGGTACTCCGACGCGGCGATCAAGACGCTGTGGGACATCCTGCTGCCCTTCTCCGACTACGCGTTCAACAAAGCGCACTCCGCGGCGTACGGCGTGGTGTCGTTCTGGACGGCGTACCTGAAGGCGCACTACCCGGCCGAGTACATGGCCGCACTGCTGACGAGTGTCGGTGACGCCCGCGACAAGCTCGCCCTGTACCTCAACGAGTGTCGGCGCATGGGCATCAAGGTGATGCCGCCGGACGTCAACGAGTCGATCGGCTTCTTCGCGGCCGTCGGCGACGACATCCGCTTCGGCATGGGAGCGATCCGCAACGTCGGCTTCAACGTCGTCGACGACATCGTGAAGGCCCGCACCGAGAAGGGCGCGTTCGAGTCGTTCCACGACTTCCTCCGCAAGATCCCGATCTCGTCCGCGAACAAGCGCACGGTCGAGTCCCTCATCAAGGCCGGGGCGTTCGACGAGTTCGGCAACACCCGGCGCTCCCTCGTGGAGATCCACGAGGGTGCCGTCGAGTCCGCGGTGAAGGTCAAGCGCGACGAGGCGAACGGCAACGTCGGCTTCGACTTCGACTCGCTGTTCGCCGAGGTCGCCGAGGAGCAGCCGTCCGCCGCCCCGGTGTCGCAGGTGCCCGACCGACCCGAGTGGTCGAAGCGCGACAAGCTCGCGTTCGAGCGCGACATGCTCGGTCTCTACGTGTCCGACCACCCGCTGGCCGGCCTCGAGATCGAGCTCGCGAAGCACCAGTCGATCACCATCGCCGACCTCATCGGGGCCGACGACTCGGTCGAGGGCGAGACCGTCACGGTCGCAGGGCTCCTGACGAGCGTGCAGCACCGCGTCGCGAAGTCGTCCGGCAACCCGTACGGCATCGTCCAGATCGAGGACTTCGGCGGCGAGATCGGCGTCATGTTCCTCGGCAAGACCTACCAGGAGTTCGGTCCGTCCCTCGTGGCGGACTCGATCGTGGTGCTCCGCGGGCGGGTGAACGTCCGCGACGACGGCAAGGCCCTGCACGCCGTGAGCATGTTCCAGCCGAACGTGGGCGACGTCATGGGCTCCGGTCCACTGACCCTGAGCCTGCCCGAACGTCAGGCGACGACCGAGATCGTCACCGAGCTCGCGGCGGTCCTCGGACGGCACAGCGGCGCGACCGAGGTGCGGCTGAAGCTCCTCAAGGACGACGTCGCCCGGACGTTCGAGCTGCCGTTCCCGGTCAACCTGACGCCGGACCTCTTCGGTGAGCTGAAGAGCCTGCTCGGTCCGCGCTGCCTGGTCTGACGTGGTGCCCGTCCACCCCGACGCCGCCGTCCTGCGGGCGTTCGGGGTGGACGGGGTCACGCCTGTCCTGCTGGACGGTGGCCGCGAGCTGACCTGGCGCGCGGGCGACGTCGTGCTCCGCCCCGACGACGCCCCCGCGGTGACCGACTGGCGCGCCGAGGTCCTCGCGACGCTCGCGCACACCCCGGCGTTCCGCACACCGCGTCCGGTCGCGACGGCCGACGGCGGGTGGCGCTCCGGCGGCTGGGAGGCCTGGGAGTACCTCGACGCTCGTGCCGACCCCTCCCGCATCGAGGACGTCCTCGACGCTGGCCGCGCCTTCCACCGGGCGATCGCGCTCCTCGAGCGGCCGTCGTTCCTCGACGACAGCGCGTCGGAGCGTTCCGGCAACGCCTGGTCGCGTGCCGATCGGATGGCGTGGGGCGAACTGCCGCTCCCGGCCGACCCGACGCTCGACCGGCTCGCGCGGGCGTTCCGTCCCGTCGACCTGCCGTCCCAGCTCGTGCACGGCGACCTGCTCGGCAACGTCCTCTTCGCGCCCGGCGCACCACCCGCCGTCATCGACTGGCCGCCGTACTGGCGACCGGCCGCGTTCGGAGAGGCCGTCGCGGTCGTCGACGCGGTGTGCTGGCACGGCGTCGCGGTGGAGCGGATGTGGACGCTCGGCCGCGGCACGGCCGAGTGGCCGCAACTGTTGGTCCGCGCACTCGTGTTCCGCATCGCCACGTTGCACCTGCTGGGCGCGTGGGACGCGGGTGCCGTGGCGCACCACCGGAGAGCGGTCGACGCGCTGACGTGACGTCCAGGACGGACCGGTCGCTTCTGGTGCGGCCCGTCAGTGCTCACGTGACCAGCGATCGGACGGGAGGCGCGGTGCGGGCCCGCCACGCTGCTCACGTGACCAGCGCGATCGGACGGGAGGCTCGGTGCGGGCCCGCCACGGGCCTCCCGTCCGCCGATCGGCCGCGATCGGGCGCGCCTTGCTGGCCGGTGTCGGACGCCTCGACCGGTGATCACGCAGACGCGCCGTGCGGCGCGGGCTCAGCGCGCCGAACGCGGGTGTCGCGAGCCGACGGACCGGAACACTCGCGACAGTGGTGCTCGGTAGGCTTGGCGACCTGATGATGCAGCGAATCGACCTCCGCGGCGGCCTGCCCGCCCGTGCCGAACTCCTCCGACTCATGCCCCGCGCCGCCGGCGACGTCTCGCACGCCGTCGATGCCGCACGCGAGCTCGTGGACGCGGTCCGGGAGCACGGTGCGACGGCGCTGCGCGAGCAGGCCGAGCGGTTCGACGGGGGAGCGCCTGAGCAC
>NZ_JBPUGH010000164.1:0-7264 GCF_051548005.1 Curtobacterium flaccumfaciens | reverse complement strand
GGCGAGCGGCTCGCGGCGGTCGCCGCGGAGGCGGCGCTCGACGCCGACCTCGTGCTCGACGGGATCCTGGGCATCGGGGCGGCGGGCCCCCTGCGCTCCCCCGCTCGCGAGGTCGTGGACGCCCTGCGGGAGCTCGCCCGCGACCAGCGCGCACCGTTCGTGGTCGCGGTCGACGTGCCGAGCGGCATCGACGTCGACACGGGCGGCGTCGCGGACGACCACGTGCTGCACGCGGACGTCACGGTGACGTTCGGCGGCGTGAAGGCGGGGCTCCTGGTCGGGCCGGCCGCGACGCTCGCCGGTCGCATCGAACTCGTGGACGTCGGGATCGGTGCGGACCTGGCGACCGTGGAGCCGCTGGTCCGCACCTGACCCTCGGCGTCAGGAGGCGCCGGCGTCCACCCCGTGCTCGACGTCGGGGCGTGCCTCGAGCCACGTGTCGACGAAGTGCCGGTAGTTGGCCGCGATGAGCCGCTCGGCCGACACGGGGTCGAGTCCCTGCTGCACGACGTCGTCGAGGGCGTCCTGCCAGTTGCTCCGGCCGATCGCGAAGCCCACGAACCCGTCGACCGGTGCGGCGACCCGGAGCCACCGGTCGAGCTGCTCCTCCGGGGCGTCCCGGCCGAGCACGATGCACTGCACACCCGCACGGCCGCCCGCGCGCACGGCCGCGACGACGCGTTCGGCGTCCTCGGTGCGGTCGAGGCCCTCGAGCTTCCAGACGTCGGGTTCGACGCCGTGCTCCTGCAGGAACCCGATCGTCTCGACCACGAGCCCGGGGCGGACGTCCCGGTCGTAGTCGTCCGTCGACGCCTGCTGGTCGTCGGTCGCCGGGACGAGGAGCTCGACCAGGAACGTCCGGCCGGCGTCGTGCAGCGTCCGGGAGACCTCGGCGAGCCGTTCGGCCTGCGCCGTGCGGTCGTCCGCGTCGAAGGCGGGGTTGTCGCGCACGAGCACCTTGACGAAGTCGGGGTCGAACGCGTCGACGTGCGTCAGCCAGTCGTCGCCGTACTCGAGCTCGAACCAGTCCCGCCCGGACCGCTCGATCGGCATCGCGAGCCGGAGCCCGGCCTCGCGGACGAGTCGTGCGACGTCGGCGCCGTAGCGTTCGTCCACGAGGACGCCGGTGCGCTCCCGGGACGCCCCTGCGGCGAGCGCGCTGAGCAGACCGCGGTAGACGAGCTGCTTGCCGGCGCGGACACGCTCGGCGTCGGCTTCGTCGGCGGGCTCACCGGAGTCGTCGCCGTAGGTGTGCTCCAGCAGCGAGGACCGCTGGTCCATCGCGAGGAGGAAGAGGGGGTGCTGTTCGTCGAGGTCGGCCATGCCGTCATGCTGCTCGCACCCCCTCGGTGTCCGCTCAGTGGTGGCGGTACGGCTCCGGGTCGGGCAGGCCGTGCGTGGCGCGGATGCTGCGCGCGATGCCCTCGATCGCGACGAGTGCGTCGACGACCATCTCCGCCGTGACCGGGAACGGCATGTTGTGGATGGTCTCGCCGGCCTCGGTCGCGGCCTCGGCGACCGCACGGAGCTCCTCGGTGTCGTCGACGGTGAGTCCGATCTCGGTGAGGGTGTTCGGCAGCCCGACCTTCGTGGTGAACACGACGAAGTCCTCGATCTCCTGCGCGGGGGCGCCCTCGAGCACGAGCTGCGCCACGGTGCCGACGTTGACCTTCTGCCCGTGCGCGAGCCCGTGCGTCTGCGGTGCCGCGGTCAGGCCGTTGTGGATCGCGTGCGCGGCGGCGAGCCCACCCGACTCGAAACCGAGCCCGGAGAGGAGCGTGTTCGCCTCGACGACCTTCTCGAGCGCCGGGGTGACGACCCGGGCGCGGACGGCTTCGATGGCCTGCAGGGCGTTCTCGTGCAGCAGTCGCCAGGAGAGCTCCGCGAGGGCGACGCCGGTCTCGGTCTGGAGGCCGCCGGCCATGGTGTCCGCGTTCGCACGCTTCGCCGCCCGGGCCTCGACCCAGGTCGCGAGCGCGTCGCCGATGCCCGCGACGAGGAACTGCACGGGCGCGTGTGCGACGAGGTTCGTGTCGATGAGCACGAGGTCGGGGTTGTGCGGGAAGAAGCGGTACTCGAGGAACTCGCCCTCCTCCGAGTAGATGACGGCGAGGGCCGAGGTGGGGGCGTCGGTGCTCGCCGCGGTCGGGACGCTGACCCAGCGGATCTCGGTGAGGTGACCGGCGGCCTTGGCGGCGTCGATCGCACTCCCGCCGCCGACGCCGACGACGACGTCGATGTCGTGCTCGCGGATCGCCTCGACGAGCGTGTCGACCGCGGACGGCGTGGCGAAGCGGCCGAACCCGACCCGCTCGACGGGCAGCCCGGCGGCGTCGAACGCGGTCCGCACGGCCTCCTCGACGATGCCCCAGACGACGTCGTCGGCGACGATGAGCGGACGCTTGCCGATCGGCTCCACGAACTCACCGATCCGGTTGATCGCGTCCTTCCCCTGCACGTAGCGCGCGGGGCTCATGACGGTGCTGACGGGAGTGGCCATGGGTGCTGCGTCCTTCCTCGGTGCGGTGCCCGCGGCGTGCGCGACAGGTGTCGGCTGCGGGCGCCCCCGACGCTACGCGGCGCACCTCCGCGCGCTGTGACGTGGCAGGCGCCGGGTCCGTACATTCGGGGCATGACGTTCAACGACGACTCCCAGCTGTCCGGCGGGAAGGTGAAGCGCCGGGGGCGCACGGCTGCGGTCGGTGGCGGCGCGGTGGGTGTCGGCGCGATCGTGGTGTTCCTCATCGCGCAGTTCACCGGGTTCGACCTCAGCGGCGTGCTCGGCGCGGGCGACGGCACCACGACGATCCAGCAGGGCGGGGACACCGTCGACGCAGCGCCCGAGTGCCGCACCGGCCGCGACGCGAACGCCTCGGTCGACTGCCGGATGGAGGGTGCCGCCGAGTCGCTCGACGCCTACTGGTCGGCCGAGGCACCGCGGGTCGGCATCTCGTACTCGACGCCGGCGTTCTACCTCTTCCAGGACTCCACGGGCACCGGCTGCGGTACGGCGTCGTCCGCGACCGGGCCGTTCTACTGCCCGCCGGACCGTGCGCTCTACGTCGACACGTCCTTCTACGACGAGCTGCAGTCCCGCTACGGGTCGTCGGGCGGCCCGCTCGCGCAGATGTACGTCGTCGCGCACGAGTGGGGGCACCACGTCCAGCAGCTCCAGGGCACCTTCGCCGACACCGACCGCTCGGGCACGGGCGCCTCGTCGGGCAGTGTCCGCGTCGAGCTGCAGGCCGACTGCTACGCGGGCGCCTGGGTCGGCGACGCGGCGACCACGGAGGACGCGAACGGACGGACCTTCTTCGAGCCGATCACCCGGTCGCAGATCGACGACGCACTGTCCGCCGCGAGCGCCGTGGGCGACGACAGCATCCAGCGCCGGTCGACGGGCTCGGTCGACCCGGATTCCTTCACGCACGGATCGAGCGAGCAGCGGCAGCGCTGGTTCCTCCGCGGCTACCAGCAGGGCGCGACGTCCTGCGACACCTTCAGCGTGTCCGGGTCGGCCCTGTAGTCGGGAGCGTCACCGGAGCGTGCGTCTCAGTCGGCGCTGGCGCTCGCGGACGGCGTCGGCGTCGGCGTCGGCGTGGAGTCGGTCGACCCCGCGGCGCTCAGCACGAAGGTGCGGAAATCGTCGTTCGTGATCGGTGCGGTGAGCTGGTACTGCTGCCCGTTCACGAGCACGAGCGGTGTCCCGGGGAAGGACGAGAGGTCGCTACCGGGGATCTTCCCGTCCGTGACGTCGTTCGTCCGCTCGGTCACCCATCGCCCGTAGGTCTGGTCCTGGATGCAGTCCGCGATCGCGCTCTGGTCACGCATCCCGTCGACACTCCGGACGACGCTGACGAGGTCGGCGTCGCTGAGCCCCGCCGTGCCCTCCTGCGGCTGCTCCGCGAACAGGGCCTTGTTGAAGGCGAAGAACCGGTCGGGCGACCGATCGGCGACGCACGCCGCGGCGTTCGCCGCGCGGAGCGAGTACTTCGTGCCCTGCGACCGGTTCGCGAGGATCGCGATCGGGTGGATGTCCACCGTCGCTGCGCCGGACTCGACGAGGCCCTCGATGTAGTCGCCGTTGGCCTTCTCGAACTGGCCGCACGTCGGGCAGAGGTAGTCGATGTAGGTCGTGATGTGCACGGTGCCGGCGCCGTCGGAAGCCGAGGCGGACGGGGTCGAGCCAGCCGTCTGCGCCCGGAGGCCCTCGCCGATCGTGATGCCGCCCTGTGACGTGTTCGACGGGCCGGGGCCGGCGGGCTGTGCGGACTGGACGAGCACGAGGGTCACGACCGTGGCGGCGGCGAGGAGCACGACGCCGATGCCGATCTGGATCCCGAGCCGGGCGCCGCGCTGGCGACGCTTCTGCTGGGTACGGTGCTTCTGCGCACGCTGCCGGGCGGCTTCACGACGTTCGTTCCGCTCGGCGCGACCGGCAGCTGCCCGTTCGGCACGGGCGTCACCCTCGGGGCGGTTGGTCATCGGTGTGTCGTCCTCCTGATCGGGTGTCCGCACGCGCCGTGCCCCCACTCGGCGGACGGACCCGGCGATTGTAGTGGGCCGCTCTGGGAACCACCCAACCAGCCGAGAGGCACTGGCGCTCCCCGGGGAAGTCGTGTTGTATGAGCATCGATGGTCGACGGCGACCATCCGGGGCCCCCACGGGCAACCGCTTCACTACGGATCGTCCGGCACGTACCTGCCGGTGAAGGAAGGATCGAACGCTCATGGCGTCCGTCACCTACGACAAGGCAACCCGTCTCTACCCCGGAGGCACCCGCCCCGCGGTCGACTCCCTCGACCTGGACGTCGCCGACGGCGAGTTCCTCGTCCTCGTCGGCCCCTCCGGCTGCGGCAAGTCCACCTCGCTCCGCATGCTCGCGGGTCTCGAAGAGGTCAACTCCGGCGCGATCCGCATCGGCGAGCGCGACGTCACCGACGTCCCGCCGAAGGACCGCGACATCGCGATGGTGTTCCAGAACTACGCGCTGTACCCGCACATGACCGTCGCCGAGAACATGGGCTTCGCGCTCAAGATCGCCGGCGTCGGCAAGGAAGAGCGTGCGCAGCGCGTGCAGGAGGCCGCGAAGCTCCTCGACCTCGAGCAGTACCTCGGCCGCAAGCCGAAGGCCCTCTCGGGTGGTCAGCGTCAGCGCGTCGCGATGGGCCGCGCCATCGTCCGTCAGCCCCAGGTGTTCCTCATGGACGAGCCGCTGTCGAACCTCGACGCCAAGCTCCGCGTCCAGACCCGTACGCAGATCGCTTCGCTGCAGCGCCGCCTCGGTGTCACCACGGTCTACGTCACGCACGACCAGACCGAGGCCCTCACCATGGGCGACCGCATCGCGGTGCTCAAGGACGGCATCCTGCAGCAGGTCGGGTCCCCGCGTGACCTCTACGAGAAGCCGAACAACGTGTTCGTCGCCGGCTTCATCGGCTCGCCGGCCATGAACCTCCTGCCGGCGGACGTCGTCGAGGGCGGCATCAAGTTCGGCACGCTCAACCACCCGATCGACCGCGACACCCTGTCGAACGCGCGTGCTGGCAACATCACGGTCGGCATCCGCCCCGAGGACGTCGTCGTGTCGACCTCGGGCGAGGGCCTCCCGGTCACGGTCGACGTGGTCGAGGAGCTCGGCGCCGACGGCTACCTCTACGGTCACGCCGACGTGAACGGCCAGCGCACCGACATCGTCGCCCGCGTCGACGGTCGTTCGCACCCGTCGATCGGTGACACGATCGTCATCACGCCGAAGCAGGGCCACGTCCACGCCTTCGACACCGAGTCGGGCGAGCGCCTCGACGACAAGGCCGTCGTCAGCGCGTAACGCTGGGACAGCACGACAGGAGGCGCGGTGCCAGCTGGCACCGCGCCTCCCGTCTGTCAGACTGCCGAACCGACACCGGTCACCGCACCACCAGGAGCCCACCGTGCCCGACTCCCTCTCCATCACCGCCGCCACCGTCGACCCCGGCCTGCTCGACCTGCCGTGGGACCAGCCGCTCGAGGACTGGCCGGACGACGTGATCGTCGCCCTGCCGAAGGGCATCTCGCGCCACCTCGTGCGGTTCGTGCACCTCAGCGGGTACGTCGCCGCGGTGAAGGAGACCGGGGAAGAGGTGGCACGTGCCGAGTACGAGATGCTCCGCACCCTGCAGCGCATGGACGTGCCGTGCGTCGACCCGGTCGCCGTCATCACGAACCGGGTGGACGCCGACGGCGAACCGCTGCACCCCGTGCTGGTCACCCGGCACCTGCGCTTCTCGCTGCCGTACCGCGCGCTGTACTCGCAGACGCTCCGACCGGAGACCGCGACCCGCCTCGTCGACGCGCTCGCCCTGCTGCTCGTCCGACTGCACGTCATCGGCTTCTACTGGGGCGACGTGTCGCTGTCGAACACCCTCTTCCGCCGTGACGCGGGTGCCTTCGCCGCGTACCTCGTCGACGCCGAGACCGGGAAGCTCTACCCCGGTGGGCTCTCGAACGGGCAGCGCGAGAACGACCTCGAGGTCGCGCGGGTGAACATCGCCGGCGAGCTGCTCGACCTCGAGGCCGGTGGTCGCCTCGACGAGAACGCCGACCCGGTGGACGTGTCGAACCGCATCGTGGCCCAGTACCGCATCCTGTGGAAGGAACTGACGGGGACCGAGCAGTTCGACATCAAGGAGCGCTGGCGCATCAACGACCGGGTCGAGCGACTCAACGCGCTCGGCTTCGACATCGAGGAGCTCTCGATCCACACGACCGAGGGCGGGTCGCAGGTCCGCATCCAGCCCAAGGTCGTCGACGCCGGGCACCACCAGCGCCGCCTGCTCCGCCTGACCGGACTCGACGCCGGCGAGAACCAGGCCCGACGGCTGCTCAACGACCTCGACGCCTACCGCGCGCGGAACGGGCGCGACGCCCTCGACGAGGAGATGGTCGCGCACGAGTGGGTCTCCCGGGTCTTCGAGCCCGTGGTCCGGTCGATCCCGCGCGACCTCCGCGGACGGCTGGAACCGGCCGAGGTGTTCCACGAGTTGCTCGAGCACCGTTGGTTCATGTCGCAGGCCGAGGAGCGCGCGGTCTCACTGCCCGAGGCGACGACCGCCTACATCAACGACGTGCTGCGGCACCGCCGTGACGAACGCCTGCTCATCAACCCGCCGACGTCCTCGATGCCGCTCCCGATCGGTTTGGACGACGACGTGGACGCCGACGAGGACGTCGAGGACTGGCGCGCGGGCGTCTGACACCCGCCGGGCCCGGACGCCGGGAAGG
>NZ_JBPUGH010000163.1:0-7296 GCF_051548005.1 Curtobacterium flaccumfaciens | reverse complement strand
GGCCGGCACCGACGCCCTGCCGGAGGCCGCGGCCACCGGGGCAGCGCGCCGCGGCGGCCGACTCCGCGTCGCCCGGCCCGCAGCCTCGGCGGCCGAGACCCTCGACTCCGCGAGCTCGCTCTCCGCGTACGAGTACCTCGGCGCGCTCTACAACCGGCTCGTGAAGCTCGACGACCAGGGGCGGACGATCCCCGACCTCGCCGAGGAGTGGTCCGCGAACGCCGACGGCACCGAGTGGACCTTCCGCCTGCGTCGCGGTGTGCGGTTCCACGACGGCTCGCGCTTCACGGCGGCCGACGCGATCGCGAGCATCGAGCACATCCTCGACGAGAAGACCGGAAGCCCGCAGGCCGGTGTCCTCGGCGAGGTGATGAACGCCCGGTCGATGACCGCGGTCGACCCGTACACGCTGCGGTTCGCGCTGACGAAGCCGAACGCCGAGTTCCCGTCGCTCCTGACGGCGTACCAGTGCTACATCGTGCCCGCGGACGCCGTCGCCGACATCGGGCGCACGGGCATCGGCACGGGGCCGTTCCGGTTGTCGTCCTTCACCCCGGCCGGTGCCGGGAGCGTCGAGGCGTTCGACGACCACTTCGCCGGTCGCCCGGCGCTCGACGGCATCGACTTCTTCTCGATCCAGGACACCACCGCGCGCGTGAACGCCCTGCTCGCCGGGCAGATCGACCTCATCTCGCAGACGAACCTCGACTTCGCCACGGCCCGGGTCGTCGCAGCGTCCGACCGGGCGACGATCGCCCGGTCGAAGAACGCGCAGTGGTACACGATCCCGATGCTCGCGACGAGCGAGGAGTTCCGCGACCCCCGTGTCCGTCAGGCCATGAAGCTCGCGTACGACCCCCGCTCGATCGTGCAGACCGCGCTGCAGGGTACCGGCTCGCCCGGGTGGGACAACCCCGTGCCGCCGCAACTGGCCGCGTTCGTGGACGACCACCGCGAGCACGACCCGGAGAAGGCGAAGGCGCTCCTCAAGGCCGCCGGGCGGTCAGACCTGCGCACGTCGATCTACACGTCGAGCTACGAGTCGGTCTTCACCCCGATGGCCGTGGCCTACCGTGACGCCGTCGCGGACGCGGGCATCCGGCTGACGGTGAAGAACGCCAGCTCCGACTCGTACTACACGCAGATCTGGATGCAGAAGCCGCTCATGGTGAGCTACTGGTTCACCGGCCGGCCGATCGACCAGCTCCTCAACCAGATCTTCCGGTCGGGGTCGTCCTACAACGAGAGCGCGTGGTCGAACGAGCGGTTCGACACCCTGCTCGACGACGCCCGCGCCGAGATGGACGACGCGAAGCGCCTGACGCTCTACCAGGACGCGCAGCGCCTCGTCGTCGAGGACGGCGCCGACATGACCCCGATGTTCGGGGACCGCCTGGTCGGGCTGTCCCGCGACGTCGTCAACTACTCGGAGTACGGCTTCGAGTTCGACTGGCTCCGGATCGGACTGCGCCGATGAGCACCACCACGAGACCGTCGGACGTCCTCGTCCCCGTCCTCCGCCGAATCGGGATCGCCGTGCTCACGGTGGTCCTCGCGTCGCTGTTCGTGTTCCTCGCCGTGCAGGCGCTGCCCGGCGACGTCGCGCAGCAGCTCCTCGGGCAGAACGCCACACCCGAGGCCGTGAAGCAACTCCGAGCGTCACTCGGCCTCGACCAGAACGTGTGGCTGCGGTACCTCGAGTGGCTCGGCGGCGCGGTGCACGGCGACTTCGGGACGTCGCTCGTCAGTGGCGAACCCGTCGCGCCGACGCTCTTCACCGCCTTCCGGAACAGCATGCTCATCGCGGTCCCCGCGATGCTCGTCGGCGTCACGCTGTCGCTGTTCCTCGGGGTCCTCGCCGGGGTGCGCCGCGGGCGCGCCACCGACCGCGTCGTCTCGATCGTGAGCCTGGTCGTGATGAGCGTGCCCGAGTTCATGGTCGCCACCGTCCTCGTGCTCCTCTTCGCGATCGGCCTGCCGCTGTTCCCCGCGGTGGTCCTGCGGGGCAGCGACGCCACCGTCGGGGAGCTCCTGCCGACCATCTGGCTGCCGATCATCGTGCTCACGCTCGCGATGGCCGCGTACATCGTCCGGACGGCACGGTCCTCGACGATCGACGTGATGGCATCGGAGTTCGTCACGACGGCCGAGCTGAAGGGCCTCTCGATGCGGCGGGTGGTGTGGAAGCACGCCGTGCCGAGTGCCCTGCTGCCCACCCTCACGGTGATCGCGCTCAACGTGGCGTGGCTGCTCGGCGGCGTGGTCGTCGTGGAGAACGTCTTCAACTACCCCGGCATGGGCAAGCTCATGCTCGAGTCCGTGTACGACCGGGACCTGCCGACCATCGAGGCGATCGCGCTCCTCAGCGCGGTCGTGTACGTGGTGTGCAACCTCGCCGCCGACCTCGTCGCGCTCGTCCTCGACCCGAAGTTGCGCACCCGGCAGCGCCGCACCCGCGTCCGACGCACGAGCGCGACGAGCCGATCCCGGAAGGCAGCCGCATGACCGCCGTGGCCCCCCACCCGACCGACCGCCTGCGTCCCGGCACGATCCGCCGTGCGCTCGCCCCGCTCCGCGGCTCCACGGCCCTCTCCGTGGGGCTCGGACTCATCGCGCTCCACCTCGTGCTCGCGGTGCTCGCGCCCGTGATCGCCGGCCACAGCCCGGTCGTGACGAACGCCGGCGACGTCCTGTCCGGCCCGACGTGGACCCACTGGCTCGGCACCGACCAGTACGGCCGCGACGTGCTGTCCCGCACGCTGAACGGCGGCCGCTACGCGCTGCTCGTGACCTTCCTCGCGACGACCATCGCGGTCGCGGTCGGGACGGTCCTCGGGTGCATCACCGCGTACGCCGACAACTGGTTCGACGAGGTCGTCATGCGGATCGTCGACGCGCTCCTCAGCGTGCCGTCGATCCTGGCGCTCCTCGTGGTCGTGACCGTCTTCGACGCCGGCCTCTGGGTCATCGTGCTCGCCGTGACGATCGTCTACGCCCCCGCGGTCACCCGCGTGGTCCGCGGTGCCGCACGCACCGTCATCACGCAGGACTACGTCACCGCAGCCCGTGCTCGAGGCGAGCGCCCGCTGTCGATCGTGTTCCGGGAGATCCTGCCGAACGTGCTCGACGTCGTGCTCGTCGAGTACGCCATGCGAGCGTCCTGGATCGTGCTGCTCGTCGCGTCGCTGTCGTTCCTCGGGTTCGGCGCGAACCCGCCGACGCCGGACTGGGGGCTCATGGTGCAGGAGAACCGGACGGCGCTCACGGTCGTGCCGCTCGCCACCCTCGCGCCGATCGTCGCCCTCGCGACCCTCGTGGTCGGCCTCAACCTCGCCGCGGACGGACTCGCGAAGTCCCTCGGCGTCGACCGTGCCACGCAGGGAGCCAGCGCATGACCGCCACCGCCACCAGCACGACCGGCGCACCCACCGCCGGCGGTGCTCCGGTCGTCGAGGTCCGCGACCTCGCGATCTCCTACGCCGCCGGTACGCGCACGGTCCCGGTCGTGCGCGGCGTCTCGTTCGCGATCACGGCCGGCCGCACCCTCGGGCTCGTCGGGGAGTCGGGCAGCGGGAAGTCGACGGTCGCCCGGACCCTGCTCGCCCACCTCCGCGCCGGTTCCGTGGTCGAACGCGGCAGCGTCCGGGTCGGCGGCGAGGACGTCTTCGGACTCTCGCCCGCCGGACGTCGCGCGCTCCGCGGCGGGACCGCGAGCGTCGTCGCGCAGAACGCCGGGCAGGCGCTGACGCCGTCGATGCGGATCGGCGAGCAGATCCGCGAGGCCCTCCGGGCGCACGGGGAGCCCGACGGACCGGAGCGGGTCGTCGAACTCGCGCGCCTGGTGCGGCTGCCGTCGCCGGAGACGATCGTCCGACGCTTCCCGCACCAGCTGTCGGGCGGCCAGCAGCAGCGCGTCGCGATCGCGATGGCGGTGGCCGCGCGTCCGCGTGTCCTCGTGCTCGACGAACCGACGACGGCGCTGGACGTCGTCACGCAGGCGGCGGTCCTCGACCTCGTCGCAGACCTCGGGCGCGAGCTCGGCATGGCCGTCCTCCTCGTCAGCCACGACCTCGGCGTGGTGTCGGCCATGGCCGACGAGATCGCGGTCATGCGCGCCGGCGAGGTCGTCGAGCACGCCGCCACGGCCGCGCTGTTCGCGTCGCCGCAGCACGAGTACACGCGGGCACTGTTGGCCGCGGTGCCGGACGGGCGACGGCCGGGAGGCGCGGATCGCCCCGCCCTGGAGGCGACCGTCCCCGGGACGGTCACCGACGACGCGACGCACACCGGGCCTCCCGTCGGCGCGCGTCCGGTGGTGACGGCCCACGACCTGGTGATCCGGTACGGACGCGGCCTGCCGGCCGCCGTCGACGGGGTCTCGTTCACCGTCGGTCCGCGCGAGACGCTCGCGGTCGTGGGGGAGTCGGGGAGCGGCAAGTCGACGCTCGCGACCGCCCTCGCGGGGTTGGTGCCGGCCGAGTCGGGGACGTTCGGGTTCGACGACGGCACGGTGTCCGGGGACCTCGGGGTCCCGGTCGCGGCGCGCTCGGCCGAGCTCCGGCGCGCGGTGCAGCTGGTGTTCCAGAACGCGGACACGTCGCTCAACCCCCGTCGCACGGTGGGCGCGGCGATCGGCCGTCCGCTGCGGCTCTTCACGGGGTCGTCGTCGCGTGAGCGGGTCGGCGAGCTGTTGACCCAGGTGGGCCTCGGTCCGGAGTTCGCGGACCGGCTGCCCGCGCAGCTGTCCGGCGGACAGCGGCAGCGTGTGGGGATCGCCCGCGCCCTCGCCGCCGAGCCCCGACTCGTGATCGCGGACGAGATCACGACGGCGCTCGACGTGCAGGTACAGGCCGGCATCCTCGCGCTGCTCGCCGACCTGCAGCGCGAGCGGGGGCTGAGCTGCCTGTTCATCAGCCACGACCTCGCCGTCGTGCGGGGTGTGGCGGACCGGGTCGCGGTGATGACCGGCGGTCGGATCGTCGAGATCGGGCCGACCGGAGCGGTCTTCGGCGGGCCCAACCACCCGTACACGTCGACGTTGCTCGCCGCGACGCTCGAACCGGGCAGCACCGAGCTGCCGGACGTCGACGACGGCGTGCAGCACTGGCGACACGCGGAGGGGTGGACCGACCACGGTGACGGCCACCTCGTCCGCAACTGGAGCGATCACGACGTGGTCGTCGGGAAGGGGGTCGGCGCATGAGTCGGCGCACGAGTGGAGTGCAGTTGACCGCGATCGGGACGCCCGACGGGCTGCCGGACGGCGTCGTCGTGCGCGACGAGTGGATCCCGATGCCCGACGGGGTGCGGCTGCACGCGCGGGTGTGGGCACCGGCGTCCGCGGCGCCGTCCGGGCCGTCGTCGTCCGGGGCGCCGTCGTCCGGGTCGCCGGTGCAGCCCGTCCCGGTGCTGCTCGAGTACCTGCCGTACCGACTCGACGACTGGACCGCGCCGCGCGACTCGGAGCGGCACCCCTGGTACGCGGCGCACGGGTACGCCTCGGTGCGGGTCGACATCCGCGGGACGGGGTCGTCCGACGGGTTCTTCGACGACGAGTACAGCGAACAGGAGCTGCGCGACGGCGAGGCCGTGATCGCATGGCTCGCCGCACAACCGTGGTCGACCGGCGCGGTCGGCATGTTCGGCATCTCGTGGGGCGGGTTCAACGCCCTGCAGCTCGCGGCCCGCGCCCCCGAGGCCCTCAAGGCGATCGTGACCGTCTGTTCGACCGACGACCGGTACGACAACGACGTGCACTACGTCGGCGGGGCGCTCCTCGGGATCGACATGGCGGCGTGGGGCGCGACGATGTTCGCGTTCAACTCGCGGCCGCCGCGGCCCGAGGTCGTCGGCGACGGCTGGGTCGACCGGTGGCGCGAGCGACTCGACGCGAACCGACCGATGACGCCGACGTGGCTGGCGCACCAGGAGCGCGACGACTACTGGCGGCACGGCAGCGCCGCGGAGGACTACGGGAACATCGGTGCCGCGGTCCTCGCCGTGGGCGGCTGGGCGGACCCGTACCAGGACGCCGTGCTCCGGCTCGTCGAGCACGTGGACGCGCCCGTCAAGGGCATCGTCGGGCCCTGGTCGCACCAGTACCCGGACCGCGGCCTCGCGCCGGGGCCGTCGATCGGGTTCCTGCAGGAGACGCTCCGCTGGTGGGACCGCTGGCTCCGCGGGGTCGACACCGGCGTCGAGCAGGACCCGGCGCTCCGGGCGTGGATCAACGAGGGCGAACCGCCCGCGACGTACTACGAGCAGCGGCGTGGACGCTGGGTGGGTGCCGAGGCGTGGCCGTCCGCGGCGACCTCGGTCCTCGAACGACCGCTGTCGGCGCTCCGCGGTGGTGCGGACGGCAGCGTCGTCGTGCGGTCGCCCGAGCACACCGGGGTCGATGCCGGCAGGTTCTTCCCGTTCGGCAACGCCACCGACCTTCCTCCGGACCAGCGCGCCGAGGACGGCCGGTCGGTCTGCTTCGACCTGCTGGTGGACGAACCGTTCGACCTGCTCGGCAACGTCCTCGTGGACCTCGCCGTCACGAGCGACCAGCCGCGCGCCACCGTCACCGTGCGCCTGTGCGACGTCGCGCCCGACGGGTCCTCGACGCTCGTCACCCGCGGTGTGCTGAACGCCTCCGCACGCGACGGCATGGACCGGCACGACCCGCTCGAACCGGGGGTGCAGGCGGTGCTGCCGGTCCGCCTCGTGTCGACCGGGCACCGCTTCGCAGCCGCGCACCGGGTCCGCATCGCGGTGTCGACCGCGTACTGGCCGTGGGTGTGGCCCCACGGGGTGAGCCCGACGGTCGTGGTCGACCCGTCCGCGTCCACCGTGCGGCTCCCCGTCTGGACCCGTGCCGACGGCGACGGGGTGGCGTTCGAGGAGCCGGAGCGGTCGAAACCGCTGGCCATCGAGCGGGTCGAGCCGTCCGAGCCGATGCCCCAGCGGACCGTCACGCACGACGTCGAGACGGGGGAGTGGACGCTCGACGTCGACCCCGGGTACGGCGGCGGACGCGTCTACCCCGACGGCCTCGTCTTCACGGAGGGCGCCCGCGAGACCTACCGGATCCGCACGGGCGACCCCACGACCGCTCGGGCGTCGTCGCGGTGGGCGATCGGTCTCACCACGGACGACTGGGCCGCGCGGCTCGAGACCACCTCGGAGCTCAGCGCGACGGCCGACACGGTCCACGTCGAGAACACGGTGCGGGCGTGGGCGCGGGACGGCGCGTCGGACGCCCCGGAGGTGCTCGTCGCGGAGCACACCTTCGTCGACGACGTGCCGCGGACG
>NZ_JBPUGH010000162.1:0-7305 GCF_051548005.1 Curtobacterium flaccumfaciens | reverse complement strand
CCGCGCCTCCAGTCCGAGATCTGGTCATGCCCGCTAGAGTGGTCCAGCCAGCCTCTGTAGCTCAATGGAAGAGCAGTTCCGTCCTAAGGAAACGGTTGGGGGTTCGAGTCCCTCCAGGGGCACCACCAGTCGACACGGGGTTCGAGTCCCACAGAGCCCACGGCAGGGGCACCACCACCACCAGCACCACCACCAGCGTCAGGCGGCGGCGCGCTCGGCCTCGGGCCGGCGGCGCATCGCGGGGGAGCCGACCTCGGGCCCGCGGTACACCATGTCCATCGCCCCGATGCTCTCGCCCGGCGGGACGATCGCGTCGATCCGGTCGAGGACCTCGTCGGACAGCGTCACGTCCATGCCTGCCAGGGTGTCCTCGAGCTGCTCCATCGTGCGGGGCCCGGCGATCGCCGACGTCACACCGGGGTGTGCGATCGTGAACGCCATCGCGAGGTGCGTGAGTCGGATCCCGGTCTCGTCGGCGAGCGCGATGAGCTGCTCGATCGCTGCGAGCCGTCGCTCGTCGCGGAAGTGCTGCATGCCGGTGCTCGCCCGGAACTCGTCGTTCGTCCGCCCGGCACGGTACCGCCCGGTCAGCGAGCCGCCCGCGAGGGGGCTGTAGACCAACGTCCCCATGCCGTACCGCTGCGCGACGGGCAGGACCTCGCGCTCGATCTCCCGGTCGAGGATCGAGTAGTTCGGCTGCTCGGTGCGGAACCGCTCGAACCCGCGACGCTCGGCCACCCACTGCGCCTCGACGATCTCGGAGCCGCGCATCGAGGAGCTGCCGATCGCGCGGACCTTGCCCTGCCGGACGAGGTCGGTGAGCGCCGAGAGGGTCTCGTCGATGTCGGTGTCGGGGTCCGGACGGTGCAGCTGGTAGAGGTCGATGTGGTCGGTGCGGAGGTTCCGGAGCGAACGCTCGACGGCCTCGACGATCCACCGTCGTGAGGCGCCGCGGTGGTTGACGTCGTCGTCCACCGGCCCGTGGAACTTCGTCGCGAGCACGACCTGGTCGCGCCGTCCGGCGAGCGCCTCGCCGACGACCTCCTCCGAGTCGCCGTAGCGGTCCGCGGTGTCGATGAAGTTGATCCCGGCGTCGAGCGCGCGGTGGATGATCCGGATGCCCTCGCTCCGGTCGGGGTTGCCGAACTGGCCGAGCATCATCGCGCCGAGCGCGTAGGGCGTCACCTTGATGCCGGTGCGTCCGAGGGTGCGGTACTGCATGGCGGTCTCCTGTAGTCTCGTATCCGGAACAATGTTCCGCTGGTGATCGAGACTATACGGAACACTGTTCCGCTTACGCAAGAGGAGAGCTGTGCCGACCGCCGAACCGCGTCGCCTGCGAGCCGACGCCCGCCAGAACGTCGACGCGATCCTGCACGCTGCCCGGACGGTGTTCGCACGCTCCGGGGTGGACGCACCCGTCCGCGAGGTCGCTGCCGAGGCCGGCGTGGGCGTCGGCACGCTCTACCGGCACTTCCCGCAGCGGGCGGACCTCGTCGCCGCGGTCTTCACCTCGGAGATCGACGACACCGCTGCCGAGGCCGACCGGCTGCGCGCCGAGTTCCCGCCGGGGGAGGCTCTCGATCGCTGGGTCACCCGGTTCACCCGGTTCGTCGCGACGAAGCAGGGGCTCTCGGCGGCGCTGCACTCCGGGGATCCGGCGTTCGACGCGCTGCCGGGGTACTTCGTCGACCGGCTCGGGCACGTGGTGCGCGAGCTCCTCGACGCGGCGATCGCCACGGGGGAGGTCCGCACCGACGTCGACGCGGTGGAGCTCCTGCAGGCGATCGGCGACCTCAGTCACCGGGCACCCGCCGCCGACGGCACGCCGAACCCGATGGTGCGGGTCCTGCTCGACGGGCTGCGCGTCCGCCGCGGCTGAGGGAGCGCGCAGCAAGGGCTGATCCACTCGGCGGCGGCCCTAGTCTGGCGCGATGGGGAACAACGGACGACGCCGTGGGGGCGCGATCGGCCTGGTCGTGCTGGTCGGGTACGTGGTGCTGCGCTTCGGCCTGTTCGCGTACCGGGAGCACGAGGAGGGGATGAGCACCGAGGGCATCGTCCTGAGCCTCCTCGGCATCGCTGCCGGGGTGTTCGTGTTGCTCGAGCTGATCAACCTCGGCTACCACGCGCACACCCGGCGGCGCGAGCAGGCCCTCGCCGCCCGGCACCCTGGCGCCCACCTCGTGCCGGTGCGTGTCAGCCGCGACCTCGGGAAGCAGATCGACTGGGCAGCCGGCGCCCTCGGCCTGACCCGGGAGTCGGTGCCCCGGCGCGGCTACGGCACCCTCGTGGCGGACGGCAACGGCATCGGGCTCTACTCCGGCGGATCGAACCCGACGCTCCTCGTCGGCATCCCGCGCGCCGCGGTCGTCTCGGTGGCGAGCGGCGACGCGAAGGCCGTCGGTCGCTACGCGTTCGGACGGGTCGACGCGATCCGGGTCCTCGCGGGGGACCCGAACGCGCCGGTGTGGATCGACGTGCCCGCCTACCGCGTCGTTTTCGGGTTCCCGAAGCTCCTCCGCGGCGACGAGCTCGACCAGCGCGTCCGCGAGGTGGCATCAGCGGCGGGCGTCTCGGTCGCGACCCTCCCGCCGGTGCGCTGACCGCGACGCACAGGATCGACGACGGACGCCGCGCAGAACGCGCGTCGCGCGGAGCCCGGGCGAGCAACGCGGGGCGATCCGCCCCGTGTGCCGACCGGCGGAGCGCCCTGCGCCCGTCGTGGGGACCACCGGACGGGAGGCCCGTGGCGGCGCCGCCACGGGCCTCCCGTGGTGGTCCGACGGGCCCGCCGATCAGGCCACCGACTCGGCGAGCGTCGCCTCCGCGCGTTCCGGTGATCCCTCCGAGAGACCACGCACGATCCGTCCGCGTGACACCGCCCACAGCACGAGCGCCGCGACGAACACGAGGACCTCGGTCACGGTGAGCGCCCAGATGATCCCGGCGAGCCCGAACCACCGGTTCCCGACGAACACGATCGGGATGAACAGCACGCCCTGCGCCAGGGAGAGCGCCATGGCGGGGACGACCATCCCGGTCGCCTGGAACAGCGACGTCAGCAGGCCGGTGAACCCGTTGACGATCGTCGCGACCAGCTGCGCCGTGAGGATCGTCACGCCGACCGCGAGCACGGCGTGGTCACCCGAGAAGACCGTGAAGACCTGTTCCCGGAAGACGAACACGGTGCCCGAGAACACGAGCACGATCGCACCGACCGCCAGCGCCGCCGCGCGGAGGGCCGAGCGCAGACGCGCCGCATCGCCCTTGCCGAACGCGTACGCGAGGAGCGGGAGCACGCCGATCGTGACCCCCATGACGAGGAACTCCGGGACCTGGGCGATGCGGACCGCGACGCCCATCGCCGCGAGCGGGTCGTCCCCGTAGACGCTCGCGAGGTTGTTCAAGACGAGCGTCGTGACGATGAGGAACGCCGACTGCAGCAGCTCGCCCGCACCGATGCCGAGGACCGGCCGCACGACGTCGCCGCGCAGCGTGAACCACCTCGGTGCGAAGCTGACGTTCGCGCTGTGCCGCTGGAGCCAGGTCACCCAGTAGCCGATCGCGACGAGGTTGCCGAGTCCGACCGCGAGCGCCGCGCCGGCCACGCCCCAGTGCAGCACGAGGATGAACAGCACGTCGAACACCAGGTTGCCGAGGGTCGACAGGACGAGTCCGATCATCGCCTGCCGTGCGGCGCCCTCGGAGCGGACGATCTGCTCGAGCGCGAAGGACGCGGCGAGCGCCGGCACGAACGCCAGCATGACGGCGACGTAGGCGCTCGTGGCGGGGACGGCCGCGGCGTCGGCGCCGAGCAGGGCGACGAGCGGGCGCAACAGCAGGAGTCCGACGACACCGAGCACCGCGCCGGTGGCGATCGCGCCCCAGAGTGCGAACGCCGCGACGTGCTTGATGTCCTGTGCCCTGGTCGCATCGTGCTCGGAGGCGCCGAGCATCCGGGACATCAGGGCGCTGCCGCCGACGCCGAACACACCGCCGACGGCCATGACCAGACCGAGGAGCGGGGTGCCGAAGGTGATCGCGGCGAGCAGGGAGGTGTCGTGCTGCGAGCCGACGAAGCCCGCGTTGATGACGTTGTAGACGGCGCTGACGACCATCGCGGAAGCCATCGGCACGCAGAGGTGCACGAGGGCGCGGGCGATGGGAGCGGCTGACAGGTACCAGCGGTTCCGGTCGGCGACGTGGTCTGGCTGCGTGGTGGTGGTGCTCATGGCTGCCTCCTTCTGGGCAGGGCGGAGCGCGCGCCGACGGGCGTCGGCACGGCGTGCGGGGGCGCACCGACGAGCGTCGGGGCACGGGCGGTCGCGCCGACGGGTGTCGGGGCACGACGGGGAGAGCGGCCGGCGGTCGCCGTCGCTGTGCTGGGTGCCTCCGTTCGGGAGGCCCGTGGTGCGTTACCGGGTGGGCTCCGGCAGGGCTGCGGTCACCTTGCGCAGGAGGTCGTGCAGGGTGGCCCGCTCGTCGGGGGTCAGTGGAGCGAGGATCTCGTCGTCGAGGGTGTACATGGCGTCCTCGAACCCGGCGATGAGGGCAGCGCCGGCCTCGGTGGCGTGGACGCGCTTCGTCCGGGCGTTCTCGGCATCGGCGCGGCGCTCGACGAGTCCCCGTCGCTCGAGCCCCTGCAGGAGGCTCGAGACACTGGCGGCGCTCGTCCGGGTGACCTCGGCGAGTTCACGCTGGATCGCGCCGGGGGACCGCTGCAGGTACCCGAGCACGAAGGACTGCTCCTGCGTGAGGTCGCGGTCGCGGACCCACTCCTCGGCGGCCTTGCGCTGCGCCCACCCGATCCAGCGCATGAGCTGGAGCGGCGTGTCGAACTGCGGTGCCTGCTGCGTCATGGTCAGAACTCTAACTGTTCGATGTCTAACTGTCAACGACTCTTGCTCGCCCCCCCCCGAACGGGGGTATCGCCAGCAGGACCCATCTCCTTGAAGGTTGTTCAGGAACGCGGACTCACCAGCCGCGTTCAGTCCTCAGCACGACGGCGAAGCCGTGCGCACCCGAGGGGGATCAGGGATGGACCGGAACGACTCCGCGACCGCACGATGCGTGCAGTCCTGCGTGAGCGCCGGCGTCCCACCCTTCATCCACGGGGGTGACGCGATCCGCTGAAGCCCGTCCGCGCGCAGCTCGACGCGCACACGTGACTCCGAGGCCGCCCCACCAGCGGTCTCGTCGGATCCCCGGACCAACCACCCCGGGGATGGATCAGCGGCGGAGGGATCCGCCGGAGGAAGAGGCACAATGCCATCCACAGCAACACGCTTCGCGCTGCGCGCGGGCGCCACGGCCACCGTGGCCGCGGTCATCATCGGCGGTGCGGCGCTGCCCGCGAACGCGGCCGCCACCGACGTCACCCAGGCCGAGGGGCGGCTGCTCGCGGGCAGCGGCACCGTCGACCTCGACACGATCGCGGCGCTCGCCGGGTCGTACGGCGCGACCGCTCCCGGCGGCGCCGCCGACGGCGGGTCGAACCCGCTCGACCTCGACGTCCTGAACACCATCGGCGTGAACGCGCCGAACGGCATCCCGCTCCTCGGGACCAACGGGCTCGTCGACGTCGGCGTCGTGGGGCAGTACTCCTCGACCTCGACGACCGGGGCCGTCGCGTCAGCCGGTGCGATCACGGGCGACGGCGCGATCCAGGTCGGGGCGACCGGCCCCGGTGCGAGCGTCGACCTGACGCCGCTGCTCGACGGGCTCGACCTCGACGGGCTGATCAGCGACGCGTCCGTCGACCTCGGAGCGCTCTCGGCGCGGGCCGAGGCGACCCGCACCTTCACCGGCTCCGGCGTCACCACCGACTACCAGGTCGCCAGCGCGGACGTGTCCGTCGTGAGCCCGGCGGTGGCGGCGCTGGTCGGCCAGCTGGACACCACGCTCGACACCACGAGCACGACCCTCGAGACCGCACTGAGCGCCGACGGTGTGACCGCCGGCGTCACCGGTGCCGTCGCGGACGACCTCGCCGGCGCCCTGGGTGTCGTCCCCGGGATCGTCGTCGGACCCACCGCGGCGACCATCACCGCGGACGTCGACCTCGGTCAGGCCGTCTCCTCGGTCACCGAGACCCCGCTGACGTCGGGTGCGGTCACGATCGACCTGTCGACCGGCACGGTCTCGATCGACCTCGCCGACCTCTACACGCTGAACGACCTCGCGCCGAACACGCGCCTCCTCGCGAGCGACACGATCAACGCGCAGATCGAGGCGTCGATCGCCGACATCCTGGAGAACCAGGTCCCGGCTCTGCTCACCGACGCCGTCCAGGACGCGCTCGACGCAGCCACCGTGACGGTGGACGTCAGCACCGACGCGACGGTCGCCCTCGCGGAGGCCGGCCTCGACATCACCGTCGACACGACGCTCGGCCAGATCCTCGGGACGTCCGACACCGACCCGGAGGTCACCCTCACGGGTACCGGGGCGCTGGAGGCCCTCGACGCCCTCGGTGTCACCGCGGCACTGGGCGTCGTCGTCGACGAGGCACTCCTCCCCGCGCTGACCGATGCCGTCGGTGTCGTCGTGACCGAGGACTTCGTGTCCGACACCGTCGCGACGCTGGTCGACACCCTCGAGGACGTCGTCACGGCGCTCGACCCGCTGCTCGACGCGATCAACGAGCTCGTCTCGATCACGTTCAACTCGCAGACCGCCCCGGCGTTCAGCGACCCGGACGGTGACGCCACCGGTGCCACCACGGTCCGGGCCGTCCGGATCGAGCTGCTCCCCGCGGCCGACGCGGCGACGGTCGACATCGCGACCGCGACCGTGCAGGCCGACGCCTTCGCCGGCATCGCCATCACCGACCCGGAGGACGGGACCGAGGTCACCGTCCCGACCGAGGACGACACCACCGACGTGCCGGTCAGCGGCACCGCCGAGCCGGGCTCGGACGTCGACGTCACGCTCGACGGTGACGAGGACGGCACGCAGTCCACGGTCACCGACGAGGACGGCACCTGGACGGTGACGTTCCCGGACGTCACCGTGGGTGACTACGAGGCCGTCGCGGTCGAGACCATCGGTGGGCTCGTCAGCGACCCGGATTCGGTGACCTTCGTGGTGGCCGCTGCGCCGGTCGACCCGACGGACCCGACCGACCCGACGGACCCGGGTGCGCCCGGCACGCCCGGGGGCCCCGGCGGTGACGGAACCGGCGCCGGTCCGGGTGCCGGTGGCGCAGGCGGCGGCTCGCTCGCCTACACCGGTGCCGAGCTCCTGCCGATCATGCTGATCGCCGGTCTGCTCCTCGCGGCCGGTGGCGGCACGCTCCTAGCA
>NZ_JBPUGH010000161.1:0-7391 GCF_051548005.1 Curtobacterium flaccumfaciens | reverse complement strand
GTGTCAGTCCGGCAGGTCGGACGGCTGGGCCTCGTGGTGGCGTCGACCCTGCGTGCGCCGATCCTCCTTCATGCTCGCCTCGAAGAGGTGGCGCTTCCCGCCGACGAGCTGGTCACGAGCGGTCCGCTCGAGCTCCTTGGCGAGCGCGTAGTAGCCGTCGTCGTAGTCCTCCATGATCTGGAAGGTCCACCGCCCCGCGATGACGTTGCGTCCGAGGAGCTCGGTGTCGATCCGTTCGGCCAGGTCGGTGTGCCCGGCCTTCCGGAGCTGCTCGACGGCGTCGCCGAGGTCGAGGTCGGCCTTTCCGGTCAGGCGGTGGAAGCCGTACAGCAGGCCCCGTGCGTGCTCGATCACCTCGAGCGCCGCCGACAGCGTGCCGAGGGCCTCGACGGTCGCCTCGGACACCCCCTCTGGCACCTGGTGCGCGGCGTCGGGTCCCTGGTCGTCGTGTCGCTCGTCCGTCATGCATCTCGTCTACCGGAGCGCTGCTGCGGCCCCTCGGAGGCACGGCGTCCCCGGTGTCACTTCGTGGCGTTCGGGTGGTGGGTGTGGACGTCGAGCAGGTGCACCGTGCGCGTCTCATCGTCGACCGTGAACCAGACCCGAGCACCGCGACGGAGTTCGATTTGTCGTCTGGTCCACTCCCGACCGCTGTGCGTGACCCGACCGAGCTCGCCGCGAAGGGCGTGGCAGGCCAGGTCCTCCATGAGCGGATCGGCCGTCAGCCGGTCCCACGCCGCGGCCACGGTGTTCCGCTGCGTGGCGACGAGGTCGCGCCAGCCGGCTTCAGCCGAACGGTTCAGGAACACGATCGCGTACTCGGACGTCCGGACCGGGCGAGGAACGGTGGTGCGCCGAGCCACGGGTCAGGGGCGCTCGACGGGGACGGCGACCTCGAGTGGTTCCGGCTCGGAACGGTGCCAGCCGGCGGCGATCGCCTCGGCCGAGTTGCGCCAGGCCTGCATCTCGAGCAGGAGTGCGCGTGGCTGCCGCAGCGAGAACGACCCACGCGCGACCTCGACGATCTCCTTGGCGAAACGCCGCTGGTCGTCGCGGCTGAGGAGCTTCAGCCAGGGGTACGGGATCGCCAGCCGCTCGTGCAGCGGGAGCCCCTCGTGGACGGTGACGGCGGCGATCAACTGCGCCGCGATGTCGAGCACGGCCTCGTCGTCATCGGAACGCTCCTTGGTGGTGAGCACCAGGGGCTTCCCGTCCCTCCGGGTCACCTCGAGGGGTTCTTCCTCTGCCGCGGCGAAGACCTCCTTCGCATGCCGGGACAGGTCGGATGACTGGACGGACCGTCGGTGGACGGGAGGTGCGAGGGTCATGGTCGCACTCTATTCAGAACACGTTCTGAACGCAATACGCTCCGGCGGTCAGCTTGCGCAGTCACCTGTTGTCGAGCCAGCCGCCGTGGCCTACCATTCGAACACACGTTCGAACAGGAGGAGGTCATCGTGGTGATCATCGACACGGCCGCGACGGTCTGGTGGACCGCCGGCACCCCGGAGCGGCTGGTGTGGTCCGGCCGACGGTGGCGGGTCACGGACACCCCCACGCGGTTGACCGTCACGCGCGCCGAGCTGCCCACCGCCATCACGCACGCACCCGAGCGCACGGTGGGCTGGCGGTTCCAGGCGACCGCGGAGGACGGCGAGACGCTCGTCCTCGACATCGTGCCCGAGGGCGGCGGTTGGGGCGTCGCCCGCACGTGGACGTGACCGCGTCGGCGCGCTACGGTCCCGGCATGACCAGGTGGATCGCGCTGCTCCGCGGCGTCAACGTGAACGGCATCACGATCCGGAGCGCCGACCTCGCCGAGACGTTCCGCGGCCTCGGGTACGCGGACGTCCGGACGGTGCTCGCGTCCGGCAACGTCGTCTTCACCGCCACCGGGGGTGCCGCGCAGGTGAAGAGCGCCGTCGAGCAGGCCCTCCGGGACCGCTTCGGCTACGACGCCTGGATCGTGCTGCTCCGGCACGAGGACCTCGCAGGGATCGTCGACGGGTTCCCGTTCCCGTCCGACGCCGACCGGCACGATTACGTCGTCTTCGCGTCGGAGCCCGCGGCCCTCGACGACCTGCTCGCCGACCTCGCGCTCGACGACTCCGTGGAACAGGTCGCTCGGGGCGACGGCGTCGTGTACTGGTCCTGCCCGAAGGGGTCGAGCACGGACACGACCTTCGCGAAGCGTGCCGGCGCGGCCCGGTTCAAGCGGACGACCACGACCCGCAACACGAACACGCTGCGGAAGCTCCTGTGACCGGCACCAACGGTGGCCCCCGCCGTGGCACGCTGCACCACGTCGAGCTCCGGGTCGCCGACCTCGACCGAGCCGTCCCGACCTGGGGATGGCTGCTCGGCGAGCTCGGGTACCAGCCGTACCAGCGATGGGACGGCGGCCGGAGCTGGACCACGGGCGGGACGTACGTCGTGCTCGAAGCGGCACCGCTCGTCGGTGCGCACGACCGGCGCCGACCCGGCCTGAGCCACCTCGCGTTCCACGCCGGCAGCCCGGCGGACGTCGACCGCCTCTGGCAGGCAGCCCCGGCGCACGGGTGGTCGCCCCTCTACGCCGACCGCCACCCGTTCGCCGGCGGACCGGACCACCACGCGGCGTTCCTCGAGGACGCCGAGCGGCTGAAGGTCGAACTGGTGGCGACCGACCGCTGACGGCGGCGACGCGGCGGACGCCCGCCGTGCCTCCCGCCCGCCGCGGCGCTACGCCGTCTGGTCGTCCGGCTCGAGGTCACGCTCCAGCGAGATCGTCGGGATGGACGCGGTGATGACCGATCCGTCGGCACGGAGCGTGCCCTGGATGTCGCTGGTCGTCGGCGCGCGCCCGGTCATCCGCGGCCCTTGGTGCGGCAGCGGTACAACCGTGGGCTCGGCGGCGGAGAGGTCCCACTGCTGGTTGTGCACCCACACCGTGAAGCCGTCGCCCTGCTCGATCGTGAACGTGAGGGTGTCCTGTTCGAGGTCGACCTTCACGCGCGAGCCCCGGACGTTCAACCGGTACGTGATGCGCTCCCACGTCCGCGGCAGCCGCGGGTTGAAGGTCATGCGCCCGCCGTGGTCCCGCATGCCGCCGAAGCCGTTCACGAGCGCACCCCAGATGCCGCCGGTCGAGGCGATGTGCACCCCGTCCGCGGTGTTGCCGTGGAGGTCCGCCAGGTCGACGTAGAGCGCGGTCTGGAAGTACTGCTCCGCGAGCTCGCAGTAGCCCACCTCGGCCGCCATGATCGACTGCACGACGGCGGACAGGGTCGAGTCCCCGGTGGTGAGCGCGTCGTAGTAGTCGAAGTCACGGCGCTTCTCGGCCGCGGTGAACTCGTGCCCCTGCAGGAACAGCGCGAGGACGACGTCGGCCTGCTTGAGCACCTGGAACCGGTAGATGACCAGCGGGTGGTAGTGCAACAGCAGCGGTCGCTTCGACTCCGGCGTGTTCTCGAGGTCCCAGAGCTCCTTGTCGAGGAACTGGGCGTCCTGCGGGTGGATGCCACGGTGCGGGTCGAACGGGATCTCCATCGACTCGGCGGCGTGCTCCCACCCGACGACCTCTGACTCGTCGAGCCCGGTGCGCCGGACCATGCGGCCGTACTCCTCCGGGTCGTCCACGGCGAGTTCGCGGCAGGCCTGCACGGCGGACCAGAGGTTCGCCCGGGCCATGACGTTCGTGTACAGGTTGTCGTCGACGACCGTCGTGTACTCGTCCGGACCGGTGACGCCGTCGATGTGGAACTTCTTGTCGCCGTTCGACCGCCAGAACCCGAGGTCCTCCCACAGGCGGGCCGTCTCGACGAGGATGTCGATCGCGCCGCGCTTGAGGAACTCCCGGTCGCCGGAGGCCCGGACGTACTGCATGAGCGCGTGGGCGATGTCCGCGTCGATGTGGTACTGCGCGGTGCCGGCGGCGTAGTACGCCGAGGACTCCTCGCCGTTGATCGTCCGCCAGGGGAAGAGCGCCCCGCGCTGGTTCAGCTCGCGCGCGCGGGAGCGGGCGGCGTCGAGCATGTTGTAGCGGAACCGGAGGGCGTTCCGCGCGACGATCGGCGCCGTGTACGACAGGAACGGCAGGACGTAGATCTCCATGTCCCAGAAGTAGTGGCCGCCGTACCCCGAGCCTGTGACGCCCTTCGCCGCGATGCCGTGGCCGTCCGTGCGGGCGGTCGCCTGCGCGAGCATGAAGAGGTTCCAGCGCACGGCCTGTTGCACGTCCGGCTTGCCGGGGATCTCGACGTCGCTGCGCGCCCAGTAGTCGTCCATCCAGGCGCGCTGCGTCGCGAACACGTCGTCGACGGTCTCGGCGTGCGCCCGGTCGAGCGTGCGGTCGCAGCGGTCGGCGAGTTCCCGCGCGGGAACGCCGCGGGACGTGTGGTAGACGATGCTCTTCACCAGACGGATCGGGACACCGGCACGCGCCTGTACCCGGTACACGTGCTTGGCGAGGTCGTCCTCGATCGACGACGACTCGTCCCACGAGTTGTCGGTCTCGAGGTGGTGCTCGACGCCGACGCAGATCGTCATGCCCGAGCTCGCAGCCTGGTAGCCGAGGAGCGACCGGGCACCCGTGCTGCGCTTGAGCTTCGGTTCGAGCACGCGCTCCGTGAAGGCCTCGGCCTTGCGCGGGTCGAAGGCGTTCGCCGCCGCTCGCATGCCGGCGTGGTACTCGTCCTGGACGTCCTGCCGGTTGAGGATCTGGCTGGAGAGCAGGATCGAGGCGTCCGCGTCGAGCACGGTGACCTCGTAGTCGATGACGGCGAGGTGCCGATCGGTGAACGACACGAGCCGGCGGGAGCGGATGAGCACCCGCTTGCCGGACGGCGTCGACCACTCGGTCTCACGGAAGAGGTAGCCGCCGCGGAACTCGAGGCGTCGGGTGTGCCGGAGGATGTCCGCCTCGGCCAGGACGAGCGGTTCGTCGTCGACGTAGAGCCGGATCACCTTGGCGTCGGGCGCGTTGATGATCGTCTGCCCGGTCTTGGCGAAGCCGAAGGCGTCCTCCGCGTGCCGGATCGGCCAGGTCTCGTGGAAGCCGTTGACGTAGGTGCCGTACTGGACGCCGCCACGGCCCTCGTCGAGGTTGCCACGCAGGCCCAGGTAGCCGTTGCCGACCGCGAAGTTCGTCTCTGCCACGCCCTGCTCGTCCGGCGTGTACTCGGTCTCGACGAGCGCCCACTCGTCGATCGGGTAGCGGACGCGGTCGAGCGGGTCCGAGGTGATGGGGTTCATGCTGCTCCGGTGAGGGGGAGGAGAGGTTCGGGTGTCGTCGCGGCCCGGGTCGGCCGCGACGCGTCAGGACGCCGGGGTGGGGACGGCGCGGAGGTCGTCGACGAGGTCGGCGAGGTCCTCGACGACCACGTCTGCGCCGTGGGCGCGGAGTGCGTCCGCGCCGGCGCCACGGTCCACGCCGATCACGAGTCCGAAGCCACCGTTGCGACCCGCCTCGACGCCGCTCGTGGCGTCCTCGACGACCACGCACTCGGCGGCGGTGAGACCGAAGCGGCTCGCGGCGTCGAGGTAGGTGTCCGGCGCGGGCTTGCCCTCGAGCGCGTCCTGCCGGGCGACGAGGCCGTCGACGATCACCGGGAAGCGCTCGAGGATGCCGGCGGTCCGGAGGACCGACACGGCGTTCGCCGAGCTCGACACGACGGCGACCGAGTACCCGGCGTCGATCGCGGCGACGAGGAACCGGTGGGAGCCCGGGTACGGCTCGACCCCGTGCTCGTCCAGCTCGGCCGTGAACTCCGCGTTCTTCCGGTTGCCGAGCCCGCAGACGGTGTCGGCTGACGGGGCGTCGTCGGGCGTGCCCTCCGGCAGGTCGATGCCGCGCGACGCGAGCAACGACCGGACCCCGTCGTAGCGGGGCTTGCCGTCGATGTGGTCGAAGTAGTCCTGCTCGGTGTACGGCGCGACGCCGTGCGCGTCGAGGTACGGCGTGAACAGGCGGCTCCACGCGCGCATGTGGACCTCGGCGGTCGGCGTGAGGACGCCGTCGAGGTCGAACAGCAGCGCGCGCTGATCCGCGAGGCGGGCGGGGGTGGGCCGGTCCGGTGCGGTCATGCGCCCACTCTAGGACCGCTCCCGCCCGGGCACTCAGCCGCGACGCCGATGTGTGGAGAGAGTTCACCGAGAGCGGAGCGTGCAGGACTCCGCGCGATGCGGACGGACCGGTGCGGCCGCTCGGGGGCGCTCGGACACCCTGACGGGGACGGAAGGCACCACCATGACCAGCGACACCGCGGAACGTTCCGCTCCAGGACGGCAGGACTCGAAGCTCCGCCAGGCGATCACCGGCCCGCTCCTCTACCTCTTCATCCTCGGCGACGTCCTCGGCGCCGGCATCTACGCCCTCATGGGCACGCTCTCGGGGGACGTCGGCGGCGCGCTCTGGGCACCGCTCGTCCTCGCCCTGCTGCTGGCGCTCCTCACGGCGGGCTCCTACGCCGAACTCGTGACGAAGTACCCGAAGGCCGGCGGCGCCGCGGTGTTCGCCGAGCGGGCGTACAAGGTGCCGCTCGTGTCGTTCCTCGTCGGGTTCAGCATGCTCGCCGCCGGGGTCACGAGCGCCGCCGGACTGTCCCTGGCGTTCGCCGGCGACTACCTCGGGACGTTCGTGGACCTCCCGCCGGTGCCGACCGCGATCGTGTTCCTTGCGCTGATCGCCTGCCTGAACGCCCGCGGCATCTCGGACTCGCTGAAGAGCAACGTCGTCATGACGATCATCGAGGTGTCCGGTCTCGTCATCGTGATCGTCGTCGTGGCCGTCATGCTCGGGGGTGGAGGCGGTGACGTGAGCCGCATCGGCGCCTTCCCTGCCGACGCGAACCCCGCGATCGCGACGCTGAGCGCCGCGATCGTCGCCTACTACTCGTTCGTCGGCTTCGAGACGAGCGCGAACGTCGCCGAGGAGGTCCGCGAACCCCGCCGCGTCTACCCGAAGGCCCTGTTCGGCGCGCTCGCCACCGCCGGTGTCGTCTACGTGCTCGTCGGCCTCGCCAGCGCGATCGCGCTGCCCGCCTCCGAGCTGGAGGGGTCCTCCGGTCCGTTGCTCGCCGTGGTGTCCGCGTCGGGCGTCCCGATCCCGGACTGGGTGTTCAGCCTGATCGCGCTCGTCGCGGTGGCGAACGGTGCCCTGCTCACCATGATCATGGCGAGCCGCGTCACCTACGGCATGGCCGAGCAGCGGCTCCTGCCCGCCGTGCTGGCGAAGGTGCTGCCGAACCGGAAGACCCCGTGGACCGCCATCGTCGCCACCACCGTCGTCGCGATGCTGCTGACCCTCGTCGGTGACGTCGGGACGCTCGCCGAGACGGTCGTGCTCCTGCTCCTGTTCGTCTTCATCAGCACCAACCTCGCCGTGCTCGTGCTCCGCCGGGACCGCGTGGAGC
>NZ_JBPUGH010000160.1:0-7396 GCF_051548005.1 Curtobacterium flaccumfaciens | reverse complement strand
GGCGAGCGCCGTCCGGTCGCGGCGGACGGACGCGAGACGTTCGACCTCGTGCTCGGCGGCCGCTCGGCCGGCGGCCGTCACCGCCGCCGCAGCTGCCCGGGCGGCGAGGTCGGCCCGGCCGTCGGGTCGCGACGCCAACGCACGGTCGAGCTCGGCCACGCGTTCGTCGAGCGCGAGCAGGTCGCGGCGGGCTGCGTCGAGGGTGGCCGTACGCGACTCGATCCGCCGCGCGACGTCGACCAGGTGGCGCTCCGGTCCGAGCGCCGTGCGGAGGCGTTCGTCGAGTGCCTCGACGTCGGACACGTGGTCGAGGCCGTGCCGTTCGCGGAGGGTGGCCGCGTCGGCACGAGCGGCTGCGGCGCGGTCGCGCGCGGCGTCGAGGCTGTCGGCGAAGGAGACCACCCGGGCTGCACGGGCCGACCGCTCGAGACGGGCTCTGGCGGCCGCGAGCTCCTCGGCACCCGCGTCGAGCTCGGCCAGTCGCGCGAGGAGGTCTCGACGGCGGTCCACCGCGGTCAGGCGGGCGCGCAGCAGTGCCTCGTGCTCGGCCGTGGCCAGGGCAGCGGCGGCGGCCTCGGCCCGCGTGCGCTCGGAGCGGTCTGCTGCCTCCTGGAGTGCGTCGACCGTCGACGGCACGTCCGATTCGGTGGCGGTGTCGGCGCCCGCTGCCTGGGCGAACCGGGCCAGTGCGTCGCGCACCCGGGCGTCCGCTCCCTCGACCTCGGCGAGCACGGCCCGACGACGTGCGGCGAGCTCGTCAGCGGTGCGGTCGTAGACCTGCGTGCCGAACAGTGACTGCAGGAGCTTCCGACGGTCTTCGCCCGGGGATCGGAGGAACCGGGCGAACTCCCCCTGCGGCAGCACGACCGTCTGGAGGAACTGCGCACGGTCGAGCCCGACGATGCGGGTGATCTCGGCCCCGACCTCCGGGATGCGGGCGGACAGGGGTTCGCCCGCGGGGTCGGTCGGCGCGGCGAGCCGGAGGAGTTGTGCGGATGCCTGCTGCTTGACCGTCCCGGACCCTCGTTGCTTCGGGCGGTCGTACTGCGGGGTCCGCCGGACACGGAACACCCCGGCGCCGGTCTCGAAGACGAGCTCGACGTACGGCTCGACCGACGGGTCGGCGTGCTGGCTGTGCAGCCGGTCGCTGCTCGCGTCGGCACCGGCGAGGCCGCCGTAGAGGGCGAAGACCACGGCGTCGATGATGGTCGACTTGCCGGACCCCGTCGGGCCCTCGAGCAGGAACACCCCCGACGCGGCGAGCGCCGCGAAGTCGATCGTCACGGTGTCCGGGTACGGCCCGATCGCGCGGAGTTCCAGGCGGTGCAGGTACATCAGCGGTCCCCCTCGGTCTGCAGGGCCCGTGCGGCCGCCTCGTACGCCTCGGTCAGGACCGCGCGGTCGTCGTCGTCCGGCACGGCACCGGTCGCGAAGGCGACGAAGTCGGCCGCGACCTCGACCGGGTCGGAGGTCGCCGTGACCGCGCGTGCCGCCGGCCGCGCGGCGACGTCGGTGGGTTCGTGCGTGATGGCGAGCGCGTGCGGCAGGTGGTCCTTGACGCGCTGGTACATCCGTTCGGGGTGCACCGTGTCGGTGACCGCCACCCGGACCCAGGCGTCGGCGTCGGACGCGTGCACCCCGGACTCGATGTCCGCGATGGTCGCCCGGACGTCGACGAGCCGCCGCGGGACGGGGGCGGGCAGCAGCTCGACCGTGACGCTGCCGTCCGCCGCGAGGTCCACCAGGGTGACGGACTTCGCCTGGTGCCGCTCCCCGAAGGAGAACGCGAGCGGTGACCCGGCGTAGCGGATCCGGTCGCCGTGGCCGACCCGCTGCGGGCCGTGCAGGTGCCCGAGCGCGACGTAGTCGAACCCGTCGAACGTCGAGCGCGCGACCATGTCGACACCGCCCACGCGGATGTCCTGCTCGCTGTCGCTCGGTTCGGCGCCGCCCACGAAGGCGTGCGCCACGACGACGCTCCGCGTGGCGGTCCGGGTCAGGAGGTCGGCGCGGACCCTGTCGGCCGCGGCACCGACGACCGCCTGGTGCGACCGCGCGAGGGGTTCGTCCGGCACGGCGGCGAGGGCCCACCGGGTGAGGTCGGGGTGCAGGTAGGGGATGCCGTAGACGGCGACGGTGCCGTCCGGGTCGTCGACGAGCACGGGCGTGGCGATGCCGGCGGGTTCGGCGAGGATGCGGACGCGGGAGGCCATGACGCCGGCGCCGAACCCGAGTCGGGCCGCGGAGTCGTGGTTGCCCGGGGTGATCACGACCGTCGCGTGCTGGGCGAGCCGTTCGAGCGCGCCGGAGAGCATGCGGACCGCTTCGACCGGCGGGATCGCCCGGTCGTACACGTCGCCCGCGACGACGACCAGGTCGACCGACCGGTCGCGCACGACGTCGACGAGGTGGTCGAGGAACGCGGCCTGGTGGTCGAGCAGGTCCGCGCCCAGGAGGGTCCGGCCGAGGTGCCAGTCGCCGGTGTGCAGGATCCGCATGCGGTCACGGTAGCGCCGCCCTCGGACATCCCGCGGCACCCCACGGACGCTGTGGAGAACCGACGCGGTTCAGGGGGTGCCGCAGCTCAGGGCGCCCCCGACGAGGGCACGCTGGACGACGGCGGACGCGGTGCTCGTCGACGTCCAGTTGCCGACGTAGTTCACCCGGACCGTGGCGGTGTACGTCCCGCCGAGCGGGAGCAGGCCGGAGCCGACGACCCGGATCGGTGCGGTGCTGCCGGCGGGACCGGTCGCGAGGACCGTCTGGCCGTTCATGACCGAGAACGACGTGGTGGCTTCGATCGGTCCGGAGTACGCGAACGCGATGGTCACCGTGCCGTCACCGACCGGTGCGCACGTGACCCCGGTGGCGAGCGGCAGGGTGAGCGCGGAGTAGGTCGAGACCGTGCTGGTCGACCGCGCGAACGGCGCCGCCACCGCCGAGGGCGACAGCAGGGTCCCGAGTCCGACGGCCAGCAGGACCACGGCGGCCCCGCCACCGAGCCGGCGCGCCCGCCGGGACCGCCGAGCACGTCGACGGAGCGAGCGGCGGGTGTCGGTCGCACCACGAGCGGACGGGAGGGACGGTGCGGGCCCGCCCCGTGCCTCCAGGCCGTCGCCCGGTCGCGACGGACCGTCGCCGTCCCCGTCATCGGGACCGTCGCCGGACGACTCACCGGACGGGTCGTCGTCGGCCGTCGCGAAGCGACGGAGCGACCCGTCCACGGCGCACAGCGCGAGCACGGCTCCGGACCCGAGGCCGAGCAGGACCAACCGTGCCCACTCGCCGGACCGGAGCCAGGTGATCGGCGCGGCGACGAACGGGATCCGCAGGAACGCCACCCCGTGGACGGCCTCCGGTCCGAGCGGTGTGGAGTCGGCCTGCGGGTTGGCGTCGCCCTTGGTGACGAGCGTGCCGCTCGGCCCCTCCTCGAGGTAGCGGTGCATCCGGAGGTGTCCCGGCTGGTCGGGGTCGTCGGCGAGCAGGATCCGACCGGGCCGCACCTCGTCGGCGGCGACCGGGCGGGAGACGACGACGTCACCGGGGAGGAGCCGGGGCTCCATCGACCCGGTCATGACCGTGGTCGGCTGCCACCCGATGAGCGCCGGCGCCGCGGCCCAGAGCGCGAGCCCCAGGACGGTGGCGACGACACCGCGAGCGAGTGTCCCGACGACGACGCGCCCCCAGTCGACGGCGTCGTGGAACGCACTGCGCGGTGTCCTGCCACCGGGCACGGCGATGCTGACCACGAGGACCTCCGACGGGGAGCGCGACGACGGGTGCGGGACGACTCAGCTGTTCTGGGCCTCCCACGTGAAGCCGAGCGCCGCGGTGCCGCCCTGGATCGAGTTCGGCGCCGTGGTCGGCACCGAGTAGGTGAAGCGGTAGACGCGGGTCTCCGAGGCCGTGCCGGTCGGCGCCCAGTTCCCGACCCCGTTCGCGAAGTTCGTCGATGCGGAGCCGAAGCCGTCGACCGTGCCGGAGTAGAGGTTGCCCCCGGTCCCGACGGTGAACCCCGTGCAGGAGCCGAACCCGCCGCCGGTGCCCTGCTCGACCGTGAGGTTGATGTTCGCGGCGAGCGCCTTCGTCGTGGCCGCGTTCGTCCCGTAGAGCTTCACGGTCGAGGGCAGCGATCCGGTCGAGGTCACGGCGATGCAGTTCGTGCCCGTCGACCCGGGCTTGAGGCCGGTCGCGGTGAAGAGTGCGGTGTTGTTGTCGTCGTCGGTGAGCGCGACGGTGCCGGCGGTCCAGTTGCTCGTCGGGTTGACGGTGGTGGCCGAGAACGCCGAGTACGAGGCGGTCGAGACGACGACACCCGAGGCGACGAGTGCGGCGGGGACGGCGATCCAGGCGGCGAGACGGGCAGCGCGAGGGGTGACACGGGACATGGGTGTGCTCCAGCGGAGAAGAGATCTGATCGGTGGTCGGCCCGGACCCGCGGTGGTTGGTCGCGCTGCGTGCCGTGGTGTGGCGGTCGAGGTGAGCGACCGTCGCGTTGTTACGATCATCAAGCTACTTGGTCATCGTGCGTCTCACAAGACGAGGGATACCCCCCGTTCCGGGGATGGTTCAATCATTGAGATACCTGCATGATGAGCGGTACGGCGCCCGACGCGTCGCCCCCCACCCGAGAGAACCGTGATGACGGACCCCACCCCCGTGCTCCCCGCCCGCCGGGCCGACGCGCTGCCCCCGGCGCCCACCTCGCCCGACGTCGTCGCGGCAGCGCCGGACGCCGATCTCGACCGGCTCGTCGACGCGTTCCGACTCTTCCAGGCGCAGCACACCCAGGCCCTCGAGCGAGCGAGCGCAGCCCGCGGGCTCGGGCCGACCGACACCCGCCTGGTCTTCCACCTCGCCGCAGCCGACGGCGAGGGCATGACGCCGAAGGAGGCCGGTGCGTTCCTCCAGCTGTCCACGGGCGCGATGACGTCGCTCATCGACCGACTCGAGCAGCGCGGCCACCTCGAGCGTCGGCCGAACCCGGACGACCGCCGGAGCATCCTCCTGCACCTGACCCCGGCGGGAGCAGCCGTCGCCGCGGAGATCGGCGGGCCCTGGCGCACGATCTTCGCCGAGTCCGTCCCGCCCGCTGACCGCGTCGCGCTGGCGGAGCTGTTCGACCGGGTCGGTTCCGCCCTCGCCGCGCGCGCGTAGCGTCGCGGGCATGACACCCTCCGAACTCCTCACCGAAGCGTTCTCCCGCGTGCCGGAGACGATCGGCCGCGCCCTCGACGGACTCTCCGAGGACCAGCTCGCCGCCCGTCCGGCCGCCGGCGCGAACACCCTGGCGTGGCTCGCCTGGCACGCCGCACGTGGGCAGGACGCCCAGGTCGCGGACCTCGCCGGGTCCGAGCAGGTCTGGACCGCGGACGGCTGGGTCGACCGGTTCGGCCTGCCCTTCCCGGCCGAGGCACTCGGCTACGGCATGTCCCGCGACGACGTCGGCCGCGTGCGGGCGTCCGCCGAGTTGCTTAACGGCTACCTCGACGCGGTGACGGCGAGGACCGTCGAGCACCTCGCCACGCTGTCCCCGGAGGACCTCGACGCGGTGGTCGACGACGCGTGGGACCCGCCCGTGACCGCCGGGGTCCGGCTGGTCAGCATCCTCGACGACTGCGTCCAGCACGCCGGCCAGGCCGGTTACGTCCGCGGTCTGCTCTTCTTCAACCACTGACGCGGCTGTCGCCGCCGGAGCGGCAACGGACGGGAGGCCCGTGGCGGTGTCGCCACGGGCCTCCCGTCCGTCATCGGGCACGTCCAGTGCCCCGCGCGCGTCAGCGCGCCGCGAGCTCCGCGACCAGGCGGTCGCCGGGTGCGGCGTCCACGAGGTCGGCCTCGATCTCGGCGTTGTCGAGGATGCCCTCGATCTTGCGGCGGCGGTTCCGGGTCACGATCGTCACGACCGTGCCCTCGGCGCCCGCGCGACCGGTGCGGCCGGAGCGGTGCATGTACGCCTTGTAGTCGTCCGGCGCGTCCGCCTGCACGACGAGCGAGACATCGTCGACGTGGATGCCGCGGGCGGCGACGTCGGTCGCGACGAGCACGTTCACCCGGCCGCTCGACAGGAGCCCGAGGTTGCGGGTCCGTCGCGACTGGTTGAGGTCGCCGTGGAGCGAGGTCGCGCGGATCCCGGCGTCCTCGAACTGGTCGGCCAGACGCTCGGCGTACGCACGGGTCCGGGCGAAGACGATCGTCTTGCCGGAGCCTGCGACGAGCTCCTCGAGGAGCTGGTCCTTCTGGCGCTGCTCGACCACGAGCACGCGGTGGTCGATCGTCGAGGACGCCTGGTCCTCCCCCGCGACCTCGTGGACGCTCGGCTCGTGCAGGAACTCCGACACGAGCGAGGCGACCTGCGCGTCGAGGGTCGCACTGAACAGGAGCTTCTGCGCGCGGTTGCCCTGCGGCGTCACCTCGGCGGTCGCGGAGAGGATCTCGCGCACCGGCTCGAGGAACCCGAGGTCGCACATGTGGTCGGCCTCGTCGAGCACCGACACGATGACCTCGCTGAGGTCGAGCTTGCCCTTGTTCATGAGGTCCTGGACGCGACCGGGCGTGCCGACGATGATGTCGACGCCGCGCTCGAGCGCACCCTCCTGACGGCCGTACGGGACGCCGCCGTAGATCTGCGTCGTGAAGAGGCCGACCGAGCGGGCGATCGGCTGCACCGTGCGGTCGATCTGCAGGGCCAGCTCACGCGTCGGCGCGAGGATGAGCGCACGCGGGGCGCGGCCCATCTTCCGCTTCGTGCCGCCGCCGTGCTCCATGAGCTTCTCGACGAGGGGCGCACCGAACGCGATGGTCTTGCCGGAGCCGGTGCGGCCGCGGCCGAGCACGTCCTTGCCGGCGAGGACGTCGGGGATCGTGGCGGCCTGGATCGGGAACGGGCTCGACGCGCCCATCTCGGCGAGGGTGCGGGAGATGTTGCCGCCGATGCCGAGGTCGCCGAAGCTCACACCCTCGACGTCCGCCGCGACGGTCGCCTCGGCCTGGAGCTTCTCGAGCTTGACGTCGTCGGCCGGCACGTACGGGGTGCGGGAGTCGTCGCGGTCGGAGCGGTCGCGGCGCGGGCGGTCGTCGTCGAACGAACGGCGCGGACGGTCGTCGAAACGACGGGGCGCACGGTCGCGGTCGTCACGGTCGAAGCGCTCGCGGCGGGGCCGGTCATCGTCGAACGAACGGCGGGGCGCACGGTCGTCGCGGTCCTGTCGGGGCGCGCGGTCGTCACGGTCGAAGCGACGCGGGGCACTGGGCCCCTGCTCGCCGGTACCGGCGCGACGCGGAGCGTGCGGAGCGTCGTGACGGCCGTGCGAGGAGGGAGCATCACGGTCGAACCGACGCGGGGCACTGGGCCCCTGCTCGCCGGTACCGGCGCGACGCGGAGCGTGCGGAGCGT
>NZ_JBPUGH010000159.1:0-7446 GCF_051548005.1 Curtobacterium flaccumfaciens | reverse complement strand
GGCCCCGGCAGCGCGACCGGCACCGGGAGCGCAACGGGCACCGGGAGCGCGACGGGCGCCTCCGACGTCGCCGGCAGGGACGGCACCCGCTGTCCGCTCATCGTCTCGAGCACCCGCACGACCTGCCGGCTGTACCCGTACTCGTTGTCGTACCAGACGTAGACCACCACCTGCCGCCCACCGTCGGCGATCGTCGCCAGCCCGTCGACGACCCCGGCCTTCCGCGATCCGAGGAAGTCGCTCGACACGACCTCGGGCGACTCCACGTAGTCGACCTGGCGGCGGAGCGCCGAGCGCAGCGACACCTCGCGGAGGTGCGCGTTGAGCGCCTCCCGGGTGACGCCGGTGCCGAGCGTCAACGTGAGCACCGCGATCGACACGTCCGGCGTCGGCACCCGGATCGCACTGCCGGTGAGCTTCCCCGCGAGCGGCGGGTACGCCTTCGCGACGGCCCGCGCGGCCCCGGTCTTCGTCGGCACCATGTTGAGCGCCGCCGAGCGGCCCCGGCGCGGTCCTCGGTGGTGGTTGTCGGTGAGGTTCTGGTCGTTCGTGAACGAGTGGACCGTCTCGACGTGCCCGTGCTCGATCCCGAACCGCTCGTCGAGGGCGGCGAGCACCGGCGTGACCGCGTTCGTCGTGCAGGACGCCGCAGCGAGGATCGGCTCGTCCCCGATCGCGGCATCGTTCACCCCGTGCACGATGTTCGGCACGTCGCCCGACGCCGGCGCGGTGAGCAGCACGCGGGAGACGCCCGGGGCGGCGAGGTGCGCGGACAGCGTGGACCGGTCGGTGAACGCTCCCGTGCTGTCGACGACGATCGCGTCGTGGATGCCGTGTTCCGTGTAGTCGACCTCCGACGGCGACGCCGCGCCGATGAAGCGGATGACCGTCCCGTTCGCGGTGATCGTCTGCGCGTCCTGGTCCACGGTGATCGTCCCGTCGAAGGGCCCGTGCACGGAGTCGCGCCGCAGCAGGCTCGCCCGCTTGACCAGGTCCTCCGGACCCGTGGAGCGCAGGACGACCGCTCGCAGGCGGAGTCCGTACGCGCCTCCCGACCGGGCCAGGAGGATCCGTGCGACCAGCCGACCGATGCGGCCGAAGCCGTAGACGACGACGTCGCGCGGCGCGGCCGCGTACGGACCGCTGCCGACCGCGTCCGCGAGGACGAGCCGCAGGTGGTCGTCGAGGCCGAGGGTGTCCTGCTGACGGAAGCCGGCGTTGCAGTCGGCGACGTCGATCACCGAGGGACCGAGGTCGAGCCGGGTCAACGCGTGCAGGACCGGCAGCACCTCGTGGGGCGACAGCTCGACACCGCCCACGTGCCGCGCGAAGCGGTGCAGCTTGAGGATCTCGTTGACCGATCGACCGACGAGTCGCCGACCGTGGATCGTCGTCACCACGTTGTGCCGACGGTGGAGCCCGTCGATGATCGGGACCATCGCGGCGGCCACCGAGCCGCGGTCGACCCACTCGTCGAAGACCCGATCGGTGCCCGCGCGGTTCACGCCGCGACCCCGACGGAGGCGGTCGCGTCGCGCACGGCCGCCGCTGCCTCGAGGCGCTCCCGCAGGGCCGCCAGTTGCGCCCACACCGCGGCGGGGACCGTGGCTCCGAGGGAGGCGAAGAACTCCTCGGTCCGGTCCGCCTCGTCGAGCCAGCTGGCCGGGTCGACGTCGTACAGGGCCTGGAGGCTCGTCCCCGACAACCCGAGGCCGCGCACGTCGAGCGCACCCTCCGCCGGGACCGCGCCGAGCGGCGTCGATCGCGACGTGGGAGCCTCCGGCCGTGTGACGCGGTCGGCGATCCACGCGAGGACGCGGGCGTTCTCGCCGAAGCCCGGCCAGAGGAACGTGCCGTCCTCGCCCTTGCGGAACCAGTTGACCTGGAACACCTTCGGAGCGGCGGCGCCGAGCGCCTCGCCGACGTCGAGCCAGTGCTGCCAGTGCGATCCCATGTCGTAGCCGACGAACGGGAGCATGCCGAAGGGGTCGCGACGGAGTTCGCCGACGGTGCCCTCCTGCGCGGCGGTGCGCTCGCTCGACACGGTCGCGCCGGCGAAGACACCGTGCGCCCAGTTGTCCGTCTCGACGACGAGCGGCACGTTCGTCGCCCGGCGTCCGCCGAACAGGATCGCGTCGACGGGGACGCCGTCCTGCGCGTACCAGTCGTCAGCGAGGGTCCGGCACTGCTCGATCGGGCTCGTGAAGCGGGCGTTCGGGTGCGCTGCCGGTGTGTCCGCCGCCGGTGTCCAGTGCTCGCCGCGCCAGTCGATCAGGTGTGCGGGCGGCTCGTCGGTCAGCCCCTCCCACCAGACGTCGCCGTCCTCGGTCAACGCGACGTTCGTGAAGATCGTCCGCTTCCGCATGGTGTCCATCGCGACGGGGTTCGTGGCGACGGACGTCCCGGGCGCCACACCGAAGATCCCGGCCTCGGGGTTGATCGCGTACAGCCGTCCGTCCGCACCCGGGCGCAGCCAGGCGATGTCGTCGCCGATCGTCTCGACGTGCCACCCCGGCAGGGAGGGCTGCAGCATCGCGAGGTTCGTCTTGCCGCAGGCACTCGGGAACGCGGCCGCGACGTGGAGGGCACGACCGTCCGGGTCGGTGAGCTTGAGGAGGAGCATGTGCTCCGCGAGCCAGCCCTCGTCACGGGCGATGGTCGATCCGATCCGCAGCGCGAAGCACTTCTTCGACAGCAGGGCGTTGCCGCCGTAGCCCGAGCCGAACGACCAGATCGCCCGCTCCTCGGGGAAGTGCGAGATGTACTTCGTCGGGTTGCTCGGCCACGCGACGTCGGGCCGGCGGGTGCCGTCGGCGTTCCGCAGCGGGTACCCGACGCTGTGCACCCCGGCGACCCAGGCCGTGTCCGGGCCGATGTGCTCGAGGGCGTCGTCACCCACCCGTGCCATGAGGGCGAGGGAGACCGCGGCGTAGGCGGAGTCGGTGACCTGCACGCCGAGCTGCGAGATCGCGCCCCCGACCGGGCCCATCGAGTACGGGACGACGTACATGGTGCGACCGCGCATCGACTCGGCGAAGAGCCAATTGAGCTCGGCGTGCATCGAGCGCGGGTCACGCCAGTTGTTCGTCGGACCGGCATCCGCGGGGTCGCTCGTGCAGATGAACGTGCGGTCTTCCATCCGCGCGACGTCGTCCGGGGTGCTCCGGGCGAGGAAGCTGTCCGGACGCAGGCCCGGGTCGAGGCGGATGAGCGAGCCTTCTTCCACCATGCGGTTCGTCAGGCGCGTCCACTCGGCGTCGGAGCCGTCGCACCAGACGACCTCGTCCGGACGGGTCAGCAGCGCCGTCCGGACCACCCAGTCCGCGAGCTCCCGGTTGGCCAGCCCGTGCCGGTGCGCTCCGTCGGGGACCTCGACGCTCGAGCAGGCGGCGACCGGTGGGTGTGCGTGCCGGTGGACGTCGGCGGTGGGGATCGGGCCCGTCTCGGCATCGCCGAAGCGGCGGTCACGGGTCGTGTCGGTCATCGTCATGCTGGTCTCCTCGTCGAGCCCTACGGTGGTCGTGCTCCTCAGCATGCGGGCACGGACGCGCGCTATGCTCGCGACCGAACGGAGAAGAACGGCAGTTCTTCACACTCGAGGAAGAGTGGCGACATGTCCCACGACGACGGCCCCCAGCGACTGCTCGGGCAGTGGATCCGGCACGTCCGCACGAAACGCGGGATGACCCTCGACGTCCTCGGTCACGCCACCGACCTCGCGCCGAGCCGACTCTCGATGATCGAGAACGGGCTCCGGGAACCGAAGGTCTCCGTCCTGGCACGGATCGCGGCAGCGCTCGACGTCCCGGTGTCGACCCTCACCGCGTCGACCCCGCCGACCGAACGGGCACGACTGGAACTCGAACTCGCCGCGTACCAGGACGCACCGCTCGCGGCCCGGCTCGGTCTCCCGCACATCGACGTCCGGAAGAGCCTGCCCGACGACGTCCTCGCCAGCGTCGTCGCGCTGCACGAGGCGCTGGAGCGGCGCGTGCAGGAGTCCGCGGTCACCCAGGCCGCCGGCCGGGAGGCGATGATCGCGCTCCGGCTGCAGGGCCAGTCCTCGGACAACTACTACGAGGACATCGAGGACCAGGCCGCCGACCTGCTCGCGACGGTCGAGCGTCCGCCGGGGCCGTTGATGCACCACACGGTCGCGGCGCTCGCCTCGAAGCTCGGCTTCCGGCTCGTGCACGCCGACGACCTCCCGGCGTCCTCCCGCACGATCACCGACCGGGAGCACGGCGTGATCTACCTGCCGCCGGCCGCGACACCCGGTGGTCGGGGCCTCCGTAGCCTGGCGCTGCAGGCGCTCGCGCACGTGGTGCTCGGGCACCGGCCGCCCGCGGACTACGCCGAGTTCCTGCGGCAGCGCATCGAGATCACGGCGTTCGCGGCGGCGTGCCTCGTCCCGCGCGACGCCGCCGTGCCGTTCCTGCAGCAGGCGAAGTCCCGGCGCGACATCGCCCTCGAGGACTTCCGTGACGCCTTCGGTGTCACGCACGAGACGGCCGCGCACCGGTTCACCACGCTCGCGACCCGCTTCCTCGACCTCCCGGTGCACTTCGTCCGGGTGCGGCGATCCGGAGCGATCGTCAAGGGGTACGAGAACGACGGCATCACGTTCCCCACCGACACCGACGGCGGCATCGTCGGCCAGGTCGTGTGCGCGAAGTGGGCGTCCCGGACGGCGTTCGAGGACCGCAACCGCTCCCGGGAGCATTACCAGTACACCGACACGCCGAACGGCACGTACTGGTGCAGCGTGCAGACCGGCACCGACGACGACGAGTTCTCGATCACCCTCGGCACGCCGTTCGCGCACGCGCAGTGGTTCCGGGGACGGGACGCCACCGCGCGGCGACAGTCGAACTGCCCCGACCCGTCGTGCTGCCGCCGCCCGCCCGCGGCCCTCGAGTCGAAGTGGAAGGACGTCGCGTGGCCGAGCGCGAAGCTCGGCGAGCACGTCCTCGCTCCCCTGCCGACCGGTCGGTTCCCCGGCGTCGACGACGGCGAGGTGTACCGGTTCCTCGAGGCGCACGCCGAGTAGGGCCGCACGCCCCCGCGACGCGGCCGGTGGAACCACGAGACCGACGTCGAACCGGGTCCGTCCCCTGGTTCGACGTCGGTCTCGTGTTCCGATCCCGCAGCGGCCGGGCCGCCCGCGACCGCCTACCGCTTGAGGTTCGTCAGCTCCTGCAGGACCTCGTCCGACGTGGTGATGATGCGCGCGTTCGCCTGGAACCCGCGCTGCGCCACGATGAGGTTCGTGAACTCCTGCGACAGGTCGACGTTCGACATCTCGAGCGTCCCGGCCGCGAGCGAGCCGACGCCGGCGGAACCCGGGCCGCCGATCGAGGCCTGGCCCGAGTTCGCCGTCGCACGGTAGCCCGAGGCGCCGGTCTTCTCGAGGCCGGCCGGGTTCGCGAACGTCGCGAGGGCGATCCGGCCGAGGGCGAGCGACGCACCGTTCGAGAACGTGCCCGTGACGGTGCCGTCCTTCGCGATCGAGTACCCCTGGAGCGACCCCGCCTCGTGCCCGTTCTGCGACGAGATGGTGGCGGTGTTCAGCGTCGCGAAGCCGGTGAGCTGGGACATGTCGACGGTGGTGGTCCCGACGGCGAGGGTGCCGCCGGTGGCGATCGAGCCGTCCGCCGCGAACGTGATCGCGGACGTGGCGTTGCCGCCGAGTCCGTCCTTCGCCGTGACGTCCCAGCCCGCGGTGGTGCGGGTGTACGTGATCGACATCGTCTTCTTGGCGCCGGTCGCGTCGTAGACGGTGGCGTCGCGCGTGACCTGGCCGCCGACCGCCGTGTCCGACGGCAGGTTGCCGGTGAGCGCCGCGCTCGTGGTCTTGACCGCGGGCGCTGCGGCGTCGAGCGGCAGCGTGATGTCACCGAGCTGGCCGTTGGCGTTGACCACGCCGTTCACGGCCGGGTAGCCCTGCACGATCTTGCCGTCCGAGGAGACCAGGCGGCCGTCGGCGTCGAAGTCGAACGCGCCGGCGCGGGTGTAGACGGTGTCGGTGCCGAGGCGGGTGACGAAGAACCCGTCGCCCGAGATCATCAGGTCGGTCGCCTTGCCCGTGGCCTGCGCGGACCCCTGCGCGAAGTTCGTGGAGACACCGGCGACCTGCACGCCGAGGCCGATCTGGGCGGGGTTCGTGCCGCCGATGCCGGTCTGCGGCCCACCGGCGCCCTGGGTCATCTGCGACAGGGTGTCCTGGAAGACGGTCGACGACGACTTGAAGCCGACGGTGTTGACGTTGGCGATGTTGTTGCCGGTGACGTCGAGCATCTCCTGGTGCGAACGGAGGCCGGAGATCCCGGAGTAGAGCGAGCGGAGCATGGTGCGTCCTTTCGTGGCGGTACCGCGGTACCGGAGAAGAAGAGGGGTGGAGGGGAGGTCAGGAGGCGGTCTTGATGCCGGAGATCACGTCGAGGTCGACCTCCTTCCCGCCCACCGTGACCGTGGGGACGCTTCCCGCGTACGACACCGCTGTCGCGGTCCCCTCGATCGACTTCCCCGTGGTGGCGTCGGTGTAGCTGACCTGCTTCCCGACGAGGTTCGCGGCGGCGATCCGCATCTGCAGCGAGAAGTTCTCGTTCGCCGTCGTGGTCTGGTTCGTGATCTGCTCCATCATCGCGAGCTGCGTCTGCTGGCTGATCATCTGGTTGGTGTCCATCGGCGAGGACGGGTCCTGGTTCCGGAGCTGCGTGACGAGCAGCTTCATGAACACCTCGGAGTCCATCGTCTGCGACCTGGAGGACGACTGGTTCGCGGCCAGGGCCGCGGCCTGCGTGGCCGGGTCGACCGAGCCGGTGATGCCGTCGAGGGGCATGGTGAGGTCCTTTCGTGCCGTCGCTCAGGCGAGGACGTCGAGGCCCGCGGTGCGGACGGTGGTCGTGGACGGGGTGCGGTGCGGGGCGGGGGCGGGCTGTGCCTCCCGGTCGTCGCGGACCGCCTGCTGGCCCGACGCCGGACGCTCGTCGCGCCGCGGGGCGGAGTCCGGGTGGTTCTGCGAGGACAGGTCGAGCGTCGTCGACAGCCCGGTGCCGGCGGCGTCGCGACGCAGGTCCGGCAGGACCTGACGGACGGCCTCGCGCCCGGCGTCGGACGGCGCGTAGAGCTCGACGTGCATGCTGTGCGCGGTCACGTGGGCCCGCACCGTGACGGGTCCGAGCGCCTCCGGCGTCACCTGCACGGTGACGACGTGCTCGCCCGGGCCGGCGTGGGCGAGTGAGAACACGGGTCGGGCGAGCTGCTGCGTGAAGGTCGCGGGCGCGGCGTTCGCGGTCGGCGCGCCCGACGGCGTCGCCGCCGCGGGTCCGGTGGTCGCCGGGGTGGGGAACACCGCGGGTGCCGCTCCGGCACGTGCGCCGTCGACGGCCTGGAGGCTCGGGTCGGCCCCGGCGCTCCGCTGTGCGTCCGCCCCGGTGCCGGTCC
>NZ_JBPUGH010000158.1:0-7456 GCF_051548005.1 Curtobacterium flaccumfaciens | reverse complement strand
CCCACCCGACGCTCTGGAGCGTGGTGGGACCGGCTACGCGACGATGCGCTCGGGCAGTGTGGTGGGAGCGACTACGCGACGATGCGCTCGCGGGCGAGGTCCGCGACGAGCCGCTCGAGCCGCGGCCCCCGTCCGAGCATCCGCCGGGAGCCCGGCCCCGACCGGACGAAGAACGTCGCGACGGCCGGGGTGTCGTCCATCCGGACGTGGTGCAGCACGACCACGGTGCCGCGCGCGCCGGTCGGTGTCCGTTCGTCCTCGAGGCCGACGTGCACCATCCGGGACCACCGGATCACGAGCATGCGGGTCGCTCGACGATCGTCGAGCTCCCACAGCGAGGCCTCGGTCGCGCCGAACGCCCACGTCACCCGGTCGCCGAGCGCGAGTCCTGGGCGGAGGTCGGCGACGGAACGGCGGAGCTCGTCGGTCGGCGCCGCGGGGACGAGCCACACGGTCGGGTCGATGCGGCGGATCGCGAGCGCGAGCGCCTCGTCCTCACGGCGGAGCCGGACCGATCGGGCACGGACGAGGGCGAACAGGATGAGTGCGACCCCGACGGCGATGGCGACGGCCTCGGCGATCCCGAACCAGACGAGGTCGGTGTCCGGCGAGGTGGTGACGACGACGATGCGGACCGCGAGCAGCGCCGCCCAGACCCCGACGATCGTCCAGCGCAGGGCAGCGAACTTCCGGGCCGTCGACCACGGCGTGCGGCCGCCCCGTCGCACACGCCCGGACCGGGGAACACGGTCGGGTCGCCTCAGCACCCCCTGATCGTCGCACGGATCACGGTGTCCGTGCTGACCGGGTCGTGAACGCACGTGGTCGGCAGTTCTCCACAGGTGCACCGCATCCAGCGAGCACGTGGGAGCGACGACCTACGATCGGCGGTGTGCGGAAGACGTGGGCAGCAGTCGTCGGGGTGATCTCCGCCGTCGTGTTCCTCGCGGCGGCCGAGCTCGTGGCGGTGTTCCTCGGCGGCGCCGGGAGCCCCCTCGTCGGCGTCGGCGGTGCGGTCATCGACCTGGCCCCGCGGGGCGCCAAGGACCTCATGGTCACCCTGTTCGGCACCGGCGACAAGGTCGCGCTGTTCGTGCTGATGTTCGTCCTCGTCCTGGCGATCAGCGCGGGTGCGGGCGTCCTCGAACGGCGACGGCCGCCGCTCGGCGCGGTCGTGTTCGCGATCGGCGGGGTGCTGTCGCTGCTCGCCGTGACGACGCGCTCCGGCAGTGGCTCGCTCGACGGCGCCCCGACCGTCGTGGGGGTCGCGGCCGCGATCGTGCTCCTCCGGTTGCTCCTCGCGCGCCTGCGCCGGTGGGAGGCCGCCGAGCACGCGGATGCCGTCCCGACGGCCGGGGCGACGGCCGGGGCGACGGCCGGGGCGATGGCGGGGGACGTCGCGGGACCGCCCGCTGCGACCCCGAACCAGAGCCCGGGCCGGACGGCAGCGCGCTCCGCGGGTCCCGAGCGCCGCGCGTTCCTGGTCTGGAGCGTCGCGACCGCGGCGCTCGCGGTCGTGGTGGGTGGTGCCTCCCGGCTGGGGACGGCGACCATGCAGGCAGCGGTGGCCGCGCGCCGGGCGATCCGACTCCCGAGCCCGGCGACGCCTGCCCCTGCCGTGCCGACCGGAGCATCGCTCGACGTCGACGGCATCACACCCGTCATCACACCGAACGACGCCTTCTACCGGATCGACACCGCCTTGAGCGTCCCGCAGGTCGACCCGGCCACGTGGAAGCTCCGCATCCACGGAGCGGTCGAGCGCGAGGTCGAAGTGACCTGGGACCAACTGCTCGCACTCCCGCTCGAGGAACACGTCGCGACCATGAGCTGCGTCTCGAACGAGGTCGGCGGCGACCTCATCGGTACGGCGAAGTGGCTCGGGTACCCGATCCGCGAGCTGCTGGCGAAGGCCGGGCCCCACGGAGCAGCCGACATGGTGCTCTCCACGAGCGTCGACGGGTTCACCGCGGGGACGCCCCTCGACGTCCTGCAGGACGCCGGCACGGCGGCCTTGCTCGCCGTGGGGATGAACGGCGAGCCGCTACCGCCCGAGCACGGGTTCCCGGTGCGCATGGTCGTGCCCGGGTTGTTCGGGTACGTGTCGGCGACGAAGTGGGTGACCGACCTCGAGGTCACCCGGTTCGCGGACGCGCAGGGCTACTGGACCCCTCGGGGCTGGTCGGAGCGCGGGCCCGTGAAGCTCGAGTCGCGGATCGACGTGCCGCGCGGCGGCAGCACCGTGGAGGCCGGGTCGACGGTCGCGGTGGCGGGCGTCGCCTGGCATCCGCACACCGGGGTCAAGGGTGTGCAGGTGCGGGTGGACGACGGTGCGTGGCAGGACGCCACCCTCGCCGACTCGATCTCGGCGGACACGTGGCGCCAGTGGGTGTGGAAGTGGACGCCGACGAAGGGGACGCACCGGCTGCAGGTCCGGGCGACGAGCGCGGACGGCGAGGTGCAGACGAGCGTCGAGCGGGCACCGGCGCCGAACGGGGCGACCGGCTGGCACGAGGTGACGGTCACGGCGGACTGAGGTCAGCCCGCCCGGGATCGAGTGGTCCGCGCAGCCTCGGCGGTGCGGCCGCGTCGCGACCACGCACGTGCCGTCGTCTCAGCCTCGCGACCACGTCGCGACCACGCGTGTCCCGTCTCAGCCGAGCGGCCGCGTCGCCACCACGCACGTCCCGTCGACCGCGTCGTCGTGGACGACCGCCGTCTCGAAGCCGCCGTCCTCGAACGCCCGCGCCGACGCAGCGGCCTGCGGTCCCGACACCTCGATCACGACGGCCCCGCCCGATCGGAGCCACTCCCCCGCTCCCGCGGCGATCCGCCGGTGCAGGTCGAGCCCGTCCGCCCCGCCGTCGAGCGCGACCCGGTGCTCGTGGTCCCGCGCCTCGCTCGGCATCGTCGCGACGGCGTCGGTCGGCACGTACGGCGCGTTCACCGCGATGACGTCCACCGCTCCCCGGAGTCGCTCGGGCAACGGCTCGAACAGGTCGCCCGCGACGACGATCCCGCGGTCGCCGATGTTCTCCGCCGCGACGTCCACCGCGGCCGGGTCGATGTCGGACGCCACGAGGTCGAGTGCGCCGACGCGTTCGAGGAGCGCCACGGCGATGGCTCCCGCGCCGCAGCAGAGGTCGACGACCCGGTCGTAGCGGCGCAGTCGCCGAGCGGCCTCGGCCACGACGACGGCCGTCCGGGCACGCGGCACGAACACCCCGGACGCGACGCGCACACGGTGTCCGTCGAACGCCGCCCACCCGAGGACGTACTCGAGCGGTTCGCCGCCGAGCCGCCGCTGGACGAGGCTGCGGAGGCGGACCGGGTCGCCGTCGCCGGCGGCGAGGAGCAGGTCGGCCTCGTCCTCCGCGTAGACGCTGCCGCCGGAGCGGAGCCGGGCGGCGAGGGCGTCGCGCGCGGCCGAGCTCACCACGTTCCGGTGCGGATCAGGCCGCGCCGTCGAACATCGACGTCACGGAGCCGTCGTCGAAGACCTCGTGGATCGCACGGGCGATGAGCGGGGCGATCGGCAGGACCTCGAGGCGGTCCCAACGCTTCTCCTCCGGCAGCGGGAGCGTGTCGGTGACGACCACCCGGTCGATGAACTCGCTCTGCAGGAGCTCGGTGGCCGGGTCGGAGAACACGGCGTGGGTGGCGGCGACGACGACGCCCGTGGCACCGTTCGCCTTCAGTGCCTCGGCGGCCTTCGCGATGGTGCGACCGGTGTCGATGAGGTCGTCGACGAGCAGGCAGACACGACCCTTCACGTCACCGACGATCTCGTGCACGGACACCTGGTTCGGCACGAGCGGGTCGCGACGCTTGTGGATGATCGCGAGCGGCGCGCCGAGCTTCTCCGACCAGATGTCGGCCACCCGCACGCGGCCCATGTCCGGCGAGACGACGGTCAGCGTCGACGGGTCGAGGATCTCCTGGAAGCGCTCGAGCAGGACGGGCATCGCGAAGAGGTGATCGACCGGGCCGTCGAAGAACCCCTGGATCTGCGCGGCGTGCAGGTCGACGCTCATGATGCGGTGCGCGCCCGCGGCCTTGAAGAGGTCGGCGACGAGGCGGGCCGAGATCGGCTCGCGGCCACGGCCCTTCTTGTCCTGACGGGCGTACGGGTAGAACGGGGCGACGACGGTGATGCGCTTCGCGGAGGCGCGCTTCAGGGCGTCGACGATGATGAGCTGCTCCATGAGCCACTCGTTGATCGGCGCCGTGTGCGACTGGATGACGAACGCGTCGCAGCCGCGCACCGACTCGTCGAACCGCGCGTAGAGCTCACCGTTGGCGAAGGTGCGGGCGTCGGTCGGGACGAGGTCGACGCCGAGCTCCTCCGCGATCTCCGCCGACAGCGAGGGGTGTGCCCGGCCCGAGACGAGGACGAGTCGCTTCTGACCAGTGGCTTTGATTCCGGACACGTGCCGTGCTCACTCCCTGACCCCGAGGGGCCGTGTCGATCGACCCGGAGGCCGTCAGATCTGTTCGCCGCGCGCGCGCCGAGCCGCCTCGGCCGCCGGCGTGCCGGGTCGGTGTTCCTCGACCCAGCCGTCGGTGTTGCGCTGTGGGGCGTAGCTGATCGCCAGCGACCCGGCAGGGACATCCTTGCGGACGGTGGTCCCGGCGCCGGTGTACGCTCCGTCACCAATCCTAACCGGGGCGACGAACACGTTGTGCGACCCGGTCCGGACGTTCGACCCGACCTCGGTGCGGTGCTTCGCGACACCGTCGTAGTTCGCGGTGATCGTGTTCGCGCCGATGTTCGAGTCCTCGCCCACCTCGGCGTCGCCGATGTACGACAGGTGCGGGACCTTGCTGCCCCGGCCGATCCTCGCGTTCTTCGTCTCGACGAACGTGCCGATCTTGCCCTGGTCGCCCAGGATCGTCCCGGGGCGCAGGTACGCGAACGGCCCGACGGAGGCTCCCGCGCCGATGACGGCGAGCGTCGCGTCGACCCGGTTCACGGTGGCGCCCGCGCCGACCTCGGTGTCGCGGAGGGTGGTGTCCGGTCCGACGACGGCCCCCGAGGCGATCGCGGTGGCGCCGACGAGCTGCGTGCCCGGCAGCACCTCGGCGTCCGGCTCGATGGTGACGTCGAGGTCGATCCACGTCGTCGCCGGGTCCTGCACGGTCACACCGGCGATCTGGTGGCGACGGACGATCCGCGCGTTCAGCTCGCGGGCCGCGTCGGAGAGCTGCGCGCGGTCGTTGATGCCGGCGACGAGCCACGGGTCGGTCAGCGTGACCACGTCGATGCGCCCGCCCCGTGCGCCGATCAGTGCAGGAGCGTCGGTGATGTACTTCTCGCCCTGCGCGTTCACCGTGGTGAGCGACGGCAGGACGGCGCGGAGGTGCGTCACGTCGAACGCGTAGATGCCGGCGTTCGCCTCGGTGATCGTCAGCTGGTCCGGCGTCGCGTCCTTGTGCTCGACGACCCCGACGAACGCACCGTCGGCATCGCGGACGATGCGGCCGAGACCGGTCGGGTCCGGGGCGATCGCGCTGACGAACGTCGCTCCGTTGCCACCGCCGACGTGGGCGTCCACGAGCGACCGGAGGGACACCGTGTCGAGCAGCGGTACGTCGCCCGACAGCACCACGACGGCTCCGTCGAAGTCCGCGGGGAGTGCCTGCACAGCGACCTCCACGGCGCGGCCCGTGCCGGGGACGTCGTCCTGGTCGACCACGAGGGCGTCCGGCGCACGCTCGACGACCTCGGCGGCGACGCGGTCCCGTTCGTGCCGCACGACGACGGCGACGTGCTCGGGCTCGAGCGAGGACGCGGTCCGGAGCACGTGCGCGATGAGCGGCAACCCGGCGAGGCGGTGCAGCACCTTCGGCGTGGCGGACTTCATGCGGGTGCCCTGGCCTGCGGCGAGGACGACGACGGCGATGCGCTGGTCGGTCATGTCCCCATCCTGGCGCACGCGTTGCCGGATCGCGGCCGCCGACCCGTGCGGGGCCCCGCACGATCAGCGCGCGCCGGGCTCCGTCCGCACGAACGCCGTGCACACCAGCCCCGCGACGAGCACCACGACGATCCCGAGGATCCCGTACCGCGTCGACCCGCCGATCGTCACCGCGAGCGCGAACAGCGTCGGCGCGAGGAACGTCGCCGCGCGACCGGTGGTGGCGTACAGACCGAAGAGCTCCCCCTCGCGGCCGGGGGTCGCCAGGCGCGCGAGGTACGACCGCGAGGACGCCTGCACCGGCCCGACGAACAGCGCCAGCGTGAGCCCGAGGACCCAGAACAGCGCCGCCGACGTCCCGGCGGCGAGCACCCCGAGCCCGCAGAGCGAGAGCCCGACCAGGGACACCATGATGATCGCGCGGGAGCCGAAGCGGTCGTCCAGACGCCCGGAGACGAAGGTGGCCACCCCGGCGACGACGTTGGCCGCGATGGCGAACAGGATCACCTGCGACGACGAGAACCCGAAGACCTGCGCGGCGATGATGCCGCCGAAGGTGAACACGGCGCCGACACCGTCCCGGAACACCGCGCTGGCGACGAGGAACCCGAGCACGTTCCGGCGCTCCCGCCACAGCCGTGCGACGTCCCGCCCGAGGTCACGGTAGGCCGAGAGCACGTTCCCGCCGCGCGACCGGTCCGCGGCGGCCTCCGGGACGACGAGGAAGAGCGGCACCGAGCTCACGGCGAGCCACACCGCGGCGATGCCGATGGCGACCCGGACGTCCCACTGGCCGGTCGCGACGGTGGCGGGCAGCTGCAGGAGGCCGGCGACGTCGCCGCCCCCGAAGTCCTGGATGCAGAGGACGAGCAGGACCACCAGGAGCACGATGCCGCCGAAGTACCCGGCCGCCCAGCCGATCGCCGACACGCGGCCGGTCCGGTCCCCCGGCGCGACCTGCCCGAGCATGGCGTTGTAGCCGACGCTCGCGATCTCGTACGCGACGGTGCCGATCCCGAGCAGGGCCGCACCGAGGTACAGGTACGGCTGGCTCGGTGCGACGAACACCATGCCGCCGATCGACAGCGCGATCCCGATCGTCGCGATGAGCACCGAGCGACGACGGTGGCCGGTGCTGTCCGCGAGCCGTCCGACGGCCGGGGCGACGAGCGCGACGACGATGCCGGCGATCGCGAGGGTCGTCGAGACCACGGCGGCGTTGTGCGCGAGCTCGCGCTCCACGACGGCCTTCCCGGCAGCCGAGGTGTCGGCCACCAACGCCGGGTCGACGAAGGCCCGGCTGGCCAGGTACGTGCTGAAGACGAAGGTGGTCACGACCGCGTTGAACGCCGCGGACCCCCAGTCCCACAGCGCCCAGGAGACGAGCGCGCGGCGGTCGGTGCGCTGCGGTGGCACGGCGGTGGGCGACACGGTCATGGGCGAACCGTAGCGCGTCCCGGTGTCGCGCGGGTCGTCCCCGACGAGGGGGCACCGCCGATCGCGCGGGGCGCGCGCAGGACGGCCTGGAGGCTCGTGGC
>NZ_JBPUGH010000157.1:0-7568 GCF_051548005.1 Curtobacterium flaccumfaciens | reverse complement strand
CGGGGCGCGAGCAGGAGACGGCCTGGAGGCCCGGGGCGGCGCCGCCACGGGCCTCCCGTCCGGTGCGACGGGCGTCGCTACTCCGCGCGACTGAACTCGCTCGCGCGACGCACCTGGTCGTCCGTCAGGGCGACGCCCGTGTACCGCTCGAACTGCCGCGCTGCCTGGAGGGCGATGACCTCGGCGCCGGTGATGACGTGCTTGTCGGTGGCGCGGCCGGCGCGGACGAGCGGCGTCTCGGAGGGGAACGCGACGACGTCGAAGACGGTGTGCGCGCCGGCGATGCGGGCGTCCTCGAAGGCGAGGGCGTCCTGCTCGTCGCCCCGCATGCCGAGCGGCGTGACGTTCACGAGGACGTCGGCGTCACCGGCGTCGCGCTCGTCGGCGACCCGCTCGTAGCCGTACTGCGCGGCGAGGGCCGGACCGGTCTCGTCGTTGCGGGCGACGACCGTGAGGTGCTCGAACCCGGCGCCGCGGAACGCCGCCGTGACGGCCTTGGCCATGCCGCCGGAGCCGCGCAGCAGCACCCGTGACGAGCGGTCGACGTCGTGGCTCGCGAGCAGGGACGCGACGGCCTCGTAGTCGGTGTTCGACGCCGTGAGCACGCCGTCGTCGTTCACGACCGTGTTGACGGACCGGATCGCTGCGGCCGACTCCTCGATGACGTCGACGAGCGGGATGATCGCCTCCTTGAAGGGCATCGACACCGAGCAGCCGCGGATGCCGAGCGCCCGGATGCCCGCGACGGCGCCGGGGAGGTCGGTCGTCGTGAACGCCTTGTAGAGGAAGTTCAGCCCGAGTTCGTCGTACAGGAAGTTGTGGAACCGGGTGCCGATGTTGCTCGGCCGGGCCGCCAGCGACATGCACACCTGCATGTCCTTGTTGAGGATGGGCATGCCGCCAGTCTCCCATGCTGGTGCTGATGGAGCGGTCCATGTCCGCGGACGGGATGCCTGGCGTAGCGTCGACGGCATGGCAGAGCTCCCCGACACCATGCGCGCCGTCCGGTTCTCCGAGTGGGGGGACCGAACCGTCCTCCGCGTCGAGGAGGTCCCGGTCCCCGACGTCGAGGCGGGCCGGGTGCTCGTCCGGGTCCGTGCCGCCGGCGTCAACCCGGGGGAGTCCGCGATCCGCCAGGGCCTGTTCGACGGAGAAGACCCGTCGAAGCTGCCGTCGGGGCAGGGCACGGACTTCGCGGGCATCGTCGTGGCCGTCGGCGAGGGTGTGGACGGCGTCGACGAGGGCGAGGAGGTCCTCGGCTGGTCGTGGGAGCGGTCGAGCCAGGCGGAGTACGTCTCGGTGCCGGCCGGTCAGGTCGTGCAGAAGCCGCACCTGCTCTCGTGGGAGGTCGCCGGCGGGCTCGACGTCGTCGCGACCACGGCGGCCGCAGCCGTCCGTGCGGTCGATCCGCGACCGGGGGAGACCGTCGTGGTCTCCGGTGCTGCCGGTGGCGTCGGCGGCTTCGTCACGCAGCTCCTCACGAACGAGGGCATCGACGTCATCGCGATCGCGTCCGAGGCGAACCACGACTGGCTCCGTTCGAAGGGCGCTCGACCCGTGGCGTACGGCGACGGACTGCAGGAGCGGATCACGGAGCTGGCGACGAACGGCATCGACGCGCTCATCGACACGTACGGCCCCGAGTACGTGCACCTCGGCGTCGCGCTCGGGGTCCCGGTCGACCGCATCGAGACGATCATCGCGTTCGAGGCGGCCTCGGAGCTCGGGGCGAAGGCCTCGGGCAGCGCGGACACCGCGGACCCGGAGATCCTCGGGGCGCTCGCGCTGCAGGTCGCCGACGGTGCCATCGAGGTCCCGATCGCGGCGACGTACCCGCTCGATCGCGTGCAGGACGCCTACGCCGAGCTCGAGCAGCGGCACACGCGCGGCAAGATCGTCCTCGTCCCGTAGGCGCCCGGGGGACACCCCCACCCCGGGATCGTGGGTGGACCGGGTGTCCACGCATGCCGGTCGATCCGTAGCGTGGTCGGCATGAGCACCTTCCTCCGTCCCCGTTCCGGCCGCCTGCTCGCCGGGGTCTGCGCCGGCATCGCCGACCGGCTCGGCTGGTCCCGCACCCTCGTCCGCGTCGCATGGGTGGTCCTGAGCCTGTTCCCCGGCCCGCTCTGGGTCCTCTACGTCGTGCTCTGGATCCTCATGCCGGGCGAGGGATCGCAGCGCCTGCGCCGCGTCCGCCGCCGCTGACCGCCCGTCCGTCCGGACGGGCTAGTGTGGCGGCGTGCCGGTCTCCGTCTTCGATCTGTTCAGCATCGGTGTCGGCCCGTCGAGTTCCCACACCGTGGGGCCGATGCGCGCCGGAGCCGCCTTCGCCGCCGCCCTGCCCTCGTCGGGCGTCACGGGCGTCCGCGTCGACCTCTACGGCTCACTGGCCTCGACCGGCCACGGGCACGGGACGCTCGGTGCGGTCGCGGCCGGCCTGACCGGCGCCGAGCCCGAGACGGTCGACCCCGACCGGATGGCGCTCGACCTCGAGGGGCTCGAACGCACGGGTGCACTCCGGCTGGCGAACGGGACGTCGGTGCCGTTCCGGCTCGCGGACATCGTGCTCCACCCGCTGACGATGCTGCCGCGGCACCCGAACGGCATGCGGTTGCGGGCGACCGATGCCGACGGGAGCGTGCTCGCCGACGAAACGTACTACTCGATCGGCGGCGGGTTCATCACCCGAGACGGTGAGACCGACGGGGAGACCGACGCCGCCGAGGTCGCGGGTGCGGCCATCCCCGTCGACGACCACGTGCCCCACCCGTTCTCCAGCGGCGCCGAGCTCCTGGCGGAGTGCGCGCGCTCCGGCCTGCCCGTGAGCGGGATCGCGCTCGCGAACGAGGTCGCGCTCGACACCTCGGAGTCGGCCGTCCGCGAGCGGCTCCTCGCGATCCACGCCGTCATGGAGCAGTGCGTCGAACGGTCGGTGCGCCGGACCGGCACCCTCCCCGGCGGCCTCGACGTCCGTCGGCGCTCGGCGACCTGGTACGAGCAGCTCGTCCGCGACGACCCCGACCACGACCCGCTCTTCGCCATGGAGTGGGTGAACCTCGTCGCCATGGCGGTGAACGAGGAGAACGCCACCGGCGGCCGGGTCGTCACCGCCCCGACCAACGGCGCCGCGGGGATCATCCCCGCGGTCCTGTCCTACGCGCTCACGTACGTGCCGGAGATCACCGCCGACCGCCGGGACGACGCCGTGGTGCGGTTCCTGCTCACCGCCGGCGCGATCGGCTCGATCTACAAGGAGCGCGCGTCGATCTCCGGCGCCGAGGTCGGTTGCCAGGGCGAGGTGGGCTCGGCGGCGTCCATGGCGGCAGCGGGGCTCGCGGAGGTCCTCGGTGGGACGCCCGAGCAGGTCGAGAACGCGGCCGAGATCGCGATGGAGCACAACCTCGGGCTGACCTGCGACCCGATCGGCGGCCTCGTGCAGATCCCGTGCATCGAGCGGAACGCGATCGCGGCGAACAAGGCGATCAACGCCGCGCGGATGGCGCTGCGCGGCGACGGCGTCCACCATGTGTCGCTCGACCAGGTCGTCGAGACCATGCGGCAGACCGGTGCCGACATGTCGACGAAGTACAAGGAGACGGCGATGGGCGGTCTGGCGGTCAACGTCCCGCTGTGCTGACCGGCTTCCCGGCCACCCGCATCTCGAGGCGAGCCTCGACCGGGACGACCCTCGGGGCCCCGTCGGCGTCGAGCACCACGAGCGCGGTCGCACCCGGTGTCGCGAGCTCGTCGACCACCGTGCCGACCAGGCGCTCGCCGCGGTCGTCGTACCGCACGACGGCGTTCACCGGCACCTCGTCCGCGGGCACCTCGCACCACGCTCCGTGGTCGTCGATCGTCCGTTGCACCGCTCCATCATCGCCCAGATGTCCAGAAGACGCAGAATCGCCGAACCATCGTCACGTTCACCGGGCGCGCGTACCGTCTGCCGCATGACCGACCACGACGGACACCAGCCCGACCGCGACCACCTCGACGACGGCGTGGACATGTCCTTCGAGGAGCGACGGCAGGACACCCTCCGACGCATGTCCGGGTCCGACGAGCACGACGCCGACCCCCGCGTCGAGGTTTCCGAAGCGCCGGACGGCGACGTTCGGATCGACGTCGCCGACACCGCTGCGGTGCGACCGGGGGAGTGACCGGCGTCGGGGGACGGTGGTCCACGGCATGATCGTCCCGTGCACCACGTCCTCAGCCGCGCCGACGGCGGCGTCTCCGCGACGCCCCTGACCGACGCGGGGACCGCGCAGGGCGAGCCGGTCCGCTTCGCCGAGCCGGGCCTCCCGGCCTTCGTCGCGGCCCACGACGGACCGGGCGTGCGCTGGGTCTGGGACGACACCACCCGCTGGTACCCGGCGGTCCTGGCGGCCGGTGGCCGCGTCGGGCGCTGCGTCGACCTGCGGCTCGGACGTCGGGTCCTGCGGGGCGCGCTCGCCGCTCGGGGGACGGCGCTGCAGGCGTCCCCGCCCGATGCGCTCGACGCGCCACCCGCCCTGGAGGCACGGGTCACCCAACCGACGCAGGCCCGGCTCTTCGACGATGCGCTCTTCGCCGCACCGGTGCCGGACGACGCGCTGGACCCGGTCGCCGAGTTCCGCGCGCAGCTCGACGCGGTCGCGTCGTCGAGCGCGCCGGGTGCGCTGCGGCTGCTCCTCACGGCGGAGTCCGCGGGTGCGCTCGTCGCGGCGGAGATGCTGCACGCCGGGCTCCCGTGGCGCGTCGACGTCCACGAACGGCTGCTCGAGCAGGAGCTCGGGCCGCGGGTGCCGTACGGCGTCCGGCCGCGTCGGCTCGAGGAGATCGCCGCCGTGATCCGGGAGCGCCTCGACGACCCCGGCCTGAACCCCGACTCACCTGCCGACGTCCTCCGGGCGCTGCGCCGCGCAGGGCTGGCCGTCACCAGCACCCGCAAGTGGGAGCTCCGCGAACTCGAGCACCCGGTGATCGAGCCGCTCCTCGAGTACAAGCGGCTCGCGCGGCTCCTGACGGCCAACGGGTGGACCTGGCTCGACGACTGGGTCCGCGACGGCCGGTTCCACCCGAAGTACGTCGTCGGCGGCGTCGTGACCGGACGGTGGGCCGCGGACGGCGGCGGGGCGATGCAGCTCCCGAAGGGCATCCGGAGCGCCGTGGTCGCCGACGACGGGTGGAAGCTCGTCGTGGCCGACGCCGCCCAACTGGAACCGCGGGTGCTCGCGGCGATGGCGGGGGACCGGGCGATGGCCGCGGCGGGCGACGGACGCGACCTGTACGACGGCGTCGTGGCCTCCGGCGCGGTCGAGACCCGGCAGCAGGCCAAGGGCGCGATGCTCGGCGCGATGTACGGCGCGACCCAGGGTGAGGGCGGACGGCTCGTGCCCCGGCTCGCCAGGGCGTTCCCGCAGGCACTGGCACTCGTCGAGCGAGCCGCCCGAGCGGGGGAACGCGGCGAACCCGTCACGACGCTGCTCGGTCGGACGTCACCCGTGCCGGAGCCGTCCTGGTTCGAGGCGCGCAACCAGGCGTACTCCGTCGAGGGCACCCCCGCCATGCAACGCGCCGTGGAGTCGCGTGCGCGGAGCTGGGGGCGCTTCACCCGGAACTTCGTCGTGCAGGGCACCGCCGCCGAGTGGGCGCTCGCGTGGATGGGCTCGCTGCGCACGCGCATCGCCGGTCGCTTCCCGGGGTCCGTGACGGCCGGTCCGCACCTGGTGTTCTTCGTGCACGACGAGCTCGTGGTGCACGCGCCCGCCGAGCAGGCCGAGTGGGTCGCGGAGCAGGTGCGCGCGGCGGCGGGTGACGCCGGGCGGCTGCTCTTCCGGGACTTCCCGGTGACGTTCCCGCTGAGCGTGGCGGTCGTCGACTCCTACGCGGACGCGAAGGACTGACCGCTCACACCGTCGGTCGGGCAGGGTGGGTCGATGGACCAGACCCACGCGGAGGCGCCGGACGAGCACGTCGGTGACGTCGACCTCACCCGCTGGCGGACCCGGGCGGGCCGGACGGTCGCCGAGGCCTGGGCCACGCTCGGACACCGGTACGGAGCGCTCCCCGTCCTCGTGCTCACGCTGTCGATCGGCATCGCTGTGGCCGTCACCGCGACCTGGGCGGCGTCCGAGGTCTACGACGCCGTCCGTGCCGGGGACGACGTCGCCGTGCTCGACCGGCCGGTGCTCGACTGGGTGCTCACGCTCCGGTCACCCACGGCGGACACCCTCGTCACGTGGTGGACCGACGTCGCGGGCACCATCGGCATGCCCATCGTCGCGGTCGGCTTCCTGATCGGCTTCACGATCCAGCGCCGGGCGTGGACGCCGCTGGTCCTGCTCGTCGCCGCGAGCGGTGGATCGCTGCTCATGACCGTCGCGGGCAAGAACCTGATCGGCCGTGCCCGCCCTCCGTTGGCCGACGCGGTGCCCCCGTACGAGCACTCCGCGTCGTTCCCGTCCGGGCACACCCTCAACGCCACGGTGGTGGTCGGGACCATCGTCTACCTGCTCGTCCTCCGGCAGTCCCGGCTGGTCGTGCGGGTGTGGACGATCGCCGTGGGGACGGCCTTCGTGCTGTCGATCGGGGCGTCGCGGGTGTTCCTCGGTCACCACTGGCTCACCGACGTGCTGGCGGCGTGGGCGCTCGGGCTGGCGTGGCTCGCGATCGTCGTCACGGCGCACCGGTTGTACCTGACGGCGCTCCGACGCGGTGCGCGGCCCGTCAGGTCACCCCGGTAGGTTGCCGGACATGGAGGAACGGGTATTCGGCGGCAGGTACCGCGTCACGGGCACGCTCGGGCACGGTGGCATGGCGTCGGTCTACCGGGCGGTCGACGAGATGCTCGGACGCGAGGTGGCGGTCAAGGTGTTCCGCATCGGACCCGTGGACCACGGCGAACGTGCCCGTGCCGAGGCCGAGATCCAGGTCCTCGCGTCGCTCCGCAGTCCGGCGCTCGTCACGCTCTACGACGCCGCCCTCGACGACGTCGACGGTGACTCCTACCTGATCATGGAACTCGTGCCGGGCAGCGACCTCGCGACGCGGCTCCGAGAGGGACCGCTCGACACCGTGACGAGCGCGCGGGTCGGGGCGCAGATCGCCGAGGGCCTGGCCGCGGCGCACGCGCAGGGCGTCGTCCACCGCGACGTGAAGCCCGCGAACGTCCTGCTCGAGTCGGACGGCACGCACGTCAAGCTCGCCGACTTCGGCATCGCCCTGCTCCGCGACTCGGCCAGGGTCACCGGGACCGGCACGGTGATGGGCACCGCCGCCTACATCGCGCCGGAGCAGGTGATGGGGCAGCCGATCACGGGCAAGGCCGACGTGTACGCGCTGGGCCTGGTACTCCTCGAGACCCTCAGCGGCAAGCGGCCGTTCCCGGGCAGCGCGGTCGAGTCCGCGACCGCCCGGCTGGCCCGCAGCCCCGAGATCGACCAGCACCTCCCCACGGCTTGGCGCACGCTCCTCCACGTGCTCACGGCGACCGATCCGGACGAGCGCCCCACCGCGGCGGAGGCCGCCGAGCGGCTCCGGGCCCTCGGACGCGACGACGTGGCGCCGGCGACGCAGCTGCTGCC
>NZ_JBPUGH010000156.1:0-7600 GCF_051548005.1 Curtobacterium flaccumfaciens | reverse complement strand
GTGCCAGCGGGCACCGCGCCTCCCGTCCGTCATCCGGTCACCGCTGCAGACGCGCGGGGACCGATCACGCGTACCAGCGTCCCAGGAACCCCGCCGTGCCCATAGCTGCGACGAGCGCACCCCCGGCCGCGGCTGCGGCCACACCGTCCGCGAGCCCCGGCGCACCCACGCCGGCGAGCACGAGCAGCACGCCTGCCGCGACGAGCGTCGCCGCCTGCAGTACGGGGACGACCACGACGCCGGGCGCTCGACGCCGGACCAGCCGCACGAACGGCTGCCACCCCGTCGGGAGCGCCCGTCCGAGCCGGCGCAGCACCGCGACCTGGGCGAGGACCACACCGACGATCAACGCCGCGCAGCACAGCTCGGGGGGCAGGGGGTCGTCGACCACCATGCCGACGAGCGCCCCCACGGTGCCGGCGAGCACGAGACCGACGACGATGAACGCCGTTCCCAGCGATGCCAGGTGGACGACGGCACGACGGAACGCGCCGAGCGGTCCGACCGCGTCAGGGTGCTCCGCGAGGACGAGTGCGGCGTCGGCGAGCACCGCGATCGTGCTGCCACGGCGTTCGCGTGCTCGGAGGAGCTGCCACCGGGGCCACGGGTCCGCGGGGGTCGCCGCCACTGCGGCGACGAGGGCGCGCTCGGCGGTGCCCGGGTAGCCCTCGCGAGCGGCCAACCACGCGAGGGCGAGGTTCACCTGTGCGTGCTGCGGGTGCGCGGTCGCGGCCCGGGTCGCGGCGGCGTAGGTCGCCGCGTCCACCTGTCCGGTGCGGAGGTCGAGGACGAGCCGCGCTGCCGCCAGGCCGCCGTCGCCCGGGACGAGCTCGACGGCTGCCGCCCAGGCCGACCGGGCCTCGACCACGTCGTCGGCCTCCTCGGCGAGGTGCGCGGCGAGGAGGTACCCCTCGACGTCATCGGGATCGGTGGTGATCGCTCGGCGGACTGCCGTGCGCGCGGCGTCGAGGTCACCGGCCGACCAGAACGCGACCGCGAGGATCCGGAGCACCTCCGCGTCGTCGCCGTGCAGGGCGAGCGCACCGGTCAGCGGCTCGACGGCGTCCTCGGGCCGTCCGTGCTCGAGGAGCTCCGCCGCCGCCACGAGGGCACGCTCGACCTGCGGGTGGCGCCAGAGCGGAGGTTCGGCGGCAGAGTCGCTCACGGGGTCATCGTGGCCGGACTCGGGCGGGCGGACAAGCCCCGCGCACGGGGGTCGCGACTACGAGCGCTCCGGTGGGATCGGCGGGATCGGGCGCAGCTCACCCCAGGCGAAGGCGCTCTCGGCGATGAAGTCCTGCAGGTCGCTCGCCAACGCGCCGAGCAGCTGCTCTTCGTCGTCCCAGATCTCGACTCCGAGCGTGCTGCTGCTCCCCGTCTCCCCGCAGAGGTCCCAGACCAGCGCGTCCTGATCCTCGGCGAGCGCATCCTCGTCCCGATCGTCGTCCCAAGCGTGGATCGGCGCGATCCAGAACCGGGCGGCGCGGAACTCGTCCGGTCGGAGCATGTGCTCGGCCACGGGTCGGAACGCAGCGAGGACCTCACCCACGGTCAGCACGACGGTCATGGCGGGAGCCTACGGCGCAGCGGAGGTGTCGGCACCCGCCGATAGGCTGGACGGCATGACACGCCTGCGCCTCGCATCCGTCAACGTGAACGGCATCCGTGCCGCGTTCCGGAAGGGCATGGGCGACTGGCTCGCCACGCGCGACGTCGACGTCCTCGCCCTGCAGGAGGTCCGGGCGTCGAGTGACGACCTCGCCGGGCTCCTCGGCGACGAGTGGGACATCGTGCACGACCCCGCGACGGCGAAGGGCCGCGCGGGCGTCGCGATCGCATCGCGGCACCGGGCACAGATCCACCGCGTCGCGCTGGGGGCGGAGGAGTTCGACTCCGCCGGCCGCTGGCTCGAGGCCGACTACGAGATCGGCGGGACCACGGTCACGGTCGTGTCGACGTACGTCCACTCGGGCGAGGTCGACACCCCGAAGCAGGACGAGAAGTGGAAGTTCCTCGACGCGATGACCGAGCGGCTCCCGGAGCTCCGCGCGCACAACCCGCTCGCGGTCGTCGTCGGCGACCTCAACGTCGGGCACGACCAGCGCGACATCAAGAACTGGAAGGGCAACGTCAAGCGGGCCGGGTTCCTCCCCCGCGAGCGCGCCTACTTCTCCCGGTTCTTCGGCCCCGAGGGCGAGCAGGTCGAGGGCGCCGACGGCAGCACCGGTCCCGGTCTCGGCTGGGTCGACGTCGGTCGCGCCCAGGCCGGCGACGTCGACGGTCCGTACACCTGGTGGTCGTGGCGCGGCCAGGCGTTCGACAACGACTCCGGCTGGCGCATCGACTACCACGTCGCCACCCCCGAACTCGCCGGGAAGGTCTCGAACTACACGGTCGACCGCGCCGCGGCGTACGACCAGCGATGGTCCGACCACGCCCCCGTGGTCGTCGACTACGAGATCTGATCCCCTCCCGCTCCAGCGCAACAGGACACCAGCATGACCACCACCCGCATCTTCTCCGGCATCCAGCCCTCGGCCGGATCGCTCCACCTCGGCAACTACATCGGCGCGCTCATGCAGTGGCGGACGCTGCTCGACGACCACGACGCGATCTACTGCGTCGTCGACATGCACGCGATCACCACCGCGCAGGACCCGGCCGAGCTCCGCGCGAACACGCGTGCGACGGCCGCGCAGTACATCGCGTCCGGCATCGACCCGTCGAAGGCGACGCTCTTCGTGCAGTCGCAGGTGCCCGCCCACGCCGAACTCGCGTGGGTGCTCAACACGCTCACCGGCTTCGGCGAGGCCAGCCGGATGACCCAGTTCAAGGACAAGTCGGCTCGGCAGGGCGCCGACGCCGCGTCCGTCGGGCTCTTCACCTACCCGATCCTCATGGCCGCGGACATCCTGCTGTACGACACGAAGGTGGTGCCGGTCGGTGACGACCAGCGGCAGCACGTGGAGCTCACCCGCGACCTCGCCGGGCGCTTCAACTCGCGCTTCGGCGAGACGTTCGTCGTACCGGAGGCCCGGATCCTCACCGACACCGCGCGCATCTACGACCTGCAGGACCCGACGAACAAGATGAGCAAGTCGGCGGCGTCCGACAACGGCCTCATCCGCCTGCTCGACGACCCGAAGCGCACCGCGAAGAAGATCCGGTCGGCGGTCACCGACACCGAGCGCGAGATCCGGGCCGACCGGCAGGCGAAGCCCGGTGTGACGAACCTGCTGTCGATCCTTTCGGCGTTCACGGGGACCTCCGTCGCCGAGCTCGAGGTGTCCTTCCAGGGAAAGGGGTACGGCGACCTGAAGGGCGAGGTGGCCGACGCGGTCGTGGCCGAGCTCGAACCGGTCCGTGCCCGGACGCTCGAACTCCTCGACGACCCGGCGGAGCTCGACCGGCTCCTCGCCGTCGGCGCCGACCGGGCGGAGTCGATCGCGCAGCAGACGCTCGCGCGCGTGTACGACCGCATCGGGTTCGTCCCGCGCGTCCGCAGCTGAGCACGACGTGATCCCGGTCGTCCTCGAGTCCGCGCGGGTGCGCCTCGACGTGCCCACCCGCGCGGACACCGCGGCCATCGTCGCCGGGTGCCAGGACCCGGACGTCGCCCGGTGGACGACGGTCCCGCTGCCCTACGGACCCGACCACGCGCGGTCCTTCGTCGACGCGCTCGTCGGCCCGGGATGGGCCTCGGACCGCGAGTACACGTGGGCGATCCGTCGCAGCGGGTCGTCCCTGCTCGAGGGCGTGATCGGCTACCGGACCGAGCGTCGCGACGTCGGGTTCTGGCTCGCGCCGTCCGCGCGCGGTGCCGGGCGCATGCACGACGCGCTGGAGCTCGTGGTGTCGTGGGCGTTCGAGCAGGGCGCACCCGACGTCGCGTGGGAGTGCTACGAGGGCAACACCGCCTCGGCGGCGGTGGCCCGGGCGGCGGGCTTCGTGTTCACGGGGAGCGGCCCCGCGGCGAACCCCGGTCGCGACGGCGGCCCGACCCCGGCCTGGCACGCACGGCGCCGCGCCGACAGTGCGCCGGCGTCCGACCTGTCCTGGCCCACAGCGTCGTTCGCCCACAGCGTGTAGTTCGATGACGTGTCACCGACTTCTCGTCGGTAGTGTCGAAGCGTGACCAGCTCCCCCTCCGGAACCGCGACCCCGGCCGAGGTCCGGGCGATGCGCCGCGGCCTCGAGATCGCGGCGCTCGGCCCCGCCGTCGGTGACCACGCACGGGTCGGGGCGGTGATCCTCTCCCCCGACGGCACAGTCCTCGCCGAGGGCTGGCACAAGGGCGCCGGAACACCGCACGCCGAGGTCGACGCGATGGCGAAGGTCGACCTCGCGCACCTGCGTGGGGCGACCGCCGTCGTGACCCTGGAGCCGTGCAACCACACCGGACGCACCGGCCCCTGCGCGCTCGCCCTCATCGAGGCGGGCATCGGCCGCGTCGTGTACGCGATCGACGACCCCGGAGCGCACGTCCACGGCGGCGCCGACCGACTCCGTGCCGCCGGTGTCGACGTGGTGTCCGGCGTCCTCGCGGACGAGGCCGAGGCATTCCTCGAGCGCTGGCTGCTCTCCGTCCGGCTCGGTCGGCCGTGGGTGACCGCGAAGTGGGCGTCGAGCCTCGACGGACGCGCCGCCGCTGCGGACGGGACGAGCCAGTGGATCACCGGGGCCGCTGCACGCCAGCACGTCCACGAGCAGCGGGCGGCGCACGACGCGATCCTCGTCGGTACCGGCACCGTGCTCGCTGACGACCCGTCGCTCACCGCCCGGGGCGACGCGGGCGAGCTCCTCGCCGAGCAACCGCTGCCGGTGGTGTTCGGCGACCGGCCGGTCCCGGTGACAGCGGCGCTCCGGCGCCACCCGCGCGGCCTCGTGACCCTGCCGGGCCACGACCTCGCTGCCTCCCTGGCGGCCCTCCGCGACCACGGGGTGCACTCCGTGTTCGTCGAGGGCGGTCCCACCCTGACCTCCGCGCTCATCGCGGCCGGCCTCGTGGACGAGTACCTCGTCTACGTCGCCCCCGTGCTGCTCGGCGGACCCCGCGTCGCCGTCGACGACCTCGGCGTGGGAAGCATGACCGACCGCCTGCGGTTGGACGTGACATCCACCACCAGTCTGGGTCCCGACCTCCTGGTCCGGGCCCGGCCGCACGGCGCCGCGCACCCTGGAGCGGCGCCCCAGAACGACCGGAGCACACGATGACCGACGCACTGACATCCCCCACGCCGGGGAGCCCGGTCCAGTTCGAGGTGTCCACGAACGTCCCGACCACCCACGGCAGGTTCGAGATGCGGGCCTACCGCGACCTCGTCACGGGGGCGGAGCACGTCGCCATCATCGGCGCGCTCCCCGACGGCTCGTCCCCCGGGGACGGCGCGCTCGTCCGGGTGCACTCGGAGTGCCTGACCGGCGAGGCGTTCGGATCACTCAAGTGCGAGTGCGGACCGCAGCTCGACGCGGCGCTCGACACGATCGCGGCCGAGGGCGGTGTGGTCGTCTACCTCCGCGGGCAGGAGGGCCGTGGCATCGGCCTGATCAACAAGCTCAAGGCCTACCGCCTGCAGGAGGACGGGCTCGACACCCTCGACGCGAACCTCGCGCTCGGTCTGCCCGCAGACTCGCGTGAGTACGGCGGCGCCGCGGGGATCCTCGCCGACCTCGGGATCGCGAGCGTGCGCCTGCTCTCGAACAACCCGGAGAAGCGCCGGCAGCTCGAGGAGCACGGCATCGCGGTCGAGTCGCTCGTGCCGCTCGTCGTCGGCATCTCCGCGCAGAACGCCGGCTACCTCGACACCAAGCGCGACCGGATGGGCCACCAGCTGCCCGCCCACCTCGAAGCCGGCGCCGCCAGCTGAGCGACCCGCGCACCAGCGCGACCACCCACCGGGAGGCGCGGAGCACGGACGACGTGCACCGCGCCTCCCGGCCGTTCGTTCTCTGCGGATTCGCAGGAAAGCGACATCTGTCGTAGGCTGTGAGCCCCCGTCACAAGCGGTCCACCACCCACCGAACGCACCCGATCGGCGACGCGCCACCTGCGCGAACCGACCGGTGTCCGCCGTCCGGAACACCGCTGCACCCCTCCCGGGTGCTCCCCTCGGAGTCACCACACACGCATGTCAGCCGCATCGGCACCCAGCACGACCACCCCGGCACCCGCAGGCAACCCGCGCTCCCGCGTCGTCATCGCCAGCCTCGTCGGCACGTCCATCGAGTTCTACGACTTCTACGTCTACGCGACCGCGGCGGTCCTCGTCTTCCCGACGCTCTTCTTCCCGAACGAGGACCCGACCGCCTCGCAGCTGTCGTCGTTCGTGACGTTCGCCCTCGCGTTCTTCGCCCGACCCGTCGGCTCGATCGTCTTCGGTCACTTCGGTGACCGCATCGGCCGGAAGGCCACGCTCGTCGCGTCGCTGCTCGTGATGGGCACGGCGACGTTCCTCATCGGCTGCCTGCCGACGTTCGCCACGATCGGCGTCTGGGCCCCCGTCCTGCTCGCCGTGATGCGCTTCGCCCAGGGCGTCGGCCTCGGCGGCGAGTGGTCCGGCGCGGCACTCCTCGCGACCGAGAACGCCCCGAAGGGCAAGCGCGGCGTGTTCGGCTCGCTCCCCCAGCTCGGCGCACCGATCGGGTTCCTGCTCGCGAACGGGCTCTTCATCGCGATCAACGCGGCGATGCCCGCGGGCGCGGACGGCACGCCGAACGCCGACTTCCAGGCGTGGGGCTGGCGGATCCCGTTCCTGCTCTCCGCCGTGCTCGTGATCGTCGGCCTCTACGTGCGGTTCAAGCTCGTCGAGTCGACCGTGTTCCGGGGCGTGCAGGAGTCCGGCACGGTCGCGAAGGTCCCGCTGGCCCGGGTGTTCCGGACCTCGTGGCGACCGCTCATCGTCGGCACGTTCGGCATGGTCGCGACCTACGTGCTCTTCTACTTCATGACGACGTTCACGCTGACCTACGGCACGACGGGTGCCACGGCCGGCCCCCTCGTCCCGAAGATCGGCCTCGGCTACTCCCGCGGCGAGTTCCTGTCGCTGCTCATGATCGGCGTGGTCTTCTTCGGCATCCTCACCCCGGTCGCCGGGTTCCTCGCGGACCGCTTCGGCCGTCGCTCGACGCTCCTCTGGACCACGGCGGGCATCGCCGTGTTCGGCCTGACGTTCCAGATCTGGTTCGCCGCCTCGCACGGTCCGATCACGGTGGTGACGTTCCTGATCGTCGGCTTGTCACTCATGGGCTTGACGTTCGGCCCGATGGGCGCCCTGCTGCCCGAGCTGTTCCCGACGAACGTCCGGTACACGGGCTCGGCGGTGGCGTACAACGTCGCGTCGATCCTCGGGGCGTCCCTCGCACCGACCGTGGCGCTCGCGCTGTGGAAGGCCGACGGGAACATCTTCCTGGTGGGCCTCTACCTGACCATCGCCGCGGTCGTGACGCTCGTCGCACTGTTCTTCGTCAAGGAGACCCGGCACGCGGACTTCGGCGAGGCGGAGGCCGAGCGCGTGCTCGGCGTGCCCGCCGACGCGGCGGCCGGCGACGGCCACGTGCGCTCCTCGGGGAGCCTCGCCCCGTAACGCACCCGGGTACGCAC
>NZ_JBPUGH010000155.1:0-7829 GCF_051548005.1 Curtobacterium flaccumfaciens | reverse complement strand
GAGGTGCCCGATGCCGCCGGCGCACCTGCACCGACACCCGCACCGGCCGCAGACGGCGGGACCCCCGCGACCGCCGCCGGGCCGGCGGCAGCGTCGGGGACCGGCACCGTGCCTCCCGGCAGTGCACCGGCGACCGCACCCGCTGGCGCGACCGCACCCGCTGCCGCGACCGCACCCGCCGACGTGACCGGCCCGCTCGGACCGGACGCCGTGTCCGCGGTCCGCGACGGCTACGAGGTGACCGGCAGCGCCCTCGAGCTCGGCGCCCTCGTGAACGGCGAGGCGCTCCCCGACGTGCAGGTGCGGATCCCGCTCGGCATGCTGAACCGCCACGGGCTGGTGGCCGGGGCGACCGGCACCGGCAAGACGCGCACGCTCCAGCTGCTCGCCGAGCAGATCGCCGCGAACGGCGTCCCCGTCTTCGCCGCCGACGTGAAGGGCGACCTGTCCGGCCTCGCGGTGCCGGGGACGAGCAGCGAGAAGCTCCTCGCCCGTACCGCCGGCATCGGCCAGGACTGGCGGTCCGTCGCGAGCGAGGCCGAGTTCTACAGCCTCGGCGGACAGGGGACCGGCGTCCCGATCCGTGCGACCGTGTCCGGGTTCGGCCCGCTGCTGCTGGCGAAGGTGCTCGGGCTCAACGAGACGCAGGAGTCCTCGCTCGGGCTCGTCTTCCACTACGCCGAGCGGGCCGGGCTGCCGCTCGTCGACCTGTCGGACCTCCGGAGCGTCCTGACCTTCCTCGTCAGCGACGACGGCAAGGAGGAACTGGCGGAGCTCGGCGGCCTGTCGAAGCAGACCGCCGGGGTGATCCTCCGCGAGCTCATCACGTTCGCCGACCAGGGCGCCGACCAGTTCTTCGGCGAGCCCGAGATCGACACGCAGCTGTTCCTCCGCGCGGCCGCCGACGGGCGGGGCATCGTCAGCCTGCTCGAGGTGCCCGGCGTGCAGGACCAGCCGCAGGTGTTCTCGACCTTCCTCATGTGGCTGCTCGCGGACCTGTTCAACGAGCTCCCCGAGGTCGGCGACCAGGACAAGCCGAAGCTCGTGTTCTTCTTCGACGAGGCGCACCTGCTCTTCAACGGGGCCTCGAAGGACTTCACCGACCAGATCGTGCGCACCGTCCGGCTGATCCGGTCGAAGGGCGTCGGCATCTTCTTCGTCACGCAGACCCCGAAGGACGTGCCGAACGACGTCCTCGCGCAGCTCGGGTCGCGGATCCAGCACCAGTTGCGAGCCCACACCCCGGACGACGCGAAGGCGCTCCGGGCCACGGTGTCGACCTACCCGTCGAGCGACTACGACCTCGGCGCGGTCCTCACGTCGCTCGCGACCGGTGAGGCGATCGTCACCGTGATGAACGAGAAGGGTGCGCCGACCCCGGTGGCCTGGACGCGGCTGCGCGCGCCGCAGGGATCGATGGACCCGATGCCGGCACCCGACCTGGAGGCGCGGGTGCGGTCATCGCCGCTCCTCGCCACCTACGGCACCCGCGTCGACCCCGATTCGGCGTACGAGATGCTCGCCCGCCGGATGGAGGCAGCGGCCGCGGACGCGGCGAAGGCCGCCGCCGCGGCCGCTGCCGAGGCCGACAAGGAGGCCGCGCGCGCCCAGGCCACCGCGGCGAAGGAAGCGGCCGCGAAGGCGAAGCAGGAGGAACGCGACCGGTCGGCCGCGCAGAAGGAGTACGAGAAGGCCCAGCGGGAGTTCGAGCGGGCCGAGCGGGCTGCGGAGTCGCGTCGGGCGGGGCGGTCGAGCACGCGGACGACGGTGTCGCGGAAGGCGAACGACCCGCTGTCGGACCTGCTCGGGTCCGGGCTCGGTCGGACCATCGCCAAGGAGGTCGTGCAGGGCATCTTCTCGACGCTGCGTCGGCGTCGCTGAGGGTCGGCGGACTGCAGGTCGGGCGAGCGGGCGTGCTGCGGGTCGGGCCGCGTGCTGCTCGTGGGGTCAGGCGGCGAGGAGGCCGGCCGTCTCGACGACGAGGAGGCCGCCGATGACGAGCACCGCGAGCAGCCCGGCCACGAGGAACGCCCGGGACCGCTCGTACCACGCACGGCTCGAGGGCCAGCGACGTCCGAACTCACGTGCGGACAGCGGCCTCGGCTCCTCCGTCACGGTCACGCCGAGTTCGTCGACGACACGGTCGAGGCCGTCGTCGCCCCACAGGTCCCCGCGCAGGCGGAACAGGTGTGTCCCGTCCGCGGCGAAGGCGACGAGCTCGCGGACGGAGCGCTCGACCGAGGCGCCGTACGTCTCGACGAGCAGCACCCGGTCGACGTCGTCGCGGGGGATCCGACGCGTCGCGGAGAGCACCCCGCGCACGTCGACCGTGGTGGCGTCGACACCGACGTACGCCGTCCCGAGCCGCACCACCGCGGTACCCACGAGGACGGCGAGGAGCACGACGATCGAGGCCATGAGCGCCCACAGCCGGAAGGGGAAGGACACCCAGACGAGGGCGACCGCGAGCGGGACGGCGGAGAACGCGATGCTGAGGGCGGTCGAGCGGACGAGCGCGCTGCGGGGACGGACGACGAGGTCGTAGGTCCGGGCGCGCGGTGGCAGCGCCGCCGCCTGCGCAGTCATGTCCCCCACGTCGGATCCTCCTGAGATGCGGGCACAGCGGTTCACGCTGCCGAGCGACGCCCCTGCCGCTCGTGTCCCGTGGCGACCTGTCCCGAGGTCGCCGTCCGGTCAGCATAGGCGACCGACGGGTATCTGGGACAGCCCGTTCCACCCCGTTGCGGCGTGTCCCGGCCACCGTCCACCGGTCGGGGTTCGGAGCGGTCCACCGAGTGGGGGACCGGAAGCGCGCGCGACCCGCTCCGGAACGACGAAAGCGCGAGACCTGGTCGGTCTCGCGCTTCGTGTGGTGGTGCTGGTGCTGGTGCTGGCGGAGGATAGGGGATTCGAACCCCTGAGGGCTTGCACCCAACACGCTTTCCAAGCGTGCGCCATAGGCCACTAGGCGAATCCTCCAGGCGCCACCTCGCGGTGACGACACCCCATGCTACAGGTCCGCGAGGGTGTGGATGACCACGTGCATCCACAGATGGGAATCCGCCCGGATGTCGACACGAGGTCGGCGGCTACGCTGAATCCGTGTCGACCCGCATCTACATCACGTCCGCGGAGGGCCACACGGGCAAGAGCACCGTCGCCCTCGGAGTCCTCGAGACGCTGGCCCGCACGGTCGGCCGGGTGGGCGTGTTCCGGCCGGTGGCGCGATCGGTGCACGAGCCGGACTACGTGCTCGAACTCCTGCTGCAGCACACCGCGGTCGGCATCTCCTACGACGACGCGGTCGGGGTGACCTACGACGACGTGCACGCCGACCCGGACGCTGCGGTCGCGACGATCCTCCGGCGGTTCGCCCAGGTCGAGCAGCAGTGCGACGCGGTCGTGGTCCTCGGATCCGACTACACCGACGTGGGCAGCCCCACCGAGCTGTCGTTCAACGCCAAGGTCGCGACGAACCTCGGCGCTCCCGTGCTCCTCGTCCTCGGCGGGCGCGACTCGGCCGACCGCGGTGCCCGCACGCCCGAGGCGATGGCGCAGGTGGCGGACGTCACGACGAGCGAGCTCCGGGCGGCACACGCGCAGCTCCTCGGCGTCGTCGTGAACCGAGCAGACCCCGACCGCCTCGCCGAGATCGTGGCGAGCGTCGGCGCCGCCGTGCACGACGACCACGCGGGCGTGCCGGTCTGGGCGATCCCGGAGGACCCGGTGCTCGTGGCACCCACGGTCCGTGCCCTGCTCGAGGCGACCGACGCCACGCTGGTCCGCGGCGACGAGGCCCTGCTCGACCGCGAAGCCCTCGGAACGGTCGTCGCCGGGATGAGCATGGAGAACGTCCTGCCGCGGCTCATCGAGGGCGGCATCGTGGTCGTCCCCGGCGACCGCAGCGACGTCCTCATCGCGACGCTGCTCGCCAACCAGTCCGAGACGTTCCCGAGCCTCGCCGGGGTGATCCTCAACGGCGGGTTCGAGACCGCCCCGCAGATCTCGCGGCTGCTCGAGGGCCTGTCGAGCTCGCTGCCGATCGCGCAGAACACGCTCGGCACGTACGACACGGCGCTCCGCATCACCCAGACCCGCGGGCGGCTCGCGGCCGACTCACCGCGCAAGGCCGACCTCGCGCTGGCGCTGTTCGAGCAGCACGTCGACGCCGACGAGCTCCGCGACCGGCTCCAGGTGACGCCGTCCGGGGTGGTCACACCGCTGATGTTCGAGCACGGCCTGCTCGACCGGGCCCGCGGGTACGGCAAGCACATCGTGCTGCCCGAAGGCGACGACGACCGCATCCTCCGGGCTGCCTCGACGCTGCTCGCACGGCAGGTGTGCTCGATCACGATCCTCGGCGAGCCGGCAGCGATCCGGGCACGCGCGACCGAACTCGGCCTCGACCTCGAGCAGGCACAGCTCCTCAGCCCGTTCGACCCCGAGCTCCGGGAGCGCTTCGCCGAGGAGTACGCCCGGCTCCGAGCGCACAAGGGCATGTCGGTCGAACTCGCCCGCGACACCGTGACCGACGTCTCGTACTTCGGCACCCTCATGGTGCAGCTCGGCCTCGCGGACGGCATGGTGTCCGGCGCGAAGCACACCACGGCGCACACCATCCGGCCGTCGTTCGAGATCATCAAGACCCGCCCGGAGACCTCGATCGTGTCGAGCGTGTTCCTCATGGCGCTCGCCGACCGCGTCCTCGTCTACGGCGACTGCGCGGTCATCCCGGACCCGACGAGCGAGCAACTCGCCGACATCGCGATCTCCTCGGCCGAGACGGCGACGCAGTTCGGCATCGACCCCCGCGTCGCGATGCTCAGCTACTCGACGGGCGACAGCGGCTCCGGCGCCGACGTCGACAAGGTGCGGGCCGGCACGGCCTTCGTCCGGGAGCGCCGCCCGGACCTCCTCGTCGAGGGGCCGATCCAGTACGACGCCGCCGCCGACCCGACGGTCGCGAGCACGAAGATGCCCGACTCCCCGGTCGCGGGCAAGGCGACGGTGTTCATCTTCCCCGACCTCAACACGGGCAACAACACCTACAAGGCCGTGCAACGGTCCGCCGGAGCGGTTGCGATCGGCCCGGTGCTGCAGGGCCTCCGCAAGCCGATCAACGACCTCTCCCGCGGTGCGCTCGTCAGCGACATCGTCAACACCGTCGCGATCACGGCCATCCAGGCCGGAACCGCGGCGGCGCCGGCCTGACCCGGCCAGCCACCCAGCGGCGTGAGCCGACCGACCACCGCGCACCGCGCCTCCAGTCCGAACGGAAAAGGAACCACCGAAGTGACCGCAGCCCTCGTCGTGAACTCCGGATCGAGTTCGTTCAAGTACCAGCTCATCGAACTCGACGACGAGCGGACGCTCGCCTCCGGGCTCGTCGAGCGCATCGGTGAGTCGGCGGGAGCCTGGAAGCACACGAACGCGATCACGGGGGAGTCCTCGTCGAACGACTCCGCTCCGGTGCCGGACCACGCCGCCGGGTTCCAGGCGATGCTCGACGCGTTCGGCAAGGTCGGACCGTCCTTCGACGAACACCCGCCGGCAGTCGTCGGGCACCGCGTCGTGCACGGGGGCACCACGTTCGACGCCGCCACCGTCGTCACTCCAGAGGTCGAGCAGCAGATCGAGGACCTGTCGTCCCTCGCCCCGCTGCACAACCCGGCGAACCTCGAGGGCATCCGCGCGGCCCAGCAGGTGTTCTCCGACGTCCCGCACGTCGCCGTCTTCGACACCGCGTTCCACCAGACGATGCCCCCGCACGCCTACACGTACGCGATCCCGTCCGACCTCGCCGAGCGGTACGGGATCCGCCGCTACGGCATGCACGGCACGAGTCACAAGTACGTGTCCGAGCAGGCCGCCGTGTTCCTCGACCGCCCGCTGTCCGAGCTGAAGACGATCGTGCTGCACCTCGGCAACGGGGCGTCCGCCGCGGCGATCGACGGTGGGCGGTCGATCGAGACCTCGATGGGCCTCACCCCGCTCGAGGGCCTCGTGATGGGGACGCGCTCCGGCGACCTCGACCCCGCGGTGCTCGTGCACCTCCACCGTCAGGCCGGGCTCGACTTCGACGAACTCGACGACATCCTCAACAAGCGGTCCGGCCTGCTCGGCCTCACCGGCAACGGGGACATGCGCGACGTGCAGGACGCCGCCTCCAAGGGCGACGACGTCGCCGAGGCGGCGCTCGCCGTGTACCGGCACCGGATCCGCCGGTACGTCGGTGCCTACACGGCGCAGCTCGGTGGGCTCGACGCGGTCGTCTTCACCGCGGGGGTGGGGGAGAACAACGCCCTGCTCCGTCGGCGCGTGCTCGCCGGTCTCGAACACCTCGGCATCGAGGTCGACGCGGACCGCAACGAGCTGGCATCCCGGGAGGCGCGACGCATCTCCACGGACGGCTCACGTGTCGCGGTGCTCGTCATCCCGACGAACGAGGAGCTCGAGATCGCCCGGCAGTCGGCCGCGGTCGCGCTGTAGCGGCACGGTACGGCGCACGCGGCGCGCGCCCCGGCGGGCTCCGGCGCGGGCCGCCTGACTCGCCGGACGGTTCCGGCGTCGAACCACGATCCCGACGTCGAACCAGGGCGCGTGCCTGGTTCGACGTCGTTCTCGTGGTGCGACCCGGCGGTAGCTGCGAGCGCGGGTCAGCCGAGCGCGGCGAGCGCGGCCGGGATCGGCGTGTTGCCGCTCGTGACCTCGAACTGCACCCCCACCGCGAGGTCGTCGACGAGCGCGTGCAGGACCAGCGCGGCGACGTCCGCCCGGGGGATCGAGCCCCGCGGGACCGTCCGGCCGACGTCCACCGTCCCCTGCGGCGGTGTGTCGAGCAGGCCGCCGGGCCGGATGATCGTCCAACGGAGGTTGCGCGCGCGGATGTTCGCATCGGCCTCGGCCTTCGCCCGCAGGTACACCTGGAAGACGTCGGCGTCGCTCTGCGCCGGCACGACGGCCCGCTCGGGGTCGTAGCGGTCCGCCGCCATCGCGGAGATCATCACGTAGCGCTGGACACCGAGGCGCTCTGCGGCGTCCGCGAGCAGGAGCGCAGCATCACGGTCGACGCTGAGCTTCCGTTCCGCGCCGCTGTTCGGGCCGGCTCCCGCGGCGAACACGACCGCGTCCACACCGCGCAGGCGCAGCGCGAGCTCGTCGTCGTCGAGCTGCTCGAGGTCGGCCACCAGCGCGGTGGCGCCCTGCTGCTCGACGTCCGGGACGTGGGCGGGGTTCCGGACGATCGAGACGGCGTCGTGTCCGGCATCGGTGAGCTGACGGGCGAGGAGGAGGGCGATCTGCCCGTGGCCTCCGGCGATGGCGATCTTCATGTGTCCGATACTGCCCGTCACGTCCGGTAGACTTCCGGAGGCTCCTCACGTGACGCCATCCAGGCCAACTCCCCCAGGGCGGAAACGCAGCAAGGGTAACCGGGCTCTGGCGGGTGCGTGGGGAGTCTTTTCGTGCGCCCTGCCGCTTGCGTTCGGGTAACCGGGGCTGCGCTTCCTCGGTGCGGGTGCGTGGTGAGGCTTCCCGTGCGCTCGGCGCGGTTCGGTGACGGTTTCGTCACGGCCGGCGGACAGATTCCTGATCGTGTGTGAAGATCGGTCACAGGAACCCCCAACCAGGGCTCCGACCCTCCACCGCCTCACCAGCGGGGGAGTTCCGAGGATCAGGTGGCGGGTGCGCCCGCCAGGAACGGGACACGCATGCGCGAGCACGTGTCGCCGCGGCGTACCGTCGCGGCGGGCATCGGGGAACGACGGATCGACGGTGCTGGGAGCCGTGCTCGACGACGAGCACCGCGCGACCGGCGTCCTCTGCTGCGC
>NZ_JBPUGH010000154.1:0-7842 GCF_051548005.1 Curtobacterium flaccumfaciens | reverse complement strand
GCGCTCCGTGAGTCGGTCGTGCGGCGGGGTCAGCCGGCGCTGACGCGGTACACGTCGTACACGGCGTCGATGCGGCGGACCGCGTTGAGGACACGGTCGAGGTGGGTGGTGTCGCCCATCTCGAACACGAACCGGCTCAGCGCGAGGCGGTCCGAGGACGTCGACACGGTCGCCGACAGGATGTTCACGTGGTGGTCGGTCAGCACCCGGGTCACGTCGCTGAGCAGGCCGGACCGGTCGAGCGCCTCGATCTGGATCTGTACGAGGAACACCGACTTCGACGACGGGGCCCACTCGACCTCGATCATGCGGTCCGGCTCGTTCATGAGGGACTTCACGTTCGAGCAGGACGCCTGGTGGACGGACACGCCCTGACCGCGGGTGATGAAGCCGACGATCTGGTCGCCCGGCACCGGCGTGCAGCACTTCGCGAGCTTCACGAGGATGTCGGGCGCCCCGCGGACCAGGACGCCGGAGTCGCTGTTGCGGAGCTGACGACTCGTGATCTGCCGGGGGAAGGCGAGCTCCGGCTCGTCCGTCTCGGTCTCGGTCTGGACGCTGCCCAGCACCTTCTCGATGACGGACTGCGTCGAGACGTGGCCCTCACCGATGGCCGCGTAGAGAGCGGAGACGTCGTCGTAGCGCATCGACGACGCGACCTCGGCGATGGTGTCCTGGCTGAGGATGCGCTGCAGCGGCAGGTTCTGCTTCCGCATCGCACGGGCGATCGCGTCACGGCCCTGCTCGATGGCCTCTTCGCGACGCTCCTTGGTGAACCACTGCTTGATCTTGTTGCGGGCGCGCGGGCTCCGGACGAAGGTCAGCCAGTCCTGGCTGGGACCGGAGTCCGGGTTCTTCGACGTGAAGATCTCGACGACGTCACCGCTCGACAGGGTGCTCTCGAGCGGCACCAGCCGACCGTTGACCTTCGCCCCCATCGTCCGGTGGCCGATCTCGGTGTGCACGGCGTAGGCGAAGTCGACCGGCGTGGCTCCGGACGGGAGGCCGATGACCTTGCCCTGCGGCGTGAAGACGTAGGTCTCCTTCGCGCCGATCTCGTAGCGCAGCGAGTCCAGGAACTCGCCGGGATCGCTGGTCTCGGCCTGCCAGTCGGTGATGTGGGCGAGCCACGCCATGTCCTGGTCGTTCTGGCTCGACGAGTCGACGTCGCGGCCGGTGACGCGCTGCTTGTACTTCCAGTGCGCCGCCACACCGAACTCCGCGCGCTGGTGCATCTCGTGGGTGCGGATCTGGATCTCCACCGCGCGACCCTGCGGCCCGAGCACCGTCGTGTGCAACGACTGGTAGAGGTTGAACTTCGGCGTCGCGATGTAGTCCTTGAACCGGCCGGGCAGCGGGGTCCACCTCGCGTGCACGGACCCGAGCATCGCGTAGCAGTCGCGCACGGTCGGGACGAGGACGCGGATGCCGACCAGGTCGTAGATCTCGTCGAACTCGCGCCCGCGCACGATCATCTTCTGGTAGATCGAGTAGTACTGCTTCGGACGCCCCATCACGTCGCCGCGGATCTTCGCGGCCTTGAGGTCCTTCTTCAGCGTGCCGATGACGTTCTGCACGAACTGCTCGCGCTTCGGCTGGCGCTCCTTCACGAGGCTGTCGATCTCGACGTAGAGCTTCGGGTGCAGCACCGCGAACGAGAGGTCCTCGAGCTCGAGCTTGATCATCTGGATACCGAGGCGGTGCGCCAGGGGCGCGTAGATCTCGAGCGTCTCCTTGGCCTTGCGCGTGGCCGAGGCGGACTCCACGAACCCCCAAGTCCGGGCGTTGTGCAGACGGTCCGCCAGTTTGATCACGAGTACCCGGATGTCCTTCGACATCGCGATGACCATCTTGCGGACGGTCTCGGCCTGCGCGCTGTCGCCGTACTTGACCTTGTCGAGCTTCGTGACGCCGTCGACGAGCATCGCGATCTCGTCGCCGAAGTCGGCGCGGAGCTGGTCGAGCTGGTAGTCCGTGTCCTCGACGGTGTCGTGCAGGAGCGCAGCGGCGATCGTGATCGTGCCGATGCCGAGGTCGGCGAGGATCTGCGCGACCGCGACGGGGTGCGTGATGTAGGGCTCGCCGGACTTGCGCTTCTGCCCGTCGTGCGCCTGCTCGGCGACCGAGTACGCCCGCTCGATGAGGGTGACGTCGGCCTTCGGGTGGTGCGATCGCACCGTGCGGATGAGGGTGTCGACCGCGCCGGCCGGCTGCGCCCGGGAGAACAACCGCGGCAGCAGCGAGCGGAGCGAGCCGAGGTTGCCCGTGGTGTTCGGGCCGATCGGACTCGTCGGACGGGCGGGCGACGCCGGACGGCTCGCGGCGTCCGACTGCGACGATTCGCGCGTGTCGGTCATGATGCGCCTCCCGAGACCTCGTCCGGTGCGGAGTGCCTCCGCGCTCGATCCGACAAGACTACGCGCGTCCGGTCAGTGCTCGTGACGCGGTTCGCTCTGGGCACCGCGGACGACGTCGGCGCCCGACTGCTCCCACGCGGTCATCCCGCCGAGCACGTTCACGGCGGCGACCCCCGACTGCTCGAGTGCTGCGACCACCCGGGCCGAACGGCCGCCGGAGTGGCAGATGACCATCGCGGGGGTGTCCCCGCCGTCGATCTCCTGCCACCGCGACACCAGCTCGGACATCGGGACGAGGGTGGCCTCGGGAGCGTGGACCTCGTCCCACTCCCCCTGCTCGCGGACGTCGAACAGCCGGGCTCCCTCGGCCAGACGGCGCCGGGCCTCCGCGACGTCGATGTCGGTGATCTCGACCGCCATCAGACGTCTGCCGTCGCGTCGACCTGCTGCTGGCGCTTCGCCGCAGCCTGTTCCTTCTTGGCGTCGGCCTGCTTGATCTTCGGCTCGTTCTCCCGCAGGTGGGCGTACATCGGCGACGCGATGAAGATCGTCGAGTACGTACCCACGATGATGCCGATGAACAACGCGAGCGAGATGTCGCGGAGCGTGCCGGCGCCGAGGACGTAGGACCCGATGAAGAGGATCGCCGCGACCGGCAGCAGGGCGACGACCGAGGTGTTGATCGAGCGCACGAGGGTCTGGTTCACCGCGAGGTTCACCGACTGCTTGAACGTACGGACGCTCTCCTGACCGGTGTTCTCGCGCACCTTGTCGAACACCACGACGGTGTCGTAGAGCGAGTAGCCGAGGATCGTCAGGAAGCCGATCACCGCCGCCGGAGTGACCTCGAGCCCGACGATGCCGTACACGCCCGCCGTGATGAGGAGGTCGTGGAGGAGCGCCGTCATGGCGGCGACGGACATCTTCCACGTGCGGAAGTAGAGCGCCATGACCACTGCCGCGAGGGCGAGGAAGATCACGAGACCGCGGATGGCCTGCGCGAGCACGTCAGCGCCCCAGGTCGCTCCGATGAAGGTCGCCGCGACCTGGCTGTCCGGGACGTCGTAGGCCTTCGCGAGGGCGTCCTGCACCTCGGTGGTCTGACGGTCGGTCAGCTGGCCGGTCTGGACACGGATGCCGTGCTGGCCGAGCTGTGAGACACGCGGTACGCCCTCCGGCACGATCGACTCGACGGTGTCGGTCGCGATCGACTGGTTCGTGGTCTTGACGTCGGAGATGGTGAACTCCGAGCCGCCCGTGAACTCGATGCCGAGCTGGTACCCGCCGCGGAGCCACGGGATGCCGAGGGACAGCACGATCATGACGATCGCGATGATGTACCACGTGCGGCGGCGCCCGACGATGTCGTAGGAGCGCTTGCCCGTGTAGAGGTCGCTGCCGAACTGGCTGAAGCTGGCCATCAGTCGTCCTTCCCGTCCGGCGTCGTGCCGTTGTCCCCCGCGGCTTCGCGGGCCTTCCGCTCGGCGATGGTCTGGCGACGCTGCGCCTCACCGGCGCTGCGCTGCTGACGCTTGCCGTCCACGACCGGCGCGCGGAACTGCGCACGGCCCCGGTAGACGGCCCCGAGCGCGGTCGGGTCGAGCCCGCTGAACTTGTGCCCCTCGCCGAAGAACCGGCTCCGGGCGACGAGCTGCATCATCGGGTGGGTGAACAGCACCACCACGACGACGTCGATCAGGGTCGTGAGGAGGAGCGTGAACGCGAAGCCCTTCACGTCGCTCACCGCGAGGATGTAGAGCACGACCGCAGCGAGGAAGTTGATCGAGTCCGACGCGAGGATCGTCCGGAGGGCTCGACGCCATCCCGACTCGACCGCACCCTCGAGCCCGCGGCCGTCGCGGAGCTCGTCACGGATGCGTTCGAAGTAGACGATGAACGAGTCCGCCGTGATGCCGATCGCGACGATCAGACCCGCCACACCCGCCAACGACAGTCGGTAGTCGACACGCCACGACATGATCGCGATCACGAGGTAGGTCAGGGCCGCGGCCACCGCGAGCGACAGGACGGTCACGAACGCGAGAGCCCGGTACTGGATGACCGAGTAGATGATGACCAGGATGAGCCCGATCAGGCCGGCGACGAGACCGCCCACGAGCTGCGCCGTGCCGAGCGTCGCGGAGATGTTCTCGTTCGACTGGACCTGGAAGTTGATCGGGAGCGCACCGTACTTGAGCTGGTCCGCGAGGGTCTTGGCGGAGTCAGCCGTGAAGTTGCCGGTGATCTGCGCCTTGCCGTTGGTGATCGCGGCGTTCGACGCGGGAGCCGTGATGACGGTGCCGTCGAGGACGATCGCGAACTGGTTCTGCGGGGGCTGCAGCTTGACGAGACGGCTCGTGACGTCACGGAAGTCGTCCGAGCTCTTGCCCGAGAACGTCAGGTTGACGGCCCACTGGCCGGTCGACGCACCCTGCGAGTCCGTCGCGAGACCCGACGTGGCGTTGCTGATGCCCGACCCGGACACCTCGACAGGGCCGAGGATGTACTTGGCGGCGCCGTCCTGGTCGCACGTGACGAGCGGCTTGTCGTCGGGCGCGGTGGTGACGTCGTCGGGGGCCTTGCAGTTGTAGTTCTCGTAGAGCGCCTGCAGCGCCGGCGTGACCTGCGAGAGGTCGCTGCCGTTCGTCGGCTTCGTGCTCGGTGTGGCCTGCAGCGATGCCGGGGGCGTGTACGGCGTCGGCGAGGCCGAGGCTCCGTCGCTGCCACCCACCGCGGTGTTCGTCGCGGCCTCGGTGTAGAGGACCGGGCGGAAGGTCAGCTTCGCCGCGGCTTCGATCCGGTCGATCGTCGCCTGGTCCGGCTTGCCGGGGATCGAGACCACGATGTTGTTCGTGCCCTGCGTGTTGATCTGCGACTCCGACACACCCGTCGCGTTGATGCGCTGGCGGATGATGTTCACGGCCTGGTTGAGCTGCTGGCTCGTCACCGAACCGCCCTCGGTGTTCTGCGCCGCGAGGGTCAGCTGCGTGCCGCCCTGCAGGTCGAGCGCGAGCTCCGGGACCCAGCTGGCGCCCGCGAACCACTTGCCGGTGTCGTCCTTCGTCGTGCTGGCGAGGATCGAGGCGGCGGTGTTGAGCCCCGCGAGGACCGCCATCAGGATCACCAACCAGGTGAGCGAGCGAAGCGCCTTCTTGACGGGTGTCGATCGTGCCACCGGTCGTCTCGTCTTTCTGTCAGGACCGACGACGCGAGCCGACGGCAGGGGTGGTGCTGCCGGGCTTCACGACCCGGCAGCCCAGAACATCAGTTGTCGTGCTTGCGGTTGGTCTCGTCGGTGCGCTCACCGTAGGCCGGGGCCTGGTCGTCGACGACCGGCTGGCCGTTCAGCTCGGTGACCCGCTTCGGCTCGTCCTCGGGCACGACGGTCGTGTCGACGTCGTTCGCGGTGTCGTCCACGACACGGGAGAGCGTCTGCCGGTGCACCGTGACGACCGTGCCGGGAGCGATCTCGACCTCGGCCGTGACCTTCTCGTCGTCGACCGACAGGAGCTTGCCGTAGAGGCCGAACGACAGCATGACCTGGGCACCCGGCACCATCTTGGTGGCGAGCTCCGCCTGCTGCTTCTTGCGCTTCCGGCTGTTGTAGAACATGAAGGCCGCGAACGCCACGACGATGACGATGAGGATGACTTCTTGACCCATGATGCGATGCCTTCTCTGGTTGCTCGGTTTCGGGCCGTAGCAGTCTAGGGCACTCCTCCATCGAGAACGTGTGTGCCGGGTGACCGCGCGGCCCGGCGATCAGTCGTCGTCGCCGAACAGTGCCGGACCGGCACCCGACTGACCGGGCGTCATGCCGAAGTGCCGCCAGGCCTGCGGCGTGGCGATCCTTCCCCGCGGCGTGCGGGTGACGAGACCGAGACGCACCAGGAACGGCTCGACGACGGACTCGATCGTCTCGGATTCCTCACCCACGGAGACCGCGAGCGTGTTCAGCCCGACGGGACCGCCGTCGAACCGGGTCAGCATCGTCTCGACGACTGCCCGGTCGAGTCGGTCGAGGCCGAGCTCGTCCACGTCGTACAGCTCGAGTGCCCCCTGCACGGCAGCCATGCCGTCGCGTGGGCGGTGGACCAGCGTGAAGTCGCGGACCCGCCGGAGCAACCGGTTGGCGATGCGAGGAGTGCCTCGGGAGCGCCCGGCGATCTCCCGCAGCGCGGACCGGTCGATGTCGAGCTCGAGGAGGTGCGCTGCGCGGATCAGGACCTGTTCGAGTTCGTCCTTCTCGTAGAACTCGAGGTGCGCGGTGAAGCCGAAGCGGTCGCGCAGCGGGTTCGGCAGCAGACCGGCGCGGGTCGTCGCGCCGACCAGCGTGAACGGCGCGAGGTCGAGGGGGATGCTCGTCGCACCGGCCCCCTTGCCGACCATGACGTCGATCCGGAAGTCCTCCATCGCCAGGTAGAGCATCTCCTCCGCCGAACGGGCCATCCGGTGGATCTCGTCGATGAAGAGGACCTCACCGGGGACCAACGAGGAGAGCACGGCCGCGAGGTCGCCGGCGTGCTGGATCGCGGGCCCGCTCGACATCCGCAGCGGCCGGCCGGACTCGTGCGCGACGATCATCGCGAGGGTCGTCTTGCCGAGCCCGGGCGGTCCGGCCATCAGGATGTGGTCGGGCGTGCGCTCCTGCATCGCGGCGGCCTTGAGCAGGAGGTCGAGCTGCCCGCGGACCTTGCGCTGCCCCACGAACTCGTCGAGCGAGCGCGGACGGAGGGCGCCCTCGAACGCGAGCTCCTCCTGAGATTCGGCCCCGGCGGCCGTGATGCCGCTCACCGTCCGGCACCGGCGGGTCGGAGTGCTCCGAGCGCGGCGCGGAGGAGCGACTGGGTGCCGAACGTCGCGGCGGCCGGGTCCTCGGTGACGACGGCGTCGACGGCAGACCGGGCAGCGTCCTCACGCCAGCCGAGTCCGACGAGCGCGACCACGACGTCCTCGGACGCGGGGTGTGCGGTCGAGCCGGCACCCACGGCAGCCGCGGCGGGCTGCTCGAACGCGGCGAGCTTGCCGGCGAGTGCGACCGTGATGAGCTTCGCGGTCTTCGGCCCGATGCCGGACACCTTCCGGAACGCGGCGTCGTCCTCGTGGGCGACCGCGGTCGCGATCTGACCGGGGTCCATGTGCGCGAGCACGCCGAGGGCCGACTTCGGACCGACACCGGAGACGCTGCGCAGGAGATCGAAGACCCGCAGGGCGTCGGTGGTCTCGAAGCCGAAGAGGAGGTGCTCGTCCTCACGCACGATCATCGCGGTGCGGACGAAGACCTCGGCTCCGTGGCGCATCGTCAGGGCGTGGGCGGGCGTGACGGTGACGGCGTAGCCGACTCCCCCGGCCTCGATGACCACGCTCGATCCGGCGACGTCGATGCAGGTGCCCCGGAGACTCGCGATCATGCTCCGAGCCTAGGGCCGCCCACCGACGTTGCCCCGGCACCACGCGCGGGGGCGCCGGCACCACGGACGGGCGG
>NZ_JBPUGH010000153.1:0-7860 GCF_051548005.1 Curtobacterium flaccumfaciens | reverse complement strand
GGCCCGCCCCGCGCCTCCCGTCCGAGGCGTGGTCGCGTCCACCGCACCGGCGCGGTCCGCGCGACGGTCCAGCACACAGTGCCCGCTCCACAGGGTCCCTCCGCCGACCGCGAGCATCTGCCGCCACCGCTCCCGCGCGACCGCCGGGTCGTGGGGCTTGCCGTAGAGGGTGCCGTCGACCTCGAAGGCGGAGTCGCCCCCGAACACGAACCCGTCGACCGGTCGCCCGGCGACCTCCGAGTCGGCGACGGCAGAGGCCTTCGCGACGGCGAGCAACGACACGAGCTCCGGACCGGTCAGCTGCCGGCCGAGCGTGGCCTCGTGCGCGGCGACCGCGGCGTCCTCGTCGACCCCCGGTGCCACGAGCACGGGCTCGATGCCGGTCTGGGCGAGCAGGGCACGGCGGGCGGGGGAGGTACTCGCGAGGTACAGACGCATGGGAATATCGAACCATGGGTGAATCCGTCGGAACGCTGCTCGAACTCGACGTCACCGGGATCGCCCACGGCGGCATCTCGGTGGCACGGCACGAGGGGCGTGTGGTCTTCGTCTCGGACGCGATCCCGGGCGAGCGCGTCACCGCACGCGTGACCGAGGACCGCAAGAAGTCGTTCTGGCGCGCGGACACCGTGTCGGTGGAGCAGCCGAGCGAGCACCGCGTCGACCACGTCTGGCCCGAGGCGGCGCTCGACCGCGACCCCGCCGCCCGCGCGGGCGGTGCCGAGTTCGGCCACATCGCCCTCGCCCACCAGCGCACGCTCAAGCACGACGTCCTGGTCGACGCGTTCGCCCGCTTCGCCCGGACCGACCTCGCCGAGGTGCTCGGACACGACGTCGTCGTCGAGGCGGTCCCCGGCGACGACGAGGCGAACGGCACGGGATGGCGCACCCGGGTCCGCCTGCACGTCGACGCCGACGGCACCCCCGGACCCTTCGCCGCGCGGTCGCACACCGTCGTCCCCGTGTCCTCCCTGCCGCTGGTGACCGCCGCGGTGCAGGAGAGCGCCCCGCTGGGCCGTGGGTCGATGCCGGGCGCCTCGGTCGTCGACGTCCTCGCGCCGAGCGGCTCGGGGGTTGCCCGGCTCGTGATCGACGAGCAGAAGCCGACCGTGGTGACCGAGGTCGTCGGGGAGCGCACCTTCCAGGTGGACGACAACGGCTTCTGGCAGGTGCACCGGCAGGCTCCGGCGGTCCTGACCGCGGCGGTGCAGGACCTCGTCGACCGTGACCGGCTCGACCCGGAGGGGCACCACCTCGACCTCTACGGCGGGGTCGGGCTGCTCGGGGCGGCGATCGGGGACCTGGTCGGGCCGCGCGCGAAGCTGACGAGCGTGGAGGGGTCCGAGCGGGCCACCGAGCACGCACAGGAGAACCTCGCGGAGTGGATCGGTGCCCGTGCGGAGACCGGTCGCGTCGACCGCTGGCTCGCCCGCACCGCCGCCGGGGCCTCGCAGCCGGAGCGCGCCCGCCTCCGCGCCGGCACCGTCGTCCTGGACCCGCCGCGGTCCGGCGCAGGCCGGGAGGTCGCCGTGCAGATCGCGGCGCTGCAGCCCGCACAGGTCGTCTACGTCGCCTGCGACCCGGTGGCGCTCGCCCGCGACGTGGCGACGTTCGCGGACCTCGGCTACCGACTCGAGGCGCTCCGCGCGTTCGACCTCTTCCCGCACACCCACCACCTCGAGGCCGTGGCGCGCCTGGTGCCGGTGGCCTGACCGGGCACGACCTCGGCGCGTCCTGCGTCCAGGACCTCGAACCTGGGTCGGACCTGGGTATCCTTGGCCGGTGATGACGACCCGGTTTCAGGGGCCGGGCCGCGCATCGGAACGAGAGGCCACCGTGGCAGCAGCAACGACACCCACCACCGGGACGACCGACGACGTGCAGACCGGACCGGTCCGCGTCGCGATCGTCGACGACCACGAGTCCGTGCGGCTCGGCATCCAGGCCGCGTGCCAGAACGAGGGCTTCGAGGTCGTCCTCACGGCAGCGAGCGTGCCCGAGTACGTCCGGGAGCTCGGCGACCGCGAGGTCGACGTCGTCGTCCTCGACCTGTCGCTCGGCGACGGCTCGACCGTGACCGAGAACGTCAAGGGTGTGCAGGGCACCGGGTCGGCCGTGCTCGTGCACTCGATCGCCGACCGCGTCGCGAACGTGCGCGAGGCCCTCGCCGCCGGAGCCGCCGGGGTCATCCCGAAGTCGTCCGCGACGAAGACCGTCATGGCCGCCGTGGCGACCGTCGCCCGCGGGGACGTCCTGAACAACCTCGAGTGGGCGAGTGCGATCGACGCCGACCGGGACTTCGCCAAGGCGCAGCTCGGCCGCCGCGAGCGGGAGATCCTCCACCTCTACGCCTCGGGCCTGCCGCTCAAGCTCGCCGCGCAGCAGCTCGGCATCGGCTACTCGACGGCGCGCGAGTACCTCGACCGCATCCGCGTGAAGTACGTCGAGGTCGGCCGACCCGCGCCGACCAAGGTCGACCTCCTCCGCCGTGCGGTCGAGGACGGCATCCTGCCCGGTCTCGACTCGGGGATCGACCCCGACACCGACGGCCGCTGACGCCGATGTCGGTCGCGTCCGGGGCGGTGCCGGGGTCCGGTCCCGGTGCGGCTGGTGCGGCGTCCGGGCCCGGTGCTGTGTCCCGCGCGACGTCGGGGCCCGGTCCGGCGTCGCCCGCCGGCGCGCTGTCGTCGTCCGGCACGGGATCGCCGTTCGGGGTCGACCCGTCGCGGAACGTCCGGGCCACGATCACCCAGGCGTCGGTCGAACGGGCGTTCACGATCCTGCTCGCCATGGGCGCGGTCGGGCTCGGTGTCGTGGACGCTCCGCAGGTGGTCGGCCAGCTGCCGTCCCTGCACCCGGTGTGGGGTCCGCTGACGGTCGTCGCGCTCGCTGCGTCGTTCGCGTTCGTCGGGGTGGCCGCGTTCCTGCCCCGGCTCGCACAGCCCGCGCAGATCGTCTGTGCGCTGGTGTTCCTCGTCGCGCTCGTCACGTGGCCGCTCACCGTGCAGGACCCGATCCCGCCGACCCAGCAGCCGTGGCCGTGGTGGTTCATCACGATCGGGTCGACCGCAGCGGCGATGGGCTTCGCCCCGTGGCGCGCCACCGTCTACACCGCGCTCGCGCCGGCGGTCTTCGTGGTCATCCGGCTGCTCCCCGTCGGTGGCGGTGTGGGGCTCACGCGCGCCCTGCTCGACGGGGTCTACACCGCGATCCTCAGCGGCGCCGTCCTCGTCATCGCGGTCGTGCTGCGCCGGGCGGCCACCGCGGTCGACGCCGCGCAGGCCACCGCGGTCCGTCGGTACTCGGCGGCCATCCGGGAGCACGCCACCGAGGTCGAGCGGGTGCAGGTCGACGCGATCGTGCACGACAGCGTGCTCACCACCCTGCTCTCGGCCGCACGGGCGGAGACCGTCGACGCGAAGGCACTGGCAGCGCGGATGGCGCGGAACGCCATCGACCACCTCGCGGCAGCGGCGGCTGACACCCCGGGCGCGGCCGCCCCGGTGTCGCTCGTCGACCTCCGAGCCCGCGTCTGCAGCGCCGTGTCCGCGCTCGCTGCGCCCGTCCGGCTCGTGGAACGACGCGTCGACGCCGTCCCGCTGCCCGCCGTCGTCGCCGACGCGCTCGCCTCGGCCGCGCTCCAGGCCGCGGTGAACTCGGTGCAGCACGCGGGGAGCACCGGGGTCGACCGTTGGGTCGTCATCGAGCAGCACGGCGCCGGTGTGCAGATCGAGGTCGTGGACGACGGAGCCGGCTTCGACCCCGCCGGCATCCCCGCCGAACGGCTCGGCGTGCGTCGGTCGATCATCGAGCGCGTCGAGGCCGTCGACGGCACCGCCGAGGTGGTCTCCGCTCCGGGTGCCGGCACCACGGTCCGGCTCGCATGGGCGCCGGGGACGGGGGAGTCCTCGTGAAGGTCTCGCTGCCCACCGGCGTCGCGATCGGTCTCGCCGCGCTCTTCTCGCTCTACCACCTCGTGCTCGCGACGACGACGTTGCCACGGGTGCAGGACATCGCACCGATCATCGCCTGCATGGTCCTCTACGCGGCCGCCACCGGAGTCGCGCTGTTCGCCCCCGGTCGCGCCCTCCCGGTGTGGGCGGCGTGCTTCTCGCTCGCGACCGCCGTGGTCGTGCCGGTCGTCGCCGCGCCGGTCGTGGACCTCCGCTCGGGCCCGGGCTCCTCGACGTGGTGGGTCGCAGCCGTCGGCACGCTGATGGTCGTCCTCGTCGTCCGCGGGAGGGGCTCGTTCGCCTGGGTGGGTGTGGGCTTCCTGACCGTGCACACCGTCGCGTGGGCCGGGCTCGGATCGCTCGGGCAGCTCGGGGTGGCAGCCAGTCTCGGCTGGGTCGCGATCGCCGCGGTGTTCGTGAGCGCGATGAACCGCGCGACCCGGGTCCGTCGCGACTTCACGCGGGCCGAGCAGGAGACCGAGGACTGGCAGGCGGCCCAGGACGCGCACGTGTTCGAACGGCAGTTCCGGCTCAGCCAGACGACGCGCATGGCGCTGCCGATGCTGCAGCGGATCATCGACGCCCACGGCGAGCTGTCGGATGCCGAACGTGACGAGTGCCTCCACCTCGAACAGGCGATCCGCGACGAGATCCGAGGACGCTCGCTGCTCTCCGACGACGTCCGGGCGGAGGTGATGCGGCTCCGCCGGTCCGGCGCGACCGTCCAACTGCACGACGACGGCGGCCTGGACGACCTCGAGGCGGGCGACATGCGGCGGATCCACGCGCAGGTCGCCGACGCCCTGCGGCAGGCACGCGGCGCGGACAACGTGATCGTCCGGACCGTCGCCGAGGGGGCGGACACGGCGGTCACCGTCGTCGGGCTCCGGCTCGACACGGCCGCGAGCGAATCCGCGGCGCTGGGGGTCGGCCTCGACGACGAGGACGGCGACGAGGACGACTCGGTGGCCCTCTGGATGGAGATCCCGCGGCACGTGGCCGTCTGAGCGGGCGGCCTCCGGGCGGGCGCGGCCGGTGTCCGGTCGCCGACGTGGTCGGCAGGGTCACGGCCTGGAGGCACGTGGCCGGTCGCGCACGTCGGCCCGCGTCCGCCGTGGAGCGCCTCGACGATGGCTCGTGAGCAGGGCACACCCCGGAACGGGGAACGGGCCGGTCGGGATCCGACCGGCCCGTTCACGACCCGAGTCTGAGCGACAACCCGAATATCGCCCTGACTCGCAGCGGGCGGTGGCGTCGTACCCTAGTCGGCCACCGTCCAGCGATGTTCTTCAATGAAGGACACCGAACACAGACAATGATGCCGACTCCGACCAGGTGTGTCAGTCGTCATTATGGGGGACAAATCCGGCCGATTCGGGCGACTTCCAGGAATCCTGTCCCCCGGATGAGGGGAGACCGGCCGGGAAGTGCGCCCTGCAACGCGATCCGCGGCCCCCGTGCCAGGGGTACATGGTCGCCCGGATACCCCCGTGCGCACAAGACCGTCCGCGCGGATCGGTCATCGGAGCGATCGAGCCCAGGCCCCGGGTCCGTGCTCGAGCGGTCGGCGCATCCCGCGCGCCGAGGCGTCCCAGCCGGACCGGGGCGATGCGATCACCTCGGCCCGGCCGGCTGCGGCGACCTCGTCGGCCTGGCGCTGGAGCACGGCGACGACCGCCGCGAGTTCCTCGGGGGTCGGCTCGCCGGACACCACCCGCACGTCCGCGACCGATGCCGGGGCGTCGGTCGGGACGGCGGCTGCGTGCTTGCCGCTCACCGAGCGCGACCGTAATGTTCCCGTGCTGGACGGGTCGCCCCCGTCCGTCACCCGATGCGACTGTGATGTTCCCGTGCTGGACGGGTCGCCCCCGTCCGTCACCCGATGCGACTGTGATGTTCCCGTGCTGGACGGGTCGACCGCATCCGTCACAGTGGGATGTTCCCGTGCTTCTTGGGCGGGAGCGAAGCGCGCTTGCCGCGGAGGGCCCGCAGCGCCTTGATCACCGAGACGCGTGTGGCGTGCGGCTGGATGATGCCGTCGAGCTCACCGCGCTCGGCCGCGAGGTACGGGGACGCGACGTTGTAGGTGTACTCGTTCGCGAGCTTGGTGCGCACGGCGGCGACGTCCTCGCCCGCTTCCTCGGCGCGCTTGATCTCCGAGCGGTAGAGGATGTTGACGGCTCCCTGGCCGCCCATCACGGCGATCTCGGCCGTCGGCCACGCCAGGTTGATGTCGGCGCCGAGCTGCTTCGAGCCCATCACGATGTACGCGCCGCCGTACGCCTTGCGGGTGATGACCGTGACGAGCGGCACGGTGGCCTCGGCGTACGCGTACAGGAGCTTCGCGCCGCGGCGGATGACGCCGGTCCACTCCTGGTCGGTGCCGGGCAGGTAGCCGGGCACGTCGACGAGGGTCAGGATCGGGATGCCGAACGCGTCGCAGAACCGGACGAAGCGGGCGGCCTTCTCGCCCGCGTCGATGTTCAACGTGCCGGCCATCGCCTGCGGCTGGTTCGCGATGATGCCGACGGTGCGGCCCTCGACGCGGCCGAAGCCGATCAGGATGTTCGGCGCGAAGAGCGGCTGGACCTCGAGGAACTCGCCGTCGTCGACGACGTGCTCGATGATCGTCGTGACGTCGTACGGCTGGTTCGTGGAGTCGGGGATGACGACGTCGAGTTCGTGGTCGGCGTCGGTCGTCTCGAGCTCGGGCGCGACGTCGTACGCGGGCGGGTCCGAGAGGTTGTTGTCCGGCAGGAAGCCGATCAGCGACCGCGCGTAGTCGAGCGCGTCCGTCTCGTCCTCGGCCAGGTAGTGCGCGACACCCGAGACCTGGTTGTGCGTCTGGGCACCGCCGAGTTCCTCGAAGCCGACGTCCTCGCCCGTGACGGTCTTGATGACGTCCGGCCCGGTGACGAACATGTGGCTGGTCTTGTCGACCATGATCACGAAGTCGGTGAGGGCGGGGGAGTACACGGCACCGCCGGCCGCCGGACCCATCACGATCGAGATCTGCGGGATGACGCCGGACGCCTGGGTGTTCAGGCGGAAGATCTCGCCGTACTTGCCGAGCGCGACCACGCCCTCCTGGATGCGTGCGCCGCCGGAGTCGAGGATGCCGATGATCGGGACGCCGGTCTTCAGCGCGTGCTGCATCACCTTGATGATCTTCTCGCCGGCGACCTCGCCGAGGGAGCCGCCGAAGACGGTGAAGTCCTGCGCGTACACCGCGACGCCCCGGCCGTGGATCGTGCCGACGCCCGTGACGACCGCGTCGCCGTACGGCCGCTTGGCGTCCATGCCGAACGCCGTGGTGCGGTGGCGGACGAACTCGTCGAACTCCACGAAGGAGTTGTCGTCGAGGAGCTGCTCGATGCGCTCCCGGGCGGTGCCCTTGCCCTTCGCGTGCTGCTTCGCGATGGCGGCCTCGCCCGCGGCGGTCACGGCTTCGTGGTACCGGTCGCGGAGGTCGGCGAGCCGACCGGCGGTCGTCGAGAGATCGGGGGTGTCACCTTGAGTCACCCGCTCACCCTACCGGCGGGCCCGACGCCCACGGTTGGAGGTCGTCCACGGTTCCTGCCCGTAGATTGCGTGCATGTCCACACTCGAGTCGTCGTTCCCGGCCACCCGCTCCCAGGTCGACTCCGACGGGGCGACCCTCGTGGTCCCCGCGACGACCGGTTCGACGAACGCGGACCTCCTCGCGGCCGCCGGGGACCTGCCGCACGGCAGCGTGGTGGCGACCCTCGACCAGACCGCCGGCCGCGGGCGGCTCGACCGCTCATGGTCGGCCCCGGCCGGACAGACGCTCGCCGCCAGCCTGCTGGTCCGCGCCGACCTCGAAGACCGCTCGCGCGGCTGGTTGCCGCTCGTCGCGGGGCGCGCGATGCGGGACGCGGTGTCAGCC
>NZ_JBPUGH010000152.1:0-8089 GCF_051548005.1 Curtobacterium flaccumfaciens | reverse complement strand
GGCCGAGGCGGCGGCGCGCAGCGTGCTCGAGGACCTCCGATCGGGACCTCAGGCCTTCCGCATGTAGGTCCGGACCGTCAGCGGGGCGAACACCGCGACGACGACCGCCGCTCCGAGGAGGCTGATCCACAGGTCACCCGTCACCGCGCCGTGGTTCACGAGCTCGCGGACCGCGGTGATGAGGTGCGAGATCGGGTTGACCTCGGTGAACCACCGCAGCCAGCTCGGCAGGGTGTCGACGGGGACGAACGCGTTCGAGAGGAACGTCAGCGGGAACAGCACGAGGTTCGCGATGCCCGAGACGCTCGACGCCGTCCGGGCGACGACGCCGAAGTACGCGAAGATCCAGCTGATCGCCCACGCGACGACGATCACGAGCAGCCCGGCGAGCACGACCGCTGCGGGACCGCCCTCCGGACGGAGACCCATGATGATGCCCACCGTGAAGGTGATCGCGGTCGCGATCGCGTACCGGACGGTGTCGGCGAGCAGGGCGCCGGCGAGTGGTGCGATCCGCGCGATCGGGAGCGACTTGAAGCGGTCGAACACGCCCTTGTCCATGTCCTCCCGGAGCTGGACACCGGTCACGATCGACGACGTGATGTTCGTCTGCACGAGGATGCCGGGGATGATCACGGGCAGGTAGCTGCCGATGTCACCAGAGATCGCCCCGCCGAAGATGTAGGTGAACATCACGGTGAAGACGATCGGCATGAGCGTCACGTCGAAGAGCTGCTCGGGCGTGCGGCGGATCTTCACGAGACCGCGGTACGCCATCGTGAACGACTGCCGGACCGTGGCGGCGAGGCCGCTGCTGCCGACTCCGGCGCGAGGTGTGACGCGCGGCGCCGAGGTGGGGGTGGGGGCGATGGTGGTCATGCGATGCTCCCTTCGAGCTCGCGGTCGGCGCCGTCGGTCGCGTCGGCGTCCGTCGGCCTCCCGGTGATGGTGAGGAAGACCTCGTCGAGGGTCGGCTTCTGCACGCTCATCTCGGCGAGGGAGATGCCGGCCTCGCGGAACGAGACGAGCAGGTCGGTCACCCGGTCGGGGTCGGTCATCGGTGCGGTCAGTCGGGAGCCCTCGGGGCTCGCGACCGCCTCGACGCCGAGCGTGGTGCGCACGATCGTCCGCGCGGCGTCCAGCCGGAGCCCGTCGGTGAGCCGGAGCTGGAGTGACGAGGTGCCGATCGACGCCTTCAGCTCGTCACCCGTGCCCTCGGCGACGACCCGGCCGTGGTCGATGACGGCGATGCGGTCGGCGAGCTGGTCGGCCTCGTCGAGGTACTGCGTGGTCAGCAGGACGGTGGAGCCGGTCGCGACGAGTTCCCGGATCGTGTCCCACATCTGCGCGCGGGTCCGCGGGTCGAGTCCGGTGGTGGGCTCGTCGAGGAAGATGAGCGGCGGCTGCGCGATGAGGCTCGCCGCGAGGTCCAGCCGGCGACGCATGCCGCCGGAGAACGCCTTGAGCGGGCGGGAGGCGGCCTCGGTCAGGCCGAAGCGGTCGAGCAGCTCGGACGACTTCGCCTTCGCCTCGCGACGGGAGAGCCCGAGCAGCCGTGAGAAGATCACGAGGTTCTCCGTCGCGCTGAGGGTCTCGTCGACGCTCGCGTACTGGCCGGTCACGCCGATGAGCGAGCGGACCGTCTGGGCTTCACGCCGGACGTCGTGTCCGAACACGCGGGCCTCACCGGCGTCCGCCGTGAGCAGGGTCGCCAGCATCGAGATCGTGGTGGTCTTGCCGGCGCCGTTCGGGCCGAGCACGCCGTACACCGTGCCGGCCTCCACACGGAGGTCGACACCGTCCACGGCGCGGTTCGTCCCGAAGGTCTTCACGAGGCCGGATGCCTCCACCGCGAGGGGTGTCGTGGTCATCGCAGGTTCCTTTCGTCGATGTCGGGGTCGATCGTGCCGCCGCCCGCTCACACGCCACTGACGCGCCACTGACACCGCTAGCGTGGTGGCGTGAGCGACACCGAGACCACGGACGGCGTGCGGCTGCGGCTCGACATCGCCTACGACGGGGCAGCGTTCTCCGGGTGGGCCCGTCAACCGGGGCTCCGCACGGTGCAGGGTGCGCTCGAGTCGGCGCTCGCCACGGTGTTCACACGGTGGGGTGAGCCGCCCCTGCTGACCGTCGCCGGCCGGACCGACGCCGGGGTGCACGCCACCGGTCAGGTCGCCCACCTCGACCTCTCCGCCGAGCAGTGGGCTGCCCTGCGGTCCAAGCGCGGCAGCACCGGGCGCTCGCCGCTGGACGGCCTCGTGAAGCGCGTGAACGGCATCGCGGCACCGGAGGGCGACGTCGTCGTCACGCGGGCATCGGTCGCCCCGGACGGTTTCGACGCCCGGTTCTCCCCGCTCTGGCGTCGCTACCAGTACCGGGTCGCCGACGTCGGGGCTCCCCGCGACCCACGTCGTCGCGGGCACACCACCTGGCACCCGACGCGCCTCGACCCCGCGGCGATGGAGCGCGGCGCGCTGGTGCTGCTCGGGCTGCACGACTTCGCGACCTTCTGCAAGCCGCGGGAGGGCGCGACCACGATCCGGACGCTCCAGGAGTTCCGCTGGGACCGCGAGCCGGACGGCACGCTGGTGGCGAGCCTCCAGGCCGATGCCTTCTGCCACTCGATGGTGCGTGCGATGGTCGGGGCGACCATCGCCGTCGGCGAGGGCCGCTTCGGCCCCGACCGCCTCGAGGAGTTGCGGACCGCGCAGCGGCGGACGAGCGAGTTCAAGGTCGCGCCCGCCCGCGGCCTCACGCTGACCGAGGTCGGGTACCCCGCCGACGACGAGCTCGCGGCGCGCGCGGAGCAGACGCGAGCGCGCCGGACCGAGGACGAGTCGGACGCCGGTACGGTCGGGGGATGAGCTCCCGCGCCGCCCGGTCCGTCGTCTCCGTCGCCCCCGGCGTGGTCTTCGTCGAGGGCCCGGTGTCGAACTGGGTCGTCCTCGCCGAGGAGGACGGCGTCGCCCTGATCGACGCCGGTTACCCCGCGGACACGGACCTCGTGCTCGACACGGTCCGGTGGGCGGGACACGACCTCGACGACCTCCGTCGGGTGTACGTCACCCACGGGCACGTCGACCACGTCGGCGGCATCCCGGGGATCCTCGAACGCTTCCCGCACGTCGAGGTCCTCGCCCACGCGGACGAGGTCGACAACGTCCGCGGGCCGTCGCGCCAGCAGGTCACCCCTGCGGAGATCGGCGGACGGCTCGCCGCACCGCGGACGTTGCGCTGGCTCCTGCGGGCACTCGGGTCCGACGCGCTGCGTCCGACGACGGTGCCGACCGTCCGCGCCTTCACGGCGGCGGACTTCGCCGGGCGCGCGATCACCCCGTTCCCCGCGGACGGCCACACCGCGGGGTCGACGGCGTACCTCCTGCCGGCGGCCGACGCGATCGTGACCGGCGACGCGGTGGTCTCCCGGCACGACACGCAACCGGCGTCCTGGGCACCACGACCCCGGATGATCACGCCGTTCTTCACGGCGGACCAGGAGCGTGCCCTGGAGTCGGCACGCGCGCTCCCGATGCCGGGCATCCTGCTCCCCGGTCACGGCCCGGCGGTCCATCGCGTCGGGTCGGAGTGGCTGCCGGTCGCGCACTGAGGCGCCGCGCCGAGTTCGTACCGGGAAGCAATCATTTACCTGACCGCAACCTGAGCGACCGGTCAGGCAGGTAGGTTCCGAGGGTCGTTGCCCCCCGACCGGGGGGAGCCAACCCACGAACGCGAAGGTCCTCATGCTCCGTACCGAACGCTCGGCGGGGGTGACGAGCCGCACGCTGGTGTGCGCCGTCACCGCCGCAGCCCTCCTCGCCGCCCCGCTCGTCGCCACCGCCCCGGCGTCCGCGAGCCCGGACGGCACCGGCCTCGTCATCGAGGAGGCCTACCTCAAGGGCGGCAGCGCGAACCAGCCGTTCACGAACAAGTTCGTCGAGCTCGGCAACCCGACCGACGCGCCGATCAGCGTGGACGGATGGTCGCTCCAGTACCGCGCCGCGACGAGCACCGGGGCGCCGTCGATCGGCAAGCTCGCCGGCTCGGTCCCCGCGCACGGCACGTACCTCGTGCAGATGGGGTCGAACGGGTCGAACGGCCAGGCGTTGCCCGAGGCCGACGCCGTCACGGGGCTCAACCCGTCGGGTTCGACAGGGACGCTCGTCCTCGCCGACCAGGCGACCGCGCTGACCCTCCCTGCCGGCGCCGTCACGACCGGGACGCCGGGCGTCGTCGACCTGCTCGGCTACGGCACCTCGAACACCTTCGAGACCGCGGCCGCCACGACAGGCACCGCCAACTCGGTGCCCGACGCGCTGACCCGCACGGGTACGACCGACACGGACTCGAACGCGGCGGACTTCTCGCTGACGAGCACGGTCACTCCCGAGAACGCTGCGGGCGAGACGACCCAGCCGACCGACCCGACGGACCCGACCGACCCGGGCACTCCTGGAACACCGGCCGAGCAGGTCACCATCGCACAGCTGCAGGGAACGACGGACACCTCGCCGTACGCCGGCAAGACCGTCCGCACCGACGGTGTCGTCACCGCCGTGTACGCCACGGGCGGGTTCAACGGCTACACGGTCCAGACCGCCGGCACCGGCGGCGCGCTCGACCTGGGGACGCACAACGCGTCCGACGCCGTCTTCGTGTACTCGGCCGCCACCGCGGCGAAGGTCGCGATCGGCGACGTGGTGCGCCTCACCGGCACGGTCTCCGAGTTCAACGGTCTGACCGAGCTGACGGTGTCGAGCACCGCGGGCCTCGAGCAACTGCCGAAGGACGGCGTCGCGAAGCCGGTCCCCGCCACGCTCACCCTCCCGCGCACCGACGCGCAGCGCGAGTCGCTCGAGAGCATGCTCGTCGCGCCGCAGGGCGACTACACGGTCGCGGACAACTACACGACCAACCAGTACGGCGAGGTCGTGCTCGCCAGCGGCAAGCAGCGCCTGCTCCAACCGACCGAGGTCGCCCGTCCGGGCAGCACCGAGGCCGCCGCGGTCGCCGCCGACAACGCCGCCCGCCAGGTCACCCTCGACGACGGTGCGAGCACGAACTTCCTCAGCGCCGCGAACCAGTCGGTCCCGGTCTCGTGGCTCACACAGGGTCCGGTCACGGTCGGTGCTGCCGCCACCTTCGACGAGCCCGTCGTCATGGACTACCGGAACGACTCGTGGAAGTTCCAGCCGACGTCGCCGATCACCGGCGCCACCCCGGCTGCGGACCTGCCGGTGTCGTTCTCGGACGTCCGCACGGCCGCGCCGGAGAACGTCGGCGGGGACGTCAAGCTCGCCGGCTTCAACGTCCTCAACTACTTCCCGACGACCGGCGACCAGCTCACCGGCTGCACGTACTACACCGACCGCGACGGCGACCCCGTCACCGTGCGCGGCGGCTGCGACGCCCGTGGTGCCGCGAACGCGGACGACCTCGCCCGCCAGCAGGTGAAGATCGTCAAGGCGATCAACGGGCTCGGCGCGGACGTCGTGTCGCTCGAGGAGATCGAGAACTCCGCCCGCTTCGGCCGGGACCGCGACGCCGCCGTGGGCACCCTCGTCGCCGCGCTGAACGCTGCGACCGGCAAGGACACGTGGGCGTACGCGAAGTCCCCGTCGAAGCTGCCCGCCAGTGAGGACGTCATCCGCCTCGCGCTCATCTACAAGAAGGACCGCGTGCAGCCGGTCGGCGGGTCGACGATCCTCACCGACTCCGACGCGTTCGCCAACGCCCGCCAGCCGCTCGCCCAGGCGTTCGCGCCGGTCGTGACCAAGCCGGGCAAGGGCAAGGGTGTCGAGAAGCCGAAGAAGGCCGACACCTTCCTCGTCATCGCGAACCACTTCAAGTCGAAGGGTTCCGGGACGGGCGCGGACGCCGACCAGGGCGACGGTCAGGGCGCGTCGAACGCCTCGCGGGTGGCGCAGTCGAAGGCGCTCGTGGCGTTCTCGACCGCGATGCAGAAGACGTCCGGCACCGACAAGGTGTTCATGCTCGGCGACTTCAACGCCTACAGCCAGGAGGACCCGGTGCGGGTCCTCGACGACGCCGGCTACACGGACCTCGGTCCGACCGAGGACCCGACCGAGTGGTCGTACGTCTTCAGCGGCCTGAGCGGCTCGCTCGACCACGTGTTCGCGTCACCCGCCGCGATGAAGACGGTCACGGGCGTGGACATCTGGAACATCAACTCGGTCGAGTCGGTCGGCCTGGAGTACTCGCGCTACGACTACAACGTCACGGACCTGTGGCGCGACGACGTGTACCGCGCGAGCGACCACGACCCGATCCTGGTGGGCATCGACCTGCCGGGTGTTGGCCAGCCCGGCAAGCCCGGTGACGGACCCGGCAAGCCCGGCGACGGACCCGGGACCCCGGGCAACGGCGGCCCCGTCGCCCAGGCCGTCGCCGCTGCACTCGCGGCGATCGTCGCGTGGTTGCGCGGCCTCTTCGGCTGACGGGCGTCCTGACGGACGTGACCACCTGACGGACGGGCGCGCCCCGCTCAGCGGCGACGCGGAGCGTTGCGCGGGTCATCGGCTGATCACCGAAACACCCTGAACGGGCTCGTCGTCTCCGGACGGCGGGCCCGTTCTGCTTCCCCGCGACTCGCGATCCCGGTGCGGTGTCGGGCGCTCGGGCGCTCGGGCGCTCGGGCGCTCGGTGCGAGGTTGTCGACACGGTGCGGTGATGTCCTCCTCGCACCACGTGGACGACCTCGCACGATGCCGCCCGCCAGGCCCAGCCCCGCCAGGCCCCGCCGAGCCCAGCCCCGCGCCAACCGAGCCTCCGAGGGAGGACGGTGCCAGCGGGCACCGTGCCTCCCGTCCGTCTGTCGGCGCGTTCGACAACGCGAGTCGCGTCGGGTAGGCTCTCTCCTTGGTCTGTGCGCACCGTGCGCCGGACAGTCAGATGAGCCCTCCACCGGGCAGTTCCACGTGCATCGCGCGGGGAACACCCACCGGAGCGGGATTCACGGACTCCTCACCTCGACACGAAAGCAGCACACCTGTGACTCGTACGTTCTCCCCGAAGCCGGCAGACGTCCAGCACGACTGGATCGTCATCGACGCGACCGACGTCGTCCTCGGCCGCCTCGCCACCCACGCGGCTGCGCTCCTGCGCGGCAAGCACAAGGCCACCTTCGCCCAGCACATGGACATGGGTGACTACGTCATCATCATCAACGCGGACAAGGTCGCCCTCACCGGCTCCAAGCTCGCCAAGAAGGTCTACTACCGTCACTCGGGCTACCCGGGCGGCCTCACGGCGACCTCCTACCCGGAGATGCTCGAGAAGCACCCCACCCGCGCCGTCGAGAAGGCGATCCGCGGCATGCTGCCGAAGAACACCCTCGGCCGTGAGCAGCTCAAGAAGCTGAAGGTCTACGCCGGCGCGGAGCACCCGCACGCCGCGCAGCAGCCCAAGGCGTACACCTTCGACCAGGTCGCGCAGTAACGACGGCCACGACGACTTCAAGGACTGATACAACTCATGGCACAGATCGCTGACTCCCTCGACCAGACCCCGGAGAGCTTCACCACGGAGAGCGCACCCGCCGCTGCCGAGGCTGCTCCCCGCCAGATCCTCAACGTCTCGGGCGGTGCCGTCGGGCGCCGCAAGGAGGCCATCGCCCGCGTCCGCCTCGTCCCCGGTGGCGGCGCGTTCACGGTCAACGGCCGCACGCTCGAGGACTACTTCCCGAACAAGCTGCACCAGCAGCTGATCAACGACCCGTTCAAGGTGCTCGAGCTCCTCGGCGCCTACGACGTCACCGCCCGCATCACCGGTGGTGGCCCCTCGGGTCAGGCCGGTGCGCTCCGCCTCGCCATCGCGCGTGCGCTGAACGAGATCGACCGCGAGAACAACCGCCCGGCGCTCAAGAAGGCCGGCTTCCTCACCCGTGACGCCCGCGTCATCGAGCGCAAGAAGGCCGGTCTCAAGAAGGCCCGCAAGGCGTCGCAGTTCTCGAAGCGCTAGTCGCTCACCGAACCCGATCGCAATGCCGCGTTTGTTCGGTACCGACGGTGTTCGTGGTCTCGCCAACGGCGAGCTGACGGCCGCGCTGGCTCTGGGTCTCGCCCAGGCC
>NZ_JBPUGH010000151.1:0-8122 GCF_051548005.1 Curtobacterium flaccumfaciens | reverse complement strand
GCGTCCGGCGGGTCGGCCGCGGACGCGGTCGACCGGACCCGGAACCGGGCCCGCCAGCGCCCCGAGGTGCGCCGCGCGATGATCGTCACCGCCGCCCGCGAGGTCATCGTCCGCCGCGGTGTCGGCTCCACCGGCCTGCGCGACATCGCCGCCGAGGCGGGGGTGTCCGTGGGCACGGTCACGTACCACTTCGACAGCGTCGCCGAGATCCTCAACGAGGTCGTGGTACTCGAGACGGAGCGCTTCTACGGTGCGATCGTCGAGGCCGTCGACGCCGAACCCGACCCGGCGCGTGCGGTGCGGATGCTCGTCGAGCCCCTGTTCGCCGAGCGGCAGGAGGTCCGCGAGCACTGGCGCGTCTGGTCCGACTACTGGACCGCCGTCGTCCGGCGGCCCGAGGTCGCGGCCGAGTACGCCGAACGGATCCGAGTCTGGGAGGCCTGCCTCGTCCGGGTCCTCCGTCGCGGTGTCGACTCCGGGGTGTTCGCCGCGTCGGCGCACCCCGAGACCGTCGCCCTCAAGCTCGCGGCGTACAGCGACGGCGTCGCGACGCAGATCCAGCAGGGCGTGCCCGAGCTGACGAACGCCGTCGCGCTCGAGTGGATGTGGTCGTTCCTCGCCCACGAACTCGGGCCCGCCCTGACCCGGTCCACCACGCACCCCTTGTCGTGAGCGCGCACGAGCCCTACGGTGTTCCGATGACGAGGAACCGGCAGCCGCCCGCCGAGCACGTGCTCGTCGCGGGGTGCGCCGACGACCTGCCGGAGATCCACCGCCAGCTCGTCGAGTTGCCGGACACCGCCTACGGACAGGTGTTCGTCGAGGTCGCGCTCGAGGACGAGGTCCGGATCCTACCGGCACCGCCCCGTGTGAGCGTCACCTGGCTCGTCCGGAGCGGCCGGCCGTCCCGGGTCGCCTCGCTCGTCTTCGCCGACCGCGGTGAGGCACTGGCCGAGGCCGTCATCGGTTGGGCGGCGGAGTGGTGCGTCGCGGGCGGCGAGCCGTGCAGGACGCTCTGGATCGGGTGCGCCGAGAGTCCGTGGGTCGAGCGGGCCCGGTCGGTCGTGCAACTGGACCTGGACGACGCCGGCCAACAGGTCGAGATCGGCGGCTGACCGCGCGCACCGTCCGGGGAACGTCCTGCTGAGCGGGCCCACCGCCCGCGCAGCCTCGCCGTTCACCTGCCCGTCGCGGCGCGTTCACGAGCCTGTACCGCTGCACAGCCATCCTCTGATGGCACCCGTTCGGGGCACGTCCAGAGGGGATCCACCACATGCAGCACACGACCAAGCGACGCCGCGCGGCGCTCGCACTCGGCGCGGCGGTCATCGTCGGCGCCGTGGCTCTGCCGGGCACGGCCGAGGCCGTCGCCCAGCTCGCGCTGAACCAGCACGGCGGCGCCGCCCGGCACCAGGGCGACCAGACCCGGAGCGTCCGCCAGGCGATCCAGAACGCCGGTGCGAAGAACGTCATCCTGCTCATCGGCGACGGGATGGGCGACTCCGAGATCACCGTGGCGCGGAACTACCAGTACGGCGCCGCCGGTCGGCTCCCCGGCCTCGACGCCCTGCCGATGACCGGCTCGTACACCACGTACTCCCTCGTGAAGAGCGGCGAGAACAAGGGCAAGCCCGACTACGTCACCGACTCGGCCGCCTCGGGCAGCGCCTGGGCGACCGGCACGAAGACGTACGACGGCGCCATCTCGGTCGACGTCGACGGGAAGCCCCAGCAGTCGCTCCTCGAGCTCGCGAAGGCGAACGGCTACAAGACCGGCGACGTCTCCACCGCCGAGATCCAGGACGCCACCCCGGCGGTCCAGGTCGCGCACGTCGGCTCGCGCTCCTGCTACGGCCCCGACACCGCCGCCTGCGGCACCGACGCCCTGCAGGCCGGCGGCCTCGGCTCGATCAGCGAGCAGCTGCTCGACGCCCGCCCGGACGTCACGCTCGGCGGCGGCTCGGCGAGCTTCCAGCAGACGGCGAAGGCCGGCCAGTGGGAGGGCAAGACCCTCTTCGAGCAGGCCGACGAGCGCGGCTACCAGCTCGTCGACGACGCAGCCGGGCTCGCCGCGGTGCGGAAGGCCGACCAGCGTCAGCCGCTCCTCGGGCTCTTCACGCCGGGCAACTTCCCGACGCGCTACGCCCCGACCACCGCGACGGTCGGTGGAGCCGACGCCGCCCCGACCCGTTGCACGCCGAACCCGGCACGCCTCGACACGGGGCTCTCGCTCGCGTCGCTGACGAACAAGTCGATCGACCTCCTCCAGCAGAAGCACGCGAAGAAGGGCTTCTTCCTCCAGGTCGAGGGCGCCAGCATCGACAAGCAGGACCACGCCGCCGACGCCTGCGGCCAGATCGGCGAGACGATCGACTTCGACGAGGCCGTCCAGGCCGCGCTCGCGTTCGCGAAGCGGGACGGCAACACGCTCGTCATCGCGACCGCCGACCACGCACACTCGAGCCAGATCGTCGACAACACGCCGCCCGCGGCGCTCTCCACCGCGCTGGTCACGGCGGACGGCACCACGATGAAGGTCTCGTACGGCACCGCGGCGGCCGGCGGCTCGCAGCAGCACACCGGCACGCAGGTCCGCATCGCGGCGTACGGCCCCGGCGCCGCGAACGTCGTCGGGCTCTCCGACCAGACCGACACGTTCTTCACGATCCGCGACGGCCTCGGCCTGTCGGAGGACGTCGCCGCGCTCAGCCGCGGCGCACGGGTCGACGTGTCCGACCGGTCGCCGCGCCGTGGCGAGCGCATCACGGTCACGGGCAGCCGGTTCGCCGGCGACCGCCAGGTGCGCGTGCAGCTCGGCGACACCGACCTCGGCACGCTCGACCTGGTGAACGGCACCGCGTCCACGACGTGGCGCGCCGAGCGCGGCACCACGGCGCTCACCTTCACCGGCGTGCAGACCGGCAAGGTCGCGACCGCGCAGGTGCGCGTGCGCTGACGCGCTGACTGCGGACGGGAGGCCCGTGGCGGGTTCGCCACGGGCCTCCCGTCCGTCCCGCGGTACGCCGCGCCGCGCTCAGCGGAAGACGACGTCCGGTGCGTCCACGCGGCGGTCGGTGACCGTCGTCGGTGACTCGAGGTGCACCGCACCCGACGGTACGATGCCGGCACCGCCGAACCGCTCCATCACCCGCCACTGGGCGACGACGTCCTCGCCCGCGTGCTCGGGCGGCAGTTCGGGCCAGAAGCGGAAGCCGCCGACGGACTCGAGCCGCTCGCGGTCGTAGAGCACGCAGGCGCCGACCCAGGCCACCCGGTAGGGCACCCAGCCGCCCCGCTCGACGTCGAGGTCCGAGGCGACGTGCGCGAGGTTCGCGGCGTTGTGGAGCGACCAGCGGTCGTGGGCCGGGGTGCCGCGCCGGACCACCTCGGGCTCGACACCGTCCGACCACGGTTCGAACACCGCGGTCTCGTGCGGGCGCCGGTCGGCGAGGTACGACAGCCCCTGGACCGCCGAGCCCACGAAGCCGCAGTCGAGCGTGCGGAGCGCGTCGAGCATCCGCCGCACACTGCCCGGTTCGAGCCAGACGTCGTCGTCGAGGAACAGCACAGCGGGCGCGGTGGCATGGTCGAGCAGGAACTGCCGGTGCTCGGCGAGACCCAGCCGCTCCCGGTGGGTGAGGAGCGTCACGGGACGGCCCTGCGCCTCCAGGACGCGGAGCATCGCCGCGACCGCCGGCCGGTCGGCGGCGTCCCCGTCCGCGGACTGGTCGCTGAGGACGATCCGGAGGTCCACGTCCACCTGCGCGGCGAGACCCGCGAGCGTCGTCGCGAGCTCGGCCGACCGGCCCACGGTCGGGACGAGCACGTCCACCTCGGGCTCGGCCCCGTCGACGCGAGGCCGAGCCCAGTCACCGGACCAGCGCGCGGTCACGACGATTCGCGGATGCGCCGCACCACGGCGGTCGTGGAGTGCTCGGCGACGTAGTCGACCATGACGACCTCGCCGCCGTACTCGCGCACCACGGCGGTCTCGCTGAGCATCTCGGGCGAGTAGTCCCCGCCCTTCACGTAGACGTCCGGTCGGATGCGTCGGAGCAGGGGGATCGGGGTGTCGGTCGCGAAGACGGTGACGAGGTCGACGCACGCCAAAGCCGCGAGCACGCCGGCGCGGTCCTCCGCGGTGTTGATCGGCCGCTCCGGCCCCTTCAGCCGACGGACCGAGTCGTCGTCGTTCAGCGCCACAACGAGCAGGTCACCGAGCTCGCTCGCCTGGCGCAGGTACGTCGTGTGCCCACGGTGGACGACGTCGAAGCAGCCGTTCGTGAAGACGATGCGGCGACCGGCGTCGCGGGCTGCGGCGACGGCGTCCGCGAGCTCGTCGTGGTCGACCACGGTCTCGGCGGGCGCGGTCACGGAGTCGACGAGGGCGCGGGCCGAGCACACCGAGGTGCCCGCCTCGCGCACGACGACGTCCGCGGCGGCCTGCGCGAAGGACACCGCGTGCCGACGGGTGGCGCCGACGGCGAGCGCCACCGTGGCCCCGGCGCAGAAGGTGTCACCGGCGCCGGACGCCTGCTGTTCGGCGGCGGGCGTCGCACGGGTCCGGAAGGCCCGGTCGGCGTCGGGTTCGAGCAGCACGGTGCCGTCGCGGTCGAGGGTCACGACCGCCGCACGGGCCCCGGTGGCCGCGAGGACCGCGTCCCGCGCGTCGACGACCGCCGTCACCCGGGACGACCCCTGGCCGAGGTCGTGGGACCGGGTCCCGGCGACGTGGGCGAGGAGCGCAGCGGTCTCGCCGGCGTTCGGCGTCACGAGGTCCGGGTGGAGCCCGGCCCAGCGGGTCAGGTCGTGTGCGTCGACGACGACGGCCGCGGGACGGTCGCTGTCGAGCACCGGGACGACCGTCTCCGGGTCGACGCCGAGGCCGTAGTCGCACACCACGGCGGCGTCGGCACAGCGGACGGCTCGGGCGACGGCCGCGCCGAAGCGCTCCCGGGCGGCCTCGTCCGGCGGTGCCGCGATGTCGTCGACGCGGACCACGACGCGGTCGCCGCCGACGATGCGGTCCTTCGTGGTGGTGCGGGCACCGGGCACCTCGACGAGGAAGGACGTGTCCACCCCGGCGGCGTCGAGCCGGTCACGCAGGGTCCGTCCGGACTCGTCGTCGCCGACGTAGCCGACCATGCGGACGCGGGCGCCGAGCGCACGGGCGTTCACGGCGGTGTTGGCGGCGCCGCCGGGGACGGCGATGCTCTCGGTCACGCGGACGATCGGGGCGGGTGCTTCGCGCGACAGGCGTTCGGCCTCGCCGACGGTCCAGCGGTCGAGGATGCCGTCTCCGATCACGACGACGAGCGGTTCGCGGTCGTCGATGCGCGCCACGAGGTCGCGGACGAGCCGCACGTCGGCGGTCACCGGACACCACCGGCGGGCTCGAGGTGGACGACGGTCGTCGTGGTGAGCTCGTCGAGCAGGTGCGGGCCGTACCCGAACCCGGAGCCCGACGCCCCACGGGGTTCCGCGCTGCCGCCCGGGGCGCCGCCGAACACGGCGTTGACCTTGACGGTGCCGACGGGGAGCTCCGCCGCGGCGCGGAGTGCGTTGCCGGTGTCGTTCGTCAGGACCGTCGCCGCGAGGCCGTAGCGGTCGGCCGCTGCGAGGCGGAGGCCCTCGTCGAACGAGTCGACGACGCGCACCGGGGCGACCGGGCCGAACGTCTCCTCGGTCATCACGCTCATGTCGTCGGCCACGTCGGTGAGGACGGTGGCCGGGTACGCCGATCCGGGCCCCCCGGGGACGACGCCGCCGGTGCGGAGGACGGCGCCGCGGTCGACGGCCTCGCGGACCTGGGCGTGCACGGCGTCCCGCATCCGGTCGTCGACCAGGGGCCCGTACTCAGCCGAGGGTGCCGCGGTGCGGCGGTCGGCCTCCGCCACGAGGGCGGCGACGAAGGCGTCGGCGACCGCACGGTGGACGTACACGCGCTCGACGCTGGTGCAGATCTGGCCCGTGTTCGCGAAGGCACCGAGTGCGACCTGCGACGCAGCCCAGGCCGGGTCGACGTCGGCGTCGACGACCACGGCGTCGTTCCCGCCGTTCTCGCGGACCACGTGCGCACGGGTCACCGCGGCCACCGCGGAGAGTCGATCGCCGGTCGCGGTCGACCCGACGTGCGCGTAGACGTCGATGCCGTCCTGTTCGAGGAGCAGCTCACCCGTGGCCGCGTCGCCGTCGACACCGGCGAGGACGCCGTCGGGCAGGACCTCGGCGAGGAGTGCGTTCAGGCGGGCGATGGTCGCGGGGCTGCGCTCGGAGCCCTTGTGGACCACGGTGTTGCCGGTGACGATCGCTGCGCCGAGGATGCCGCAGGCGACGGCGACCGGGTCGTTCCACGGCGTCAGTGCGAGGACGACGCCCCGCGGGTGCGGCACGGTCCAGTCGGCGGCGCCGTGCTGCCCCCGGAGCGCCTCGCCGCGGTGGACGGGCCCGAGCTCCGCGTACTGCAGGAGCGTGCCGATGCCGGCCTCGACCCCGCCGAGCGCGTCACCGGGGACCTTGCCGGTCTCCCGGGTGTTCAGCGCTGCGAGCTCGTCCGCGTGGGAGCGCAGGTGCTCGGCCGCGGCTCGGAGCAGGGCGCCGCGTTCCGCCGGAGCCGTGCGGCGCCAACCCGGAGCAGCCGCTCGGGCACGCGCGACCGCGTCACGCACCTCGTCCTCGGTCGAGCGCCGGGTGGTCGAGGCTACCGAACCGTCGACCGGGTCGGTCACCACCAGGTCGGACGTGGCGGTGGCGGGGTTCGGGGCTTCCGGGGCGAGGGTCATGCGGGTCCTTCCGTACGGGATTCGCACGTTCCTCCGGAGCGCCTGTGCGCGCACACGGGACCGCGCTTCTCGACCATCGGACACGGACACTCGGGAGGGGTGGGTAGGAACGAGTGGTGCAACTGATCGGCAACGGTGGTCCCCGGTTCGACGACGTCCACGAGATCGCGGTGCTGCGAGGCGGGGGACTCGGCGACCTGCTCTTCGCCGTGCCCGCGCTCGACGCCCTCGCCGCGGCCTACCCGGACGCCCGCATCACCCTGCTCGGCACCCCGGTGGCACCGGCCGTGCTGGCCGGTCGCACCGCGTCCGTGCACGCCTTCGAGGAGCTGCCGGTCGCCCCGGGCGTCCGCGACTCCGGCGACTCCGCACCGAGCCGTGCGGACTTCGACGCGAGGACGCACGGGCGGTTCGACCTCGCCGTGCAGCTCCACGGCGGCGGGCGGAACTCGAACCCGTTCCTGCTCGGACTCGGCGGCCGGCACACCGTCGGCACCGCTACCGAGGACGCCGAGGTCCTGGAGCGCTGGGTCCGGTACGTGTACTACCAGCACGAAGTGCTCCGCGGACTCGAGGTCGTGTCACTCGCCGGCGCCGCTCCCGTCACGCTCGACCCGCGGGTCCTCGTGACCGAGCCGGAGCGGGCCGCCGTCCGCGAGCGGATGGGGGTCGTGCACCGGCTCGTCGCGCTGCACCCCGGTGCGACCGACCCCCGTCGTCGCTGGAGCCCCGAGCGGTTCGCGGCGGTCGCCCGGGAGCGGCTCGCGGCGGGGGACGACGTCGTCCTCGTCGGCGACGCCTCGGACCGGGCTGCTGCGGACGCGATCCTCGCCGAGGTCGGGGACACCGCACGCCTGCACGACCTCGTCGGCACCCTGCCCCTGGCTGAGCTCCCCGTGGTGCTCGCGGCGGCCGATGTGATGGTCGGCGACGATTCTGGACCGCGGCACCTCGCCGTCGCGGTCGGCACCCCGACGGTCGGCGTGTTCTGGTTCGGCAACGTCGTCAACGCCGGGCCGTTCGACCGCGGCCGGCACCGTGTCCACATGTCGTTCGTGACCCGGTGCCCGGTGTGCGGGATCGACGTCACGCAGGTCGGGTGGACGGCGGAACGCTGCGAGCACGACCCGTCCTTCGTCGACGAGGTCACCCCCGAGGCGGTCCTGACGGACGTCGAGGACCTCCTCGCGACCACAAGCTGACCGAACGGCACCGTGCGAGGTGTCGGCATGGGTCGGCACGGCGATCCGCACCGTGCGAGGTTCCACGCACGGTGCGAGGTGCCGACCGTCGCACCGCGTGCGGAACCTCGCACCGTCGAGCGCGCCGCGTCGCGGGCG
>NZ_JBPUGH010000150.1:0-8287 GCF_051548005.1 Curtobacterium flaccumfaciens | reverse complement strand
CGCCTCCAGTCCGTCTCCGGGTTGCGTCCTGTCTCCGGTCGGGCGCGGTCCGACCGGCGGCGGCTCCGGACTCAGCGCGCGTCGCGCGCTTCGGGGGCGACCTGGTCGACCACCGCGCGGCGGTCGTCCGGGTCGACCGGGAGGCCGTCGCCGTCGGCCATCGCGACCGCGTGCGCGGACTTCGCGGCCTCGAGGGTCTCGTCGTCGTTCCGGGCCATGCCGAACAGCTCGATGAAGCGCGACTTCACGAGCAACCACGCGTCACCGGGGCCGAGACGAGCGAGGTCCGATGACGTCGAGTCGTCACGCACTCGCTGCAGTGACGAGACCCCGCGATCAGGCAGCCGGCGCGCCACGTGGTCCACCGCGAGCTGCGCGACCGCGTCCGCCTGTGCGTGCATGACCGAGTGCGCACCGTCGACGACCTCGCGGAGCACGGCGTACGGGAAGACCCGCGCGAGTCGCCGCACCCAGTCGCGCGGCACCATCGCGTCGTGTTCGCCACGGACGATGAGCGTGCGGGCCTGCACCTCGGCCGCGCGCTCCTCGATCGGGAAGGCGATCATCCGAGGCAGGACCTTCGAGAACCAGTGCCACCCGCAGAGTGCGTACGCGGTGATGCCGTGCCAGCGCACCGCCGCGGGCTCGTGCACCGTCGACCGGAGGAACCGGAACGCCGACTGCCGCACGGTGCGTGCTCGGGAGTCGACCACCGGACTGATCAAGACGAGGTCCGAGATCCCCGGGCGCCGGGCGGCCACCTCCGTCACGACCTGGGTTCCCATCGAGTGTCCGACGAGCACAGGGTCCTCGAGACCGAGCTCGTCGATGACCTCCTCGACGGCGTCCGCGTACCGCTCGATCGAGACCCGGCCGCGGAAGTGCGGCACGCCCGCGAAGCCGGGCAGGTCGAGGGCGTGCACGGGACCGTTCTCGTTGAGGTGCGGTGCGAGCCGTTCGTAGTACGTCGCGGCGATGCCGAGGCCGGCGACCAGGACGAAGGCGCGGTCGCCCGGCTGACCGATCGAGCTGACGCGGACGTAGGTCCCGTCGACGGCGATGCGGTCGACCTCCACGGTGACGTCGGCGTCGTCGGCCTCGGCCAGGCGACTCGACGGGTCAGGAGCGTGCGCGTCGCGGTCGTCGGCGGACGTGGCGCGGTCGTGCGGGGCGCTGCCGCGGGGTGCGCGGTCGCGCGGGGTGCTGTCGTCGTCCACGGCGTCTCCTCGGGTCGAACGGTCGCCCAGGATACCCGCGGCGGTGGCCCGTCCGGCGGACCCCACCCCGTCAGCCGCTGAACGTGTTCGCGGGGAGGCCGTGCACGCGGGTCGGGACCGCGAAGACGGCACCCGAGTGCGGGTACCGCTCCAGCTGCTCCTCCGCGAGGTTCTCGCGCGCCGTCCCGACGAAGAGCGTCGACAGGTCGTCGCCGCCGAACGCCACCGAGGTCACGTTCGGTGCCGGCACCTCGACCGTCTCCAGGTGCGATCCGTCCGGCCCCCACCGCTCGACCCGGCCCGAGCCGTAGACAGCCGTCCAGAGGCAGTCCTCGTCGTCGCGCGCGAGGCCGTCGTGCGCCGCGCCGCTGATGAACGGCACGAGCTCCCCGAGTTCCCCGTCGGGACCGTAGGGCGCGCGGTAGATCGTCGAGGTGCTGGTGTCCGTCACGAACATCTCGGAGCCGTCCCCGGTCCACTCGAAGCCGTTCGCGACGCCGAACCCGCCACGGAGCGTCCGCACGGAACCGTCGGGGTCGACCGCGTAGAGCGCCCCGGCCGGGTCGTCGCCGCCGAGGTCCATGCTGCCCACGACGAAGCGGCCGAAGGGATCGCACTTGCCCTCGTTGAACCGGATGCCCGCGGTGGCGTGCTGCACGCGCGCGAGCTCGCGCTCGACGACCCCGTCCGCGTCGGTGAGCACGACGGTGTCGCCGAGCGCGGCCACGAACCCGCCCGTGGCCCGCGGTTGGAAGCTCGCGAGCGGCGGCGGCAGCGGAACCACGCTCCGGACCGTGCCGTCGGCCGATGCCGTGGTGAGGGTGCCGAGCGTGATGTCCGTCCAGCGGAGCAGCCGCTCCCCCGGACTCCAGACGATGCTCTCGGCGAGCACGGCCTGGTCGTCGCAGAAGACGGTGACGGGTCCGGTCGTCGCGGTGTCCATGGCACCTGCCTACCGGCTACCGCCTCCGCGCCCGTTCACCATGTTGTGCGGACTCTCACCGGTCCTCGGCTCCGGAACCCTTGTCCTCACGGGTCCACGGGCTCATCGTTGGAGCAAGCGCACCGGGTGGCAGCACGACGAGGCTCAGCGGACAGGAGGGGCCCAGACGTGACTGCTCGACCACGAACGTCCCTCCGCGACCGGCTCGGAGAGCTGGCCTACGTCGTCGTCGGGAGTGCAGCGATCGCGGTCGGGACGGTCGTCGGCCTCGCGGTGTCGGTCGGCGAGTTCTTCGCGTCCGGGATGGAACCGCGGGAGACGTCCCAGCCAGCCGACCCGCTCGACGAACAGCCCTCGGAGCACCAGCCCTCGTAGCGGCGAGCCCGGCGCCGGCCTCAGAGGCGGGCGTAGCGGGCCCGGAAGAAGCTGTAGACGCCGAAGGCCAGGAACCCGATCCCGATGGCCACGAGCAGGACCCCGCCGCCGGACATGCCGTGCAGGGCGTCGAAGGCCCCGTCGAGTCCGGTCGCCTGGTCGGGGTCGCTCCGGAACGCCGCCACGGCGATGAGCACACCGACCGCGATCACCGCGACGCCCTTGAGGACGTACCCGACGACCCCGAGCACCGTCACGGTGTGCTCGATCGGTTGCCGCGGCCGGACGAGCTGCTTCCAGAACGACCGCCGGGCTCCCTCGATCACGAGGGCGATGCCGATGCCGACCGCGACGGCGGCGACGAGCAGCAGGAGGAACACTCCGCCGGGCGTCGCGAGGGCCTTGGCCGCGGCGCTCCGCGACGAGCCGCTCGAACTCGTCCCGGCGCCGATCGCGTACTGCATCGCCGACACCGAGATCGCCCCGTACACGATCGCCTTGCCGGCGTTCTTCGCCCGGGCACCCCAGGCGCGGGCGCTGTCGCTGCGACCGCCGATGACGGCCTCGACGACGAGTCGGATCGTGAGCGCCGCGGTCCCGATCGCGACGACCCAGAGCAGGAAGACCCCGCCGGGGACGCGCTCGATCTGCTGCAGTGCCCCGGACTGGTCGGTCTCGGTGCCACCGGCGGCGCTGCCGATGCCGAGCAGGACCACGAGGTAGCCGATGAGCAGGTGCACGACGCCGCTGCCGATGAACCCGCCGCGCGCGAGCAGCTCGAACCAGCGGCTGTCCGCCACCCGTCGCGCCTGTCGCCCGGCGTCCTTGACCGCTCGTTCCGCCGTTCCGCTCATCGACCCAGCGTGCCCGTCCGCGGCGCCCGTGTCCGGCCCGTGCGGTCGCCGGACCGGTTCGACCGGACGACCGCCGGGAGCCGGGTCGCGGCACCGCCGTTCGTCGCAGGACGGGACCGGGAGACCGACGAGAGGCGCGTGGCGGCCGCGCCACGTGCCTCCCGGCTGTCCGTCAGTCGCCCTCGTCGGCGCGACCCTCCAGGCGCTGCCGGAGCCGTGCCAGGACGTCGCCGACGTCCGCGAGCACGCGGCGATCCGCCGCGGACGAGGCCGCCATGGCCTCGACGAGCACCCGCTCGGCGGACTCGTCGTACACCGCGAGCCGTCGCTCCGCGAGCTCGGTGAGGCCGACCTCGGTGCTCCGGCCGTCACCGCGCGCGAGTCGCCGCTCCACCAACCCGTCGCGCTCCATGGCGGCGACGAGGTTGCTGACCGTGGACCGCGCGAGCCCGAGCGCCCGCCCCAGCGCCGTCGGGCTCGACCACCCGTCGACGTCGAGCCGCCTGAGGACCTCGACCTGCGCGTCGGGGATGTCGGGTAGGTCCCCGGAGCGGCGTGCAGTGGTGAGGAGCGCGCGCCGGAAGGGCCCGACCTCGGCGCTCAGGCGGCGCGCAGCGTCGGACAGGCCGGGGTCGTTCGAGCGGGTGGACACCCTCTCAGGGTACTCACCGGAAAAACGTTTGCAACAAACGCATTCCAGGAGCAAACTCGAACGCATGCAGATCACCACGAGCGTCGAGCACCCCGTCCCCGAGCAGGACCTCTCCGGCATCGTCGGACACCGGTTCATCTACACGTACGCCAACGGCTGGCAGTACGAGATGTACGTGAAGAACGCGACGACCATCGACTACCGCATTCACTCCGGCATGGTCGGCGGACGCTGGGTCAAGGACCAGCAGGGCGACCTCGTCGCGCTGACCGCCGGCGTCTACAAGGTGTCCTGGAACGAGCCGACCGGCACGAGCGTCGTCGTGACCGTCGTGCCCGGTGAGCGCGTCCTGCACGGCACGATCTTCTTCCCGCGCTGGGTCGAGGAGGACGGCAGCAAGACCGTCCTGTTCCAGAACGACCACCTCGACCGGATGCGCGAGTACCGCGACCAGGGCCCGACGTACCCGATCTACGTGGTGCCGGAGTTCGCGCACATCACGCTGTTCGAACACGTCGGCGAGGACGACGAGACCGTCGTGGACACCGCCCCCGGCGACCTCCCCGCCGGCTTCGCCGACCGGACGAACTGATGCAGCCGATCCGCCTCGACCGCCGCGGCCGGACACTCCGCGGCTGGCAGCTCGGCGCCGTCGAGCCCGGGCGCCCGGCGGTGCTCCTCGTGCACGGGTTCGGCAGCACGGACACCGGCGGGCAGCAGCTCTTCGTCCAGACCGCACGACGGCTCGCCGACCACGGCGCCGCGGTCCGCTCGTACAGCCGACTCGGCCACGGCACGAGCGACGGCGACTTCGCCGACATCACGATCAGCGACGAGGTCGAGCAGGTCACGACCATGGTCCGGACGCTCGCCTCGGACGCCGACGGCCCCGTGCACGTCGTCGCGCACAGCCTCGGAGCCGTCGAGTCCGCCCTCGCCGCCGCCCGTGAGCCGGACCTCGTCGCGACACTGACCCTGTGGTCACCCGCCGGGGTGGTCGTCGACGACATCGCGAGCAAGGACGAGATCCAGGGACAGCCGCTCGCGCCGGCACGCGAGCAGGGCTTCTTCGACTTCGGTGGGATGGCGCTCGGTACGGCGTTCATCGACGAGGTGACCGCCGGGCTCGACGTGTACGCGGGGATCGACCGCTACACCGGTCCGGCCGAGGTGTTCCACGGGACGGCGGACCAGATCGTGCCGCTGTCCTACGGCGAACGGTACGGCGAGGTCCTCCCAGGAGCGACCTTCACCCCCGTCGACGGCGCCGACCACGGGTGGTCGTCCGTGCCGTTCCGACGACTCCTCCTCGACCGACTGGTCGCGTCGACGGGGCTCGCCGACGTCACCTGACGGCTCCTGCACAGCCTGGAGGCGCGGTGCGGCCGTCCACAACGGGGTACGTCCCGCTGATGGTCGGTCGCACCCCGGGGGCAGGCTGGGTGCATGAGCGAGCGGACCCGGGACACCCCTCACGCGACCGAGGACGAGGAACGCAGCGACGGGTACGTCCCCCTACGTTCCTACGGCGCGGTCGGGGACGGCCGGACCGTCGCCCTCATCGCCCTCGACGGCCGGATCGACTGGCTCCCGATCCCCTCGATGGACTCGCCGCCGGTCTTCGCGAGCATCCTCGACCCCGAACACGGCGGCCACGTCGCACTGCGGCCGACCGGCGACGCTGAGGTGTCCCGCGAGTACCTGCCCGGTACGAACGTCCTCGTCACCACCTGGACCACGTCGACCGGGCAGGTCACCGTGACGGACGCGATGGTGACGGGCGTCGCGGGACGACTGCCGTGGGCCGAGGTCGCCCGGTGCGTGCAGGGCGTCCGCGGCTCGGTCGAGTTCGAGTGGGCGGTCGTGCCCGGGACCCTCTTGAACACTGCCGAGCCGAAGCGTCTCGACACGGCCAACGGCGCCGTGATCGGCGTCGACGGCGTCACCATCGCGATCGTGGAGCAGGGCTTCGAACCGGTGCACGACGACGGTCCGCGCTTCTCCGGCCGCTTCACCGCGACCGAGGGGTCGAAGCACATCCTCACGATCGTCGGCACGCACGACGAGCCGATCTTCATGCCCGAGCCCGAGGCCGCCCTCGCCGCGATGGACCGCACGATCGACAACTGGTCGACGTGGTCCGAGGCCTTCCACTACGACGGTCCGTGGGCCGACGCCGTGCAGCGGAGCGCTCTCGCACTGAAGCTGCTCATCTACTCGCCCACCGGGGCGATCGCGGCGGCACCGACCACGAGCCTCCCGGAGGACCGCACCGGCGGGAAGAACTGGGACTACCGGTTCGCCTGGGTCCGCGACCTGTCGTACACGGTGCACGCGCTGACTCGCTTCGGGCTGCGTGAGGAGACGCACGCAGCGGTGTCCTGGGTGATGCGCACCATCGCCGAGCACGACTCGTCGATGCCGATCTTCTACGAGCTCGACGGGTCGAAGAGCGACGGCGTCGAGGACCGCGAGGTGCCGGGGTGGCGGGGCATCGGGCCGGTGACGATCGGCAACCGGGCCGGCGACCAACTGCAGCTCGGTGTGTGGGGCGACGTCTTCGAGATCCTGCGGCAGTACGTCCGAGCCGGGAACGTGCTCGACCGGAAGACCGCTGCCGTGCTCGAACGCCTCGCGGACGACGCGTGCCACCGCTGGGAAGAAGCCGACTCGGGGATGTGGGAGCTGGAGGACACGCAGCACTACGTCTCGAGCAAGATCGGCTGCTGGCAGGCTCTCGATGCCGCGGTCGAGCTGCACGACGCCGGCATGATCGACGGCCCACGCGACAAGTGGGTCGAGAACCGAGAGCTCATCGAGCAGTGGGTGGCCGAGCACGGGTGGGACGAAGAGCGCGGGCACTACGTCATGTACCCGGGCTCGGACAAGCTCGACACGTCGATCCTGCTGCACGCGATGAGCGCCTTCGACCGTGGCCCCCGCATGGCGTCGACGATCCGCGCCATCGAGGAGCAGTTGCAGCGCGGGCCGCTCGTGTACCGGTACTCGGGCATGGAACAGGAGGAGTCTCCGTTCGTCGCGTGCTCGTTCTGGCTCGCCGCCGCGATGGCCTGCACGGGCCGGGTCGACGACGCTGCCGAGCTGATGGACGCGATGGTGGCCCAGGCGAACGACGTCGGGCTCTACAGCGAGATGATCAGCGAGGACGGCTCCTTCATGGGGAACCTGCCGCAGGGGCTCTCCCACCTCGCGCTGATCCAGGCCGCACTGACCATCGAGGAGGTCCGCGCCGAGGCGTCCGGCGGTGACACGGACGACCCGGATGACGCGGACGACCCCGGCGACACTGGCGGGCCCGACCGAGCAGCGTGATCATGGAGGGGTCATGAACGACGTCGACGCACGCATGGACCGACTCCGGCGCGCTGCTCGTTACCGGTACGAGCGGCTCGTCGAGAGCGAGATCGAGCGCGGATCCCTCGACCCGGACGAGGTGCGCGAGGAACGCCGTCTGCTGCAGGCGAAGGACGTCGGGCAGCACGCGCGGGCCCTCATCGAGGAGGCCGAGCGCCGCGGGGTCTTCGAGGGCAACCCGTACCACGGCAAGCCGCTGCCCTCCAACGACGGCCGACACGACCCCGACTGGTGGATCCGGTCGAAGATCGAGCGCGAGCAGATCAGCGGGATCGCCCCGCCCGCCTTCGCGCTGCGGAAGGAGGACGCCGAGCTCGACGACCAGCTCGACGCCCTCTCGACCGAGTCCGACGTGCGCGACGTACTCGAGGACTTCAACTCCCGAGTGAAGGAAGCGCGCCGGCAGCTGCTCGGCGGCCCACCCGTCGTGACCCCGCTCCGCGACGTCGACGCTGAGATCGTCGCGTGGCACGACCGCCGAGCGGCCCGCCGCGCGGCCGACGCGGAGGCCGCGGCCGAACAGGCGGCGGCCGCTGCGGAGAACCGGCCGTCCCGCTGGTGGTGCCGGCGTCGCTGAGGTGATCCGCGCCTCCAGGCCGGCACACCGCAGCCGGCGCGGGCGGATCCGTCGCGCGGGCCCCGCACCACGCGCGAGAGCGCCGTCCCCGGTCGGGGACGACGCTCTCGGGGTCGTGCGGGTGTTACTTGATCTTGGCGGTGATCGTGGCGGTGCCCACGAGCAGACCACGCTTGACGGCGTCGGTGCCGAACGTCTTGTTCAGCAGCCCCGCAGCGTCCTCGGACACGTGCACCGTGGTGCCGGTCAGGACCGCGTTGTCACCCTCGAGCTGCAGCGGCTTGAGGCTGCCGC
>NZ_JBPUGH010000149.1:0-8303 GCF_051548005.1 Curtobacterium flaccumfaciens | reverse complement strand
CTCGGGATCCACGCACCGGATCGGCCACGTCCCGATCGGAACACACCGTCGTGGGACGTGCAGGCCCGTCGTGGGAGGTGCAGGCCGGCTCCACGCGGACGTGAGCCCCAGGTCGGCCCGACGCCGACGTGCGCCTCAGGCCGCGCGGAGGCAGGACACCGCGAGCTCGGCCAGCCGGTGGTCGTCCGTCTCCTCGTGGGCGGTCACCGTGACGACGGCGTCGCGCTCCTGGTCGACGACCACGTACTGCCCGTAGCGACCGTCGAGCCGCCACGCGGGGCCCGGGCCGTCCCACACCGCAAGGCCGTACCGGGTGAACGGACCGTCCGAGCCGACCTCCACCCAGTCCGCGTGCATCGCGTCCACCCAGGCAGAGGACACGAGCTGCTGACCGTCGAAGGACCCGCGGTCGCGCAGCAGCCGACCGATGCGGGCGACGGCCGCGACGAAGCGGGCGAGGGCGTCCGGCGCCGACGCGACGGCGACCGGCCGGTCCGCGGTCACGCGCGGCCTCGGTTGCGGCGTCGGATCGCCTTCGGTGCACGGCCGCCGAGGAACGAGCGCGCGGGATCGACGAGGAAGCCTTGGCGCAGGGCCTCACGCCCGACGAGCATCCGGAAGCCCATCTGGTCGCGGTTGCTCAGCGTGACCTCGGCGTCGACCGTCTGCTCGTGCAGCGTGATCGGAGTGAGGATGACGATGCGCTCCTGGGTGTGCCCCGTGGAGCTGCGGATCGTGCGTCGGTCATGGATGTCGCACTCGACGGTGACCGCATCGGCGTCGGTGTCCTGCCACGGGTGCACCGAGAAGCGGACCCGGTCGCCGGGGAGCTCCTCGAGGTCGAACGCGTGCAGCGCCGAACTCCGGGCGCCGGTGTCGAGCTTGACCTTGATCCACGGCAGCGCGAGCCCCGGCAGGGCAGCCCACTCACGCCATCCTGCGATCGTCGGGGTGCGGCTCATGTGCCCATCCTGTCGCATGCTTTGATGGAGCGTCGCCGTCGATACCCCGAACACCCAGCGGAGCACCCACCGATGAAACTCGCCATCCTGTCGCGCGCCCCGCACGCGTACTCGACCCAGCGTCTCCGCGCCGCGGCGATCGACCGCGGGCACGACGTCAAGGTGCTGAACACGCTCCGGTTCGCGATCGACCTGACCGCCGACGAACCCGACCTGCTGTACCGCGGCAAGCTCCTCAGCGACTACGACGCCGTGCTGCCGCGCATCGGGAACTCGATCACCTACTACGGCACAGCGGTCGTGCGCCAGTTCGAGCAGATGGACGTCTACACGCCGAACACGGCGACGGGCATCACGAACTCGCGCGACAAGCTCCGGGCGAACCAGATCCTCTCGCGGCACCACATCGGGATGCCGGCGACGACGTTCGTGAACAGCCGGGCCGACGTCCGCGGCGCGATCGACCGCGTCGGCGGCGCTCCGGTCGTCATCAAGCTGCTCGAGGGGACCCAGGGCATCGGGGTGATCCTCGCACCCGAGGCGAAGGTCGCCGAGTCGATCGTCGAGACGCTGCACTCGACGAAGCAGAACGTCCTCATCCAGTCCTTCATCTCGGAGAGCCGCGGGAAGGACATCCGGGCACTCGTCGTCGGCGACCGCGTCGTGGCCGCGATGCGCCGGAGTGCCTCCGGCGACGAGTTCCGCTCGAACGTGCACCGCGGCGGCACCGTCGAGAAGGTCACGCTGACGCCCGAGTACGAGGAAGCGGCGGTCCGTTCGGCCCAGATCATGGGGCTGCGGGTCGCCGGTGTCGACATGCTGGAGGGCAACGACGGGCCGCTCGTCATGGAGGTCAACTCGTCGCCCGGCCTGGAGGGGATCGAGCGTGCCACGGGGCTCGACGTCGCCGGCGCGATCATCGACTTCATCGGCAACCAGGTCGCGTTCCCGGAGATCGACGTCCGGCAGCGCCTCAGCGTCTCGACGGGGTACGGCGTCGCCGAGCTGCTGGTACACACGAACGCCGACCTCGTGGGGAAGACGATCAAGGAGTCGGGCCTCTGGGACCGTGACATCACCGTGCTGACGCTGCACCGCGGTGCGTCGGTGATCCCGAACCCACGCAGCGGCGTCGAGCTGCAGGCGTCCGACCGCCTGCTCTGCTTCGGCAAGCTCGAGGAGATGCGCTCGATGATCCCGGACCGCCGGAAGCGCCGGAGCAAGGTCCGGAAGCTGCCGAAGGACGCCGTCACCGACCAGTCCTAGTGCGCGTGGAGGGCACCCGGACCGCACGTCCAGCACTTGTGCGGAATGATGAGTCGGTGACCATCCTCGCTGACCGCCCCGTCGACCCGACGTCCGAAGCGGAGACAGCGCGACCCGGCAACGCCACCGCGAAGCACAACAACGTCTCGTTGCTGTCGGTCGCGACGACCACCGCGGACCGCGTGACGACCTCCGCCGACATCGAGGAGCGCCTCCGCGGTGCCCTCCGTCGCCTCCGTCTGCCGAGCGGCCTGCTCGAACGCGTGGCCGGGGTCAAGGAACGTCGGAACTGGGGCGAGGGGCAGACCTTCCACGAGGCCGCGATCGACGCCGGTCGTCGTGCGATGGCCGAGGCGGGCGTCCAGCCGCACGACATCGGGCTGCTCATCAACACCTCGGTGACCCGACCGCACCTCGAGCCGAGCGTGGCCGTCCGGCTGCACCACGGCCTCGGGCTGCCGTCGTCGGCGATCAACTTCGACATCGCGAACGCGTGCCTCGGGTTCGTCAACGCCATGAGCGTCGCCGCGGGCATGATCGACTCCGGGCAGATCCGGTACGCGCTCATCGTGGACGGCGAGGACGCCGACCAGGTGCAGCTCAACACGATCGCCCGGCTCAACCAGGGCGGCCGGAACCGCAAGGACTTCATGAGCGAGTTCGCGAGCCTGACCCTCGGGTCCGGTGCCGCGGCGGCCGTGCTCGGCCGGACGGACGCCCACCCCACCGGACACCGGCTCATCGGCGGGGTGACCCGTGCGGCGACGCAGTGGTACGACCTGTGCGTCGGGAGCCCGGACGGCATGTTCACCGACGCGAAGATGCTGCTCAAGGGCGGCATGGAGCTCGTGGTCGAGGCCTGGAACGAGGCCAAGGCACACTTCGAGTGGTCCGACATGGACCGCTACGTGCTGCACCAGGTCTCCGACGTGCACACCAACGCCTTCGTGAACGCGATCGGCGTCCCGCGGTCGAAGGTTCCGACGACGTACGAGCGGTACGGCAACGTGGGGCCGGCGTCGATCCCGATCACCCTCGCGGACGAGGTCGCGAAGGGCTCGATCCGTCGCGGTGACCGCGTGTTCCTCGGCGGGGTCGGCTCCGGCATCAACACCGCGATGCTGGAACTGCACTGGTGAGGTCCGGCCTCCCTCGCGTCGCTGCCACCACCGCGCCGGCGACGCTCCCGCCGTCCCTGCCCGGACTCGACCCGACCTGGTCGCGGCTGGTCACCGTGCCGGGTGGTGCGGAGGAGCGGCCGGGAGGCACGGATCGCCACGATCGCACCTGGCACCTCCTCGACACGGCGGCTTCCCTCGACGCGCTCGGCGCGCGTTCCGTGGGCACCCTGCTCTGCGTCCACGGCAACCCGACCTGGTCGTACCTGTGGCGCTCGGTCGCGCAGCGCACGCTGGACGTCGCCCGCGCCGGTGGCCCCGTGTGGCGGGTCGTCGCGGTCGACCAGCTCGACATGGGCTTCTCGGAGCGCACGGGCACGCAGCGGGGGCTCGCGCAGCGCGTGGCCGACCTCGGAGCGCTGACCGACGAGCTCGGGCTGACCGGTCCCGTGGTCACGCTCGGTCACGACTGGGGCGGGGTGGTGTCGCTCGGCTGGGCGGTCGACCACCCGGACCTCGTGGTCGGTGTCGCGACGTGCAACACCGCGGTGCACCAGCCCGCCGACGCACCGATCCCCGCGCCGCTGCGGCTCGCGCTCGGGCCGGGGATGCTCGGCCGGGCGACCGTCCTGACGCCCGCGTTCCTCGAGACCACCCTGGCGATCGCGCACCCGAAGCTCGACCGCGCCGTCGCCGACGCCTTCCGTGCGCCGTACCGCGGTGCCGCCCGGCGCGGGGGCATCGGCGGCTTCGTCGCGGACATCCCCGTGGACGCCGATCACGCGTCGGCGTCGGAGCTCGACCGGATCGCCGCGGGGGTCGCTGCGCTCGACGTCCCCGCGCTCCTGATGTGGGGCCCGCGGGACCCCGTGTTCCTCGAGCGCTACCTCGACGACCTGCTCCGACGCCTGCCGCACGCCGACGTGCACCGCTTCGAGGGCGCCGGACACCTGCTGCCGGAGGACGTCGACGTCGCCGGCACCGTCACCGACTGGCTGGGCGACCGCCTGCCGGCGGGGACCGTGCCCGCCGCGGCCGAGCCGTCCCTCCAGGCACGGCCGTCGCCCCGCTGGCGCAGTGCGCCGGAACAGGCCGGTGGGGCCCACCTCCCGGCCGTTCCCGACCCCGCACCGGAAGCGACCCGCTCGCTGTGGGCCGCGCTCGAGGACCTGCGCGACGACGACGGACCCGCACTCGTCGAGATGGCGACGCCCGGCGGGGTCCGCACCGTCAGCTGGCGGCTGCTCGCACGCCGCGTGGAGGAGATCGCCGCCGGACTCGGCGTCGTCGGCGTCCGCGCGGGGCACCGCGTCTCGCTGCTCGTGACCCCGGGTGCCGACCTGACCGCCGTGCTCTACGCGTGCGTGCGGATCGGCGCCGTCGTGGTGGTCGCGGACGCCGGCCTCGGGATCCGAGGTCTCACGCGGGCCGTGCGCGGTGCGCGACCGGACTGGATCGTCGGGGCGCTGCCGGGTCTCGCGGCGTCACGCGCGCTCGGGTGGCCGGGCCGTCGCATCGCGACCCTCGCGCTCCCCGCAGCGGCACGACGTGCCCTCGGGGTCGCGCACACGCTCGCCGAGGTCGCGCGGGCCGGGACCGACCGACTCGCCGCCGGGGGAGCGCTGCCCGCCGCCCCGTCGGCCGACGCCGCCGCAGCAGTGCTCTTCACCTCCGGGTCGACCGGGCCGGCGAAGGGTGTCGTGTACACGCACGCGCAGCTCGGCGCCGTCCGGGACGCCCTCGCGACGCAGTACGGCGTCGGGGTCGGCACGGGGCTCGTCGCGGGGTTCGCCCCGTTCGCCCTCCTCGGGCCCGCGCTCGGAGCCCGGTCGGTGGCGCCGGACATGGACGTCACCGCACCGCGGACGCTCACGGCGACCGCCGTGGCGCAGGCCGTCGCGGCGGCGGACGCGACCGTGGTCTTCCTGTCGCCGGCCGCGATCGCGAACGTCGTGGCGACCGCCTCGCAGCTGACCGACGCCGACCGCACGGCACTGCGTCGTGTCGAGCTGTTCCTCTCCGCAGGAGCGCCGGTGGCGGACTCGCTGCTCGCCGCGGCGACCGAGCTGATGCCGAACGCGACGGCGCACACGCCCTACGGGATGACGGAGGGGCTGCTCATGACCGACGTCGACCTCGACGGGGTCCGGGCGGCGGCGGGGGTCACCGGTGTGGTCGACGACGGCGTCTGCGTGGGGGTGCCCGCGGCCGGCGTCACGGTCCGGATCGCTCCGCTCGACGCCGACGGCGCCGCGACCGGAGCGCTGACCGACGCGCCCGGGGTGACGGGGGAGATCGTCGTCGCCGCCCCGCACGTGCGCGACCACTACGACCGGCTCTGGCGCACGGACCGGGCCGCGCGGCTCGGCGTCGCGGATCCTCGCGGACACCGGACCGGTGACGTCGGACACCTCGACGAGGCCGGACGGCTCTGGGTCGAGGGGCGGCTGCAGCACGTCGTGACGACACCGGACGGTGTGGTCACCCCGGTCGGCCCCGAGCAACGGATCGAACGCGTCGCCGGGGTCCGTCGGGCCGGCGTGACGGGCATCGGTCCCGGCGGCACGCAGCAGGTCGTCGCCGTCGTCGAGACCGACCCCGCGCAGCGTCGTCCGGGCCTCGCGGCGCCGTCCCTGGCCTCCGCGGTGCGTGCCGCCGCCGGGGTCCCCGTCGCCGCGGTGCTCGTCGTGCCCGTGCTGCCGACCGACGTCCGGCACAACTCGAAGGTCGACCGCACGCGGCTCGGCCGGTGGGCGTCGTCCGTGCTCGCCGGTGGACGGATGGTGCGGCCGTGACCGGCGGCGTCGCCGAGCAGCGGGCGCTGCGGGGCTGCTCGTGAGGGTCCTGGTCACCGGAGCCAGCGGGTTCCTCGGACAGGCGACCGCAGCCGCGGTGCGGGACGCCGGGCACGAGGTCCGGACGTTCCAGCGCCGACCCTCCGGGGTACCGGGCATCACCGACGTGCTCGGGACGGTCACCGACCCGGACGCCCTCGTCCGCGCCGTCGACGGGGTCGACGCGGTCGTGCACCTCGCCGCGAAGGTGTCGCTCGCGGGCGACCCGGAGGACTTCCGCCGTGTGAACGTCGACGGCACCCGGGCGCTCCTCGACGCCGCGCGGTCCGCGGGGGCCGGACGCGTGGTGTTCGTGTCCTCGCCGTCCGTGGCCCACACCGGGTCATCACTCGCCGGGGTCGGTGCGGGTCCGGCCGAACCCGACCGGGCTCGCGGAGAGTACGCCCGCACGAAGGCCGCCGCCGAACTGTTCGCACTGGCCGCCGACGAGCCGGGATTCGCGGTCGTCGCGGTCCGGCCGCACCTGGTGTGGGGGCCGGGGGACACCCAGCTCGTCGGGCGGATCGTCGAACGGGCGCGTGCGGGGCGGCTGCCGTTGCTCGATTCCGGTGCGGCACTCATCGACACGCTCTACGTCGACAACGCGGCCTCTGCGATGGTCGCGGCGCTCGAGCACGCGATGGACGACGGGGTGCACGGGTCGGCGTACGTCGTGACGAACGGCGAGCCGCGGCCGGTCGGGGAGCTCCTCGCGGGGATCTGCACGGCGTCCGGGGTGCCCGCACCGCGGTGGCACGTGCCCGCCGGGGTCGCACGGGCAGCGGGGTCGGTCGTCGAGGCGGTGTGGCGCGTGCGACCGGGGCAGGACGAGCCGCCGATGACGCGGTTCCTCGCGGAGCAGCTGTCGACGGCGCACTGGTTCGACCAGCGTCGGACGCGCGACGACCTCGACTGGGCACCCTCGGTGTCGATCGACGAGGGGCTCGCCCGGCTCGCTGCTGCGCGCTGAGGCGCCGCGCCGCGCTCGGGCGGTGCGCCGAGTCTCGTGCTGAGCGACGAGTCTCGTGCGCAGGAGTACGAGACTCGTCGCTGTGTGCGAGTTTCAGGTAGTCGCGGCCGAGTCTCGTGCCTGCGCGGCCGAGTCTCGTGCGAACGCGGCCGAGTCTCGTGCCCGCACAACCGAACCTCGAGGCCCGGACCTGACCGTGCCGGGTCCGCGTTCGGGTCGCGGACCCGGCACGGGGTCGGTGGTGCAGGACTCAGCCGAGCCCGAGCTTGCGCTTGAGGGCCTTCCGACGCTTCCGGGATCGACGGTCGGCGAGGGCGCGGCGCGCGACCTCCGCCTTCGAGTCCTTGACGACGGGACGGTTCGCCCGAGCGCCGAGCCAGAACCCGAGCAGGACGACGAGTCCGATCAGGATGATGCGGTTCCGCATGGTGGTGCTCCCTTCGAGGTGCGGCCGGCGCGGCAGGTGCCGCCGTGGCCGCAGGTGCGGTGCGCCGGGCCTCAGCCCGTGAAGCGCTGCCAGAGGTCGGTCACGATCGGCCAGACGTCGCCGGCGCGGTCCGCTGACGAGACCGCGACCGTGACGACCGGGTAGGCCGTCACCGCGAGGGCGACGAGCACGGCGACCACGACCGCGATGACCGAGGTCGCGGTGTGCCGGCGCGTGAGGGCCAGGACGACGAGCGCGAGCACGACGACCAGGCCGAGCAGTGCGACGAGGCTGACCCGCACGAACGGGAACGGGACGAGCCCTGCGGTCGTCGCCGTGACCCCGGCGAGGAACCCGACGAGCGGGAAGAACGCGCCCACGACGATCGCGAGGAGCAGGACGATCCCGATCCCGGACGCCACCCAGACGCCCCGGGGCCGCGGACGGCGTGCCCGGAGGCGATCCCGTCCGAAACCGCGGAGCGCGGTCACGGCCGGTCTCCGTCGCGGTCCTCCTCGCGGTGCGCGTCGGCGTCCTCGCGGAGGGCGTCGGCGGCGTGGGAGAGAGTGGCCGAGGCCTCGTCGAGCGCGTCGGCGACCTGGTCCCGGTCCGACTCGACCGCGCCGTCGTCGTGCTGGTCGCCGTGGTCGTGAGCGTCGACGGTGTCAGCGCGATCGCTCGCCACCGCTGCGTCCGCGGAGGCGTCCTGCGCGTGCGTGCCGGCGT
>NZ_JBPUGH010000148.1:0-8443 GCF_051548005.1 Curtobacterium flaccumfaciens | reverse complement strand
GGATGGTGCGGCAGGGGCTCTTAGCTCAGTTGGTAGAGCGCTTCGTTTACACCGAAGATGTCGGCGGTTCGAGTCCGTCAGGGCCCACCCCCGCCGCCCCGCCTCCGCCCGCGTGCACACCGGCGCCCGGCCGGTTCGCGAGCCACTCCGCGAACGACGGCCCACGCACGACCGCGTCCGGTCCGGGGAGCAGCGCGCCACCGCGGAACGCGGAGCCCAGTCGCCCCGGGATCGGCAGCGGCAGCGGCAGCGGCCACCGTCGGTGACCGCCGAGTCTGCGCGTCATCGACCAGAGCGTGGTGGTGTCCGGGCCGGCCACCTCGACGACGGGCGGGTGATCGGGGTCGAGTGCTGCAGCGGCGACGACGTCGGCCACGCTGTCGAGCGCGACCGGCTGGATCAGCATGCCGGGGACGAGCGCGATCGGTCCGAACCGCATCCGCTCGAGGTTCTGCTCGGCGAACTCGAACCACTGGGTCGACCGGACGACGCGGAGGTGTCGGCTGGTCGATCGCGCGAGTGTCTCCTGCGCCGTCTTGCCAACGAAGTACCCGTAGCCCTGGACCTCGACGCGACTGCACTGGGCGATGGACAGCAGGACGTGTCGTGCGCCCGTCCGGTTCGTGGCGTCGGAGACCGCCCTCGTCGACGCAGTGAAGAACGCCGAGGCACGTCGCCGGCTCGTCGTGAAGCGCCCGGAGGCTTCGACCACGGCGACCGCGTCGCCGACCGCGGACTCAACGTCGTCGCGGGTGACGTCGAAGCCGCGGGAGGGCGAGAGCACGACCGGGGCCCCGCCTGCTCGCTCGATCGCGGCGGCGATCGCCGCTCCGGACCGGCCGCCGCCGATGACGGCCACTCGCGCTGTTCCCATGACGTCCTCCCTGCCCTCTACAAATGTAGAGGATGATACGGTCGGGCGTCCAGAGGGGGCAGGCATGACCAGACGCGACGACATCGGCGACGCCGGCATCCGCTGCATCGCCCGGGGCGGCTCGCGGGCGCTCACCCACCGAGCGGTCGATGCCGAGGCCTCCCTGCCGCCGGGATCGACGTCGTACTACGCCAGGTCGCGGCGCGAACTCCTCCGGCTGGTCGCCGGACGGATTACCGCACAGCTCGACGCGGACCTCGACGCGCTGGTGCTCCCAGCGGAGGGCGATCCGGCTGCCGTCGCAGCGACGTTCCTCGACACGATCGCCGATCGTCACGATGCCCAGGTCGCCCGCTACCTCCTGCTCGTCGAGCTGCGCGACGACGACGAGCTCCGCCGCACGCTCACCGCCGCAGACCCCGTGCGGCAGCGGCTCGACGCCGTCGGTACCGCGCTGCTCCGCACGATCGGCATGTCCGATCCCGAGCAGCGTGCCCCGGAGCTCGTCGCGCTCGTCGACGCGCTCCTCCTCCAACGGATCGCCGACGCGGCACCGCTCGACGTGCGATCGGTGCTCGCCGCCTACCTGCGCGGGATCACGGACACCCGCTCGCGCTGAACCACCACCTTCCGACAGGATGAGGAGCCCGAACCCCCGGGAGGTGACCGGTGCCCGCAGCAGGTGACGACCGCGACGGCGTGGGCCACGGTCCCGCCGCCAGTCGACTGGGCGTGCTCGCGCTCGTCGTCACCGCCGTGCTCTGGGGGACCACCGGTACCGTTGCCGCTGCGGCGCCCACCGCCGGACCGCTCGCGATCGGCGCCGCAGCCCTCGGGATCGGCGGGCTCCTGCAGGCGGCGATCGCCGTCCGGCCCCTGCGCGCCGCGTGGCCGGTGCTGCGACGGCACCGCGGGCTGGTGGCCCTCGGCGGGCTGGCGGTCGCCGTGTACCCGCTCGCGTTCTACAGCTCGATGCACGTCGCCGGGGTCGCGATCGGCTCGGTGGTGTCGCTGGCATCGGCACCGCTCGCGTCCGGGGTCCTGGAACGTGTGGTCGACCACCGTCCGCTCGGGCGCCGGTGGGTCGTCGCAGCGGCGATCGGCGTCGCGGGCAGCACCGTCCTGTGCCTCTCCGGAGCAGGCGCGGCGCACGGCGCCACCGACGCAGCCGGACTCGCCGACGCGGCCGGCACCCCCGCGGCAGCCGGCGCCACGAACCCGGCCGCCACCGTGCTCGGCGTGCTGCTCGGCCTCGTCGCCGGGGCGACCTACGCCGTCTACTCGTGGGCGGCTCACCGCCTCATGGCTGCCGGCGCAGGACGAGCCGCGTCGATGGGAGCGGTCTTCGGCACCGGCGGCGTGCTCCTGCTGCCCGTGCTCCTCCTGACCGGCGGCCCGTTCGTCACCTCACCGTCCGACGCTGCTGTCGGGCTCTCCATCGCGCTCGTCCCGATGTTCCTCGGCTACCTGCTCTTCGGCGTCGGTCTCGCCTCCGTCCGACCGAGCACCGCGACGACGATCACCCTCCTGGAACCCGCGGTCGCGACGGTCCTCGCCGTGCTCGTGGTCGGCGAGCGCCTCGGCCCGGCCGGCTGGGCCGGCCTCGCACTCCTCGGCATCGCGCTGGTGCTCCTCGTGGCACCGCCCGTCCGGCGGCCCACCCGGTCCTGACCACACCAGCCACGGCCTGGAGGCACGGCGCCGGTCGGACACGCACCGCGCCTCCAGGCCGTGGTCCGGAGCGACGGACGCCCGCCGCCGTCGACGCGGCGACCGCCCGACGACGGTCGCGCCGACCGACGGACGGCTGCCGACGACGACACGGCGACCACCCGACGGGCAGGGCGTCAGCCGACGGGGACGTCCTCGCGGCGCTTCTGCCGCCACGGCTCCGCCGGCTGCTCCGGCCCGTTCCACACCTGCACGACACCCCACGCGGCCGCGAGGAGCGGCACCGAGATGATCGCGCCGGTGACCCCACCGAGGACCGTGCCCGCCGTCAGGCCGACGAGGATGACGAGGCCGTGGAGGCTCAGCGTCTTGCCCATCAGCACCGGCTGCAGGAAGTTGCCCTCGATCTGGTTGACGAGGACGACGATCGCCACGACGATGACGGCCTGCACCGGACCGACCGACACGAGCGTCACGAGGGCGGCGAGCGTGCCCGCAATGGGGGCGCCGATCATCGGGATGAACGACGTCACGAAGGCCACGACCGCGAGCGGGATCGTCAGGGGCACCCCGAGGATCGCGAGGCCCGTCCCGATCGCGAGCGCGTCGAACGCGGCCACGGCGGCCGTCCCGCGCACGTAGCCGCCCAGCGTCTGCACGACCCGGTCGCCGACCCGACGGGCCCGGTCGTACTGCCTCCCGGTGAAGGGCCGGAGCAGGAACTCCCAGAGCGCCGGACCGTCCTTCAGGAAGAAGAAGAGGATCACGGCCATCAGCACGGCCCCGGTGACGAAGTTCGTCACCGCCGAGATCCCGGCGATCGCTCCCGAGCCGAACTGCGGGCTCGTCACGAACGACACCACACCGTCGACGGCGTCGTTGATCTGCGAGTCGGTGATCCGGACCGGGAGGTCGTGCAGCACGTCCTGCAGCTGCTGGAGTCCGTCCACCGCGGAGGACTGCAGGCTCGACCACTGGTTCGCCACCGTGGCGACGAGCAGCCACGCGACGCCCACCATCACGGCGAGCACCGCGACGAAGCACGCGATCGTTGCGAGCACCGACGGCACGCCGTGTCGACGGAGCCACGAGACGAGCGGGAACAGCGCCGACGCCACGATGAGCGCGAGGAGCACCGGGATCGTGACGAGACTGAGCTTCACGGTCGCGAGGACGATCATCGACACGACCACGACGACCACGACGAGCTGCACGCAGCGGATCGCGAGCCGACCGAACGGGTCGGACCACAGCGACCTCCGGCCGTCGATCGGGGCGGTGGTCCGGTGCAGGAAGGGCATGGCGTCCTCGGGGTCGGTGCGGTGGAGCGGGCAGGACCCCGTCGTCACCCGCCCGACGCTACCGACACGCGCCCGAGCGCGCCCGCCGCCGGACCCCCGCTCAGCGGAACGGACGGACGTCGCTCGTGGTCTCGCCCCGCGGCGACAGCCGCACGAGCCGGTACGACGCACCACCGTCGTACGCGAGCACCACGGTGTGCCCCTGCCACAGGTACGGGTACGCGCTCGGCTTCGGACGGTTGGCCGTGAACTCCGACAGCACCGCGCTCCGGACGAGCCCCCCGCCCCGCCGGTCGTACACGGCGACCTCGTCCGGCGAACTCGCCGTCGCCAGCGAACAGGTCGTGTCGACCAGGTACTGCTGACCACCGTCCCCGCGCAGGTCGCCCGAGGCCGTCACGAGCGACACCAGGTCACCGTCGCAGATCTGCAGACCGGGGTGCGGCGTCGCGGCGATCGCCTGCTGCAGCCCGGCGATCGACGTCGCCTCCGGGTACGCGTCCTGCGCGCCGGGCCGGGGCGGCTGCCCGGACGGGAACGCGGTGCCCGCACCCGCTGCGGCGGTCCCCGTCGCACCGGTCGCCTGCGTCGGGGAATCGGCCGGCGCGGTGGCCGTCGCCGCGGGTGTCTCCGCCGGGGTGGACGCGACCGCCGTGGGGGAGCCGGACCCCGCCGACGCGACGGACGCCGCGGACGACGGCTCCACGGCCCCGGAGGTGGCACACCCCGAGAGCGCGAGCGTGGACGCGGCGACGACGATCATCGCCGAACGGACGAGAGGCGTGGGGAGCTGCATGGTCTCGACCGTAGCCACCCGTCGTCGCAGCACCACGACAGCTCCGCCGTGGTGTCGACCGCACGGCGTCCCCGAACCGCACGACAGCGTGGGAACATCTGTCACGGGACTGACACATCCCTGCAGCGCGACCGAGACCGGCAGGACGGAGGCTCACAGCATGACCCGAACCGTCCCCTGGCGGACCACCGGCATCGTCGCCGCCGCGCTCGCCGTGGTGAGCGTCCTCGTCGCCGCCACCGGTGCCATGGCCGCACCACTCGGACACGACACCGCACCGGTCCGTGCCGACCCCGCCGTCCGCACCGCCTACTACGCCGGCTGCGGCGACCAGGCCGTCGCCGAACCGGTGTCCGTCCCGATCTGGTGCCAGTCCGCCGACCAACGCCTCGAGGACCTCACCTGGTCGTCCTGGGGTGGTACCCGGGCACTCGCGACCGGCGTGTTCACCGACAACCCGTGCGACTGCGCCGGCGGCACCGTCACCACGTACCCGGTCGCGGTCCGGTTCGACGACCCCACCAGCGTCGGCGCCGTCCAGCGGTACGGCCGTCTCAGCATCACGTTCGCGGCCGACCGGCCCGCATGGGCCGTCCGCCCCACGATGCACTTCCTCTGGGGCGACCTCGGCTTCCTCTCGGACCAGAGGCGCCCGTGAGACGAGGGAACGCCGACGGACCCGCCCCGCTCGTCCTGCTCGCCGAGGACGACCCCGACGTGCGCGAGACGACCCAGCTGCTGCTCCTGCGCCGTGGCTGGCGCGTGACCCCGACCGCGGACGGTGTCGACGCGCTCGCCGCGGTGGACGTCGAGGTGCCCGACATCGCCGTCGTCGACGTCGCGATGCCGCGCATGAACGGACTCGACCTCACGGCACGGCTGACGGCGCTCGGCGTGCCCGTGGTGCTGCTCACGGCCCGGAGCCTCGCCGTCGACGAGGTCTCCGGACTCGCCGCGGGAGCAGACGACTACGTCACGAAGCCGTTCGACGCCGACGTCCTCTCGGCGCGACTGCACGCGGTGCTCCGCCGTGCGCGCGGCGTCGTGTCCGAGACCGTCACGATCGGCGACGTCCGGATCGACCTCCGGGCTCGACGGGTCGAGCGGAACGGGGTGCCGGTGAGCCTCACGTCGGTGGAGTTCCGTGTCCTCGAGGCACTGCTCCGCGAGCGCGGTGCGGTCCTCAGCCGGGAGCAGGTCGTCGCGATGGCGTGGGACAGCACCTGGCAGGACCCCCGCATCGTCGACACGAACGTGCAGCGGCTCCGGCGGAAGCTGGGGCCCGACGTCGTCGAGACGGTCCGCGGGTTCGGGTACCGCGTCGAAGCCGACCGCCCGTGAACCGGGCGTGGTCCTCCGCGGACACGGTGCGTCGACCCGCGGCCCCGAACGAGCGCGTGCCGTGGTGGCGCTCGCTCCGCTTCCGGACCGCCGTCGCCATGACCCTCCTCGCGACGACGCTCGTCGTCGGTGCCGGCGCGGTGTTCGCGCGGACCGCGATCGACGGGGCGACCGCGCAGCTCCGGCAGCAGGCGCTCACGCAGCTCGACGAGACCACGGCGACCCAGGCGTTCGGCGGCAACCTCCCGCCGCGCGCCACCGACGACCCCTCGGCGCTCCCGGCGGCCCTCCGACGGGCGTTGGGCGCCGGCGGACCGGTCACCTACGACGACGGTGACTCGATGTGGGCGGCTCGACGGCAGAGCTCGGGCATCATCGCGACGCGGATCGACGACGCCCCGGTGCGGGCGCAGTGGGCGAACCTGCAGCGCACCTTCGTCGTCGCCGCCGTCCTGGCTGCGGCCGTGGCAGCCGTCGGTTCCTGGGTCGCCGCGGGACGACTCACCGCCCGACTCCGACGGGCCGCGGCGGCCGTGGACGACACCGTCGCGGGTCGGACACCCGCGGAGGTCGCTGGGGAGGACGAGGTCGCCGTGCTCTCCCGTGGCCTGGCGGAGACGGCCGCTGCCCTCGCGCGGAGCCTCGACCACGAGCGGGCGATCACGGCCGAGGTGGCGCACGACCTCCGGACGCCCGTGACCGCACTCGTCGGTGCCGCCGAGCTGCTGCCGGACGGCCCCGATGCCGCTCGCGTGCGACGGGTGGCCGACCGCCTCCGTCAGCTCCTCGACGACCTGCTCGACCTCTCCCGCGCCGCGCACGACGCCGGTGCCGTGCACGCCGTCCCGCGCGACCTCGGGAGCACGGTCGACGAGATGCTCCGACGGGAGGGGCTCGATGGCCGTGTCCGACGCGAGGCCCGGTCGACGGGGACGGTGATGGTCGACCCGGAGCACCTCGCCCGGGCGGTGACGAACCTCGTCACGAATGCCGAACGACACGGCGCCCAGCCGGTCGTCGTCCGCACGGAGGGTTCGACGCTCACCGTCCGTGACGCCGGCCCCGGGTTCCCCGACGACCTGTTGCGCGACGGCCCGAGGCGGTTCGGTGCGCTGGGGTCGCACGCCGGTGCCGGCATCGGGCTCGCCATCGTGCTGCAGCACCTCGCTGCGTTCGGTGCGGTGCTCCGGCTCGAGGACCCGGGGGACGGAGCGGCGGCGGTCGTCGAGCTCCGGCCCGCCGACACCGAGGCCCGGCCCGGCGTCAGCTCGTGACCGGGAGGACCCAGAACACGGCGAGGCTGACGATGACGGTGAAGGTCACGGCGATCGCCACCTCGAGCAGCAGCACCACGAGGTCGTCCTGCGCGGGGGAGTCGTCGGTCTCGTGCGTCGGGAAGGTCATGGCGGCACGGTAGGTCCCGCGCGTGACAGCCGTGCGGCAGGCGCGTGCCGTCACGTCCCGTGCTCGGCGCGCGGCCGTGCGGCGTCGGGGCACGTGGCGTCACCGGACTGTCACACAGGTGGTCGTGATGACGACGGACGGGAGGACGGTGCCGGCCGGTACCGTCCTCCCTCGCTGGCTCGGTCGGCGCACCCCGCGCAACGCTCCGCGTCGCAGCTGAGCGTGATGCGCCCGTCCGTCACGGCGCGCGTCAGCGCGTCAGCAGTCGGCCTTGCTGATCGCGAGGTCCAGCGTCTTCTGGTCGCTCGCGAAGACGTAGTGGTACTGCATGCCGATGCCGTCGTCGAGCAGCTTCTTCGTCGCGCTCGTGGTGCAGGCGTTCGACACGACGGACTGCCGGAGCGTGCTCTGCTGCACCGACGACGAGTCGACCGACGCCGAGATCGTGTAGTCGTAGCGGATGGCCTTGCCGCGTGCCTCGATGTCGGTGAGCGTCGTGACGGAGTCGATCTGCTTCGGCAGCTCGTAGTCCTTCTTCAGCTCGGTGACGCCCTGCTGCACCTGGTCCTCGGCGGAGGGCTGCATCGCCGACGTGATGGCGTACCGGACGCCGAACGCGACGACGGCCGCGACGACGACGGATGCGATCGTGATGCCGATCGCGGCGGCACGGGACCGTCCGGCCTTCGGCGGCGGCGCGTACGGCGCGGCCCCCGGGTACGGCTGGCCCGGGTACGGCTGGCCCGGGTACGGCTGGCAGGGTTGCTGCGGCTGGCCCGCGTACGGCTGGCCGGGTTGCTGGGGCTGGCCCGGGTACGGCTGGCCGGGTTGCTGCGGCTGGCCGTTCGGTTCGGACGGCGGTGTCGTGCTCATGTGGTCCCCCCTGTGACGTGATGCACGGCCGTGCCGGCCGCACCTCCGAGACCTACCAGCGTGGAGGACACCGAGGCGGGAGCTGCCCGTCGTGCGTCGGTGGCCGATCCGGTGCACGGATCTCGGGGATCGCGCACCGGATCGGCCACACGCTCGATCGAGGTCCCCGCCGCACTCCGTCGC
>NZ_JBPUGH010000147.1:0-8486 GCF_051548005.1 Curtobacterium flaccumfaciens | reverse complement strand
GTGTAGGCCTGCTCGAGCCGCGCGATCTCGTCCTCGCTGAGCTCCATCGAGGACGCGGCGACCGCGTCGTCGATGTGGTGCTCCTTCGTCGCGCCGACGATCGGCGCGCTGACCACGGACTTCCCCGCGACCCAGGCGAGGGCGACCTGCGCCATCGGGACGCCGCGCTCGTCGGCGACCTGTGCGACCGCGTCGACGATCGCGCGGTTCGCGTCCTCGTCCTGCCTGTAGAGGGTCTTGCCGAACTCGTCGGTGTCGGCGCGCGAGCCGGACCCCTGCGCGTCCCAGGGGCGGGTGAGTCGTCCGCGCGCGAGCGGGCTCCACGGGATCACGCCGACACCCGTGTGCGCGCAGAACGGGTGCATCTCGCGCTCTTCCTCGCGCTCGAGGAGGTTGTACTGGTCCTGCATGGCGACGAACCGCGTCCAGCCGTGCAGCTCGGCGACGTGCTGCATCTCGGCGAACTGCCACGCCCACATGCTGCTCGCGCCGATGTAGCGCGCCTTGCCGGCCTTGACGACGTCGTGCAGCGCCTCCATCGTCTCCTCGACGGGCGTGTGCGGGTCGAACCGGTGGATCTGGTACAGGTCGACGTAGTCGGTGCCGAGCCGGGTCAGCGAGGCGTCGATCTCGTGCATGATCGCCGCGCGGGAGAGCCCGGCGCCGTTGCGACCGGGCCGCATCCGGTTGAACACCTTCGTGAAGACCTGGACGTCCTCGCGCGGCGCTATCTCCTTGAGGAGCTGGCCCGTGATCTCCTCGCTGCTGCCGGCGGAGTACACGTTCGCGGTGTCGAACGTCGTGATCCCGGCCTCGAACGCGCGGCGGACGAACGGACGGGCCTCGTCGATGCCGACGCTCCACTCGTGCGACCCCTTCGCCGGGTCGCCGTAGGACATCATGCCGAGGATCACGCTGCTGATCTCGAGGCCCGTGGAGCCGAGTCGTGTGGTGTCGGTGGTCATGCGTCCACCCTGGCATCGCGCCCTGTGACCGCGAGGAGGCGGACCTGCAGCGGGGCGTCGTCGGGGACCTGCACGGGCGGTGCGTAGAGGCCGGTGGCGGCGAGGTCCTCGATCTTCGGCTCGAACCGGTGCCAGACGGCCTCGACGAGCTCGGCGGGGAGCGTCTCGTCCGAGCCCGTCGCGCGTGCGAGGTCCCAGGTGTGGATGGTGATGTCGCTCGTCTGCTCGGCGAGGTAGTCGGACGCGGGCACGACGTCCGTGCTGAGGTGCACCGGCACGTCGGCGGGCGCGTCGCGCCACGCGGCGGTCGCCCGGGTGGCGTGCTTCGACCACTCGGCGGTGAGGTCGTCGCCGATCGGTTCGAGGTCGGCCTCGGCCTGGGCGTACTCGCACCCGGTCAGCAGCAGGGGGATCCAGCGCTGCTCGTCGACCACGTGGGCGACGAGGTCGCGGGTGGTCCACTCGGAATCGGGGGTGGGGGCGTCCCAGTCGGTGACTGCGGCGACGCGGCGGCCGAACTCGGCGGCTGCGAGGGCCTGCAGTGCGATCCAGTCGGTGGCCATGCGGGTGCTCCTGTCCGTGGTGCGGGTCGTGCGGCGGGGGTCGCCGTGGACCGGAAGCCGTTCCGGTCCACGGCGGGCGCCACGATCCGGAACCCGTGCTCCGGTCCGGCGATTCCCGTGCTCCACACGCTACTGCGCCTGGACCCTCGACGAGTGGCCGCGGCCGGATGTGTGGACAGGTCCCGGGGACACGACGACGCCCCGGCTCCGTGGGGGAGGAGTCGGGGCGTCGAGGCGGGTGCTGCAGTGCTGCTGTTCGGTGTCCTCAGGTCGCGCGGGTCAGGCGGACCTCAGGCTTCGGCGTCCGGCCGAGCCGGTGTCACCGGGGTGCGTGGTGCTCAGGCCGCCTGGAGGACGAACTGCACGTCGAGGTTGATGGTCACGTCGTTGCCGAGCGTGAAGCCACCGGCCTCGAGCGCAGCGTTCCAGTTCACGCCGAACTCGGTGCGGTCGATCTTGGTGGTCGCCTCGGCGCCCAGCTTGACCTGGCCGTAGCCGTCGGTGGTGACGCCACCGAACTCGGTCTTGAGGGTGACGTTCTTGGTGACGCCGCGGAGCGAGAGCTCGCCGTCGATGAGCATGTCGTCGCCGTCCTCGCGGATGCCGGTCGACTTGAAGGTCATCTGCGGGTGCTCCTCGGCGAGGAAGAAGTCGCCGGTCGCGAGGTGCTGGTCGCGCTGCTGCTGCTTGGTGTTGACGCTGGCGACGTCGATCGAGGCCTCGAGCGTGGAGTCGAGCGGGTTCTCGGCGGTGACGAGCGTGGCGTCGAAGCGCTCGAACGAGCCCTTGACCTTGCTGATGGCGAGGTGGCGCACCGAGAACGTGACCTCGGAGTGCGTCGGGTCGATCTTCCAGGTGCCGGTCTGGTAGCCGGGGATGGCGGAAGCGGTGAGCGTCATGGTGTGTCCTTCGAACGGTGTCTGCGGTCCCGAGCAGCCACATGTACTCCATGCGCCTGCATCGACTTGAACTGTACGCCATTCTGCACCCGTTTGGTTGAAGCGTCAACCAATTCTTCGCGAACACGGTGCGGCCGGTCAGCCGGGTACCGGCACGGCCCCTCTGGGGCGGCCCGGAACCGCTAGCGTCGAGAGCATGGAATTCAGGTACCTGGGCAACTCCGGACTCAAGATCTCCGAGATCACCTACGGCAACTGGCTGACGCACGGCTCGCAGGTCGAGAACGACGTCGCGTCCCAGTGCGTGCGGGCAGCGCTCGACGCCGGCATCACCACGTTCGACACGGCCGACACGTACGCGAACACCGCGGCCGAGACCGTCCTCGGCGAAGCACTCAAGGGCGAGCGTCGGCAGTCCCTCGAGGTCTTCACGAAGGTGTACTGGCCGACCGGGCCGAAGGGTCACAACGACACCGGCCTCAGCCGCAAGCACATCATGGAGTCGATCGACGGTTCGCTCGAGCGCCTCCAGACCGACTACGTCGACCTCTACCAGGCGCACCGGTACGACCACGAGACCCCGCTCGAGGAGACCATGCAGGCCTTCGCCGACGTCGTCCGGCAGGGCAAGGCGCTCTACATCGGCGTGAGCGAGTGGAACGCCGAGCAGATCCGCGCCGGGGCCGCGCTCGCGAAGGAGCTCGGCTTCCAGCTCATCTCGAACCAGCCGCAGTACTCGATGCTCTGGCGGGTCATCGAGGGCGAGGTCGTCCCGGCCTCGAAGCAGCTCGGCCTCTCGCAGATCGTCTGGTCGCCCATCGCGCAGGGCGTGCTGACCGGCAAGTACAAGCCGGGCCAGCCGCTGCCGGAGGGCTCGCGCGCCACCGACGAGAAGGGCGGCGCCGACATGATCAAGCGGTTCATGCGCGACGAGGTCCTCGAGGCCGTCCAGCGCCTGCAGCCCGTCGCCGACGAGGCCGGGCTCACGCTCGCCCAGCTCGCGATCGCGTGGACCCTGCAGAACGAGAACGTCGCCTCGGCGATCGTCGGCGCCTCGCGTCCGGAGCAGGTCACCGACAACGTCAAGGCGTCCGGTGTGCGGCTCGACGCCGACGCGCTGGCCGCGATCGACGCGGCGCTCGGGGACATCCCCGAGCGCGACGTCGCGAAGACGGTGTCGCCCGCCTCGCGCGTCGCCTGATCGGCGGTCCGGCGGACGGACGGGAGGCACGGTGCGGGCTCCGCACCGTGCCTCCCGTCGTCCGTGCGGCCGGGTGTGCTCCCAGGCACTGGTCAGCGCGTTCGTAGAGACCCTGTCCGGGTTCGAAGAGGCGTCCCGGCGCCTTCGCACCGTGCGGCCGATATGTTGGCTCCGCGAGCAAGGAGCACCACCATGAACGAGTCACTGGTCATCATCCCGACGTACGACGAGGCGGAGAACATCCGTCCGATCGTGGGCCGCACCCTGGCCGCGACCGACGACACGGTGCACGTGCTGGTCGTGGACGACAACTCGCCCGACGGCACCGGCGACATCGCCGACCACCTCGCGACCGAGACCGACCGGGTGCACGTGCTGCACCGCACCGTGAAGGACGGCCTCGGCGGCGCCTACCTCGCCGGCTTCGCGTGGGGGCTCGAGCACGGCTACGACAAGCTCGTCGAGATGGACGCCGACGGCTCCCACCACCCCGAGTACCTGCCCTGGATGCTCGAACTCGCCGACACGAACGACCTCGTCCTCGGTTCCCGCTGGGTCAGGGGCGGCCAGGTCGAGAACTGGCCGTGGTACCGCGAAGCGCTCTCCCGCGGCGGCAACCTCTACACCCGCCTCGCGCTCGGGATCGCGGTCCGCGACGCCACCGGCGGGTTCCGGGTCTTCACCCGCAGCGCGCTGGAGCGGATCGAGCTCGCCGGGATCGCGTCGAAGGGGTACTGCTTCCAGGTCGACCTGTGCTGGCGTGCCCTCGAGGCCGGGCTGCACGTGGTGGAGACGCCGATCACGTTCACCGAACGTGAGCACGGGGTGTCGAAGATGAGCGGCAACATCGTCCGCGAATCCCTGACCCTGGTCACCAAGTGGGGCATCGACCGACGCCTGCGGGAGGTCACCTCACTCGTGCGCCACCACCACCGCCTGCCCTCCGTCCGTCGGAACGCCCACGTGGCGTGACGTCCGGTGTCAGTGGTTGCGCAGGGCGTCGATCAGGTCGCTCTTGCGCTTCGACGAGTACCCGGTGAGTCCGAGCTCCTTCGCCCGCTTCCGCAGGTCGGCGACCGTCCAGTCGTCGTAGGAGCCGGACTCACCGCCCTTCTTCCCGACGGCCTTCGTGCCGCGGGCGGCGGCGGCGTTGCTGATGCGCGCGGCCTTCTCCTTCGAGGCGCCCTCCTTGCGGAGCTCCTCGTACATGTCCGGCTTCTTCAACTGGTTCGGCATGGCCCGGAGGGTACGCCGCAGCCCTCAGTCCTTCTCGGGGTCGTTGCCCCAGTTCATGAGCGACCACCGCCACTTCGTGTCGTGCACGTCGCCCTTCGGCCGCTGCTTCGAGTGGCGAGCGACGTACCCGACGACCTTCTTCATGTGGGCGTAGTCGTCGTCGGTGTAGTCGCCCTGCTTCTTCTCGAGGATCCGCACGATGTGCCGGCCGCTCTCGTGCCCGGTCGACTCGCCACCGCCGTCGGACTTCTGCCCGACCTCTTTCGACTCGTCGGTGTCGAGCCACTTCTTCAGTTCCGACGCGGTCATGTTCACGGCGTCCGCGAAGTCGTCGCGGATCTCCTTCTGGTCGTCGCTCATGCTCCGACCCAACCCGGTCAACCTGACCGTCGACGTGCGGTGCGCCCAGCGGACTGACCCTCCGCGTCCTCGGAGCGGTCGACGGGTTGTGTGGTCTCGCGAAACCCCACGAAGGAAGAGGAAGACATGCGCGCAGTCGTCTGGCACGGCATCGGGGACATCCGACTCGACGAGGTCCCGGAGCCCACCATCCAGCACCCCGAGGACGCGATCGTCCGCATCACCAAGAGCGCGATCTGCGGGACCGACCTGCACTTCGTCCGCGGCACGATGGCACCGATGGACGAGGGCACGATCCTCGGCCACGAAGCGGTGGGCGTCGTCACCGAGGTCGGCGACGCGGTCCGCGGCTTCAGCCCCGGTGACCGCGTGGTCATCAACTCCACGATCTCCTGCGGCGCCTGCCGGTACTGCCGGATGGGCAAGACGGCGCAGTGCGACGTCGCGAACCCGAACGGGCCGCAGGCGGGCACGAGCTTCTTCGGCGGCCCGCAGTCCACCGGCCCGGTCAACGGCCTGCAGGCGGAGTACGTCCGCGTCCCCTGGGCCCGGAACACCATGCATCCGCTGCCCGAGAACGTCAGCGACGAGCAGGCCATCCTGCTCTCCGACATCTTCCCGACCGGCTGGTTCGGTGCGGAGCTCGCCGGCGTGACCCGCGGCGACGTCGTCGTGGTGTTCGGCGCGGGCATCGTCGGCCAGTTCGCCGCTGCGTCCGCCTACAAGCTCGGCGCCGCCCGCGTCATCATCGTGGACGGCGAGGAGACCCGGCTCGCCGCCGCCCTCGAGCAGCACTGCGAGGTCGTCAACTACAACACCGAGGACCCGGTGCAGGCGATCATGGACCTCACGAACGGCATCGGTGCGGACTGCGTGATCGACGCGGTCGGGATCGACGCGGAGCGCCCGAAGCACGGACCGGCAGCGGTCGACGACCAGCAGGCGGCGGACTTCGACGACGAGGTCGCCCAGGTCGCGCCGGACGCCTCCGCGAAGGGACGGGGCGAGGAACAGCAGTGGAAGCCGGGCGACGGGCCGTCGCAGGCCGCGCGCTGGGCGGTCGCGTCGGTCGCGAAGTACGGCCGGATCGGCATCATCGGCGTCTACGGGCCGACCGCTGAGCAGTACCCGATCGGCGAGGCGATGAACAAGAACCTCACCATCCGGATGGGGAACTGCGATCACCACTCGGTGACGCCCCCGCTGATCGACATGGTCGCAGCGGGACAGTTCGACCCCACCGCGCTGATCACCGAGCACGAGCCGATCGGCTCTGCGATCGAGGCGTACGAGGCCTTCGACCGCCGCGAGCCGGGCTGGATCAAGGTGGAGCTGGAGCCGACCCGATGAGCGCGGAAGACCAGGCAGCGCCCTCCGACCAGGCAGCGCCCTCCGACCAGTACGGCTGGGCGGACCCGCGCACCCGCTACCCGGACGTGTCACCGGAGCCGCAGACGCAGGCCGAGCCGGGCCTCCAGTCCGAGATGACGCCGGTACCCGACCTGGGTGAGGCGACGTACCGGGGTACCGGCCGGCTCGCGGGCCGGAAGGCCCTCGTGACCGGTGGCGACTCCGGCATCGGCGCAGCCGTCGCGATCGCGTTCGCCCGCGAGGGCGCCGACGTGGCGATCGCGTACCTCCCCGAGGAGCAGTCCGACGCCGACCACGTCGTCGAGCAGATCGAGGCAGCGGGTCGCACCGCGGTCGCCGTCCCCGGCGACCTACGCGACCGCGGGTACGCGAAGGAGCTCGTCGAGCGGGCGGTCGAGGGGCTCGGTGGCCTCGACGCACTGGTCAGCGTCGCGGGCAAGCAGCGCTGGCAGCCGGACCTGCTCGACATCACCGACGAGCAGTTCGAGGCGACCTTCGACGTCAACGTGTTCGGCTTGTTCCGGCTCGTGAAGGCGGCGCTCCCGCACCTGCAGCCCGGGTCGACGATCACGACGACGGCCTCGATGGAGGCGTACAAGCCGGCGCCGGACCGGCTCGACTACGCGGCGTCGAAGGGCGCGATCAACAACTTCTCGAAGGGGTTGTCGCAGCTGCTGGTCGAGCGGGGCATCCGGGTGAACGTCGTGGCGCCCGGACCGACGTGGACGGTGCTGCAGCCGAGCGGCGGGGTCGACCCGTCGACGCTGCCCGAGTTCGGGTCGAGCGAGTCGCCGATGGGTCGCGCCGCGCAGCCGGCCGAGCTGGCTCCCGCGTACGTGTTCCTCGCCTCGCAGGAATCGAGCTACGTGGTCGGCGAGACGCTGAACGTGAACGGCGGCATGGTCACGCCCTGACACGCGTTCCCCGTCGGGACCGTCTTGGTACTGTCCTGGGTGCGCGGTCGGGGTGGCCGCGCATCCAGGCACAGGGGGACGCCATGAGCACCACACCGCCGCACGATCCGCACGGGCGTGCGGGCCGACCGGACGACGAGGACGAGCGGGACATCCCGCAGGAACCGGACAGCCAGCGCGAGCGGCCGTCCGACGACACGCAGCAGGCCGGTTGGGGCCAGCCACGTACTGATCCGGCGCAGCCCGGCGGTCCGCAGCCGTGGCAGGGCGGACAGCCGCAGCAACCGTGGCAGGGCGGACAGCCGCAGCAGCCGTGGCAGGGCGGACAGCCGCAGCAGCCGACGCCGCAGCCGTGGCAGGGAGGGCCCCCGAGCGGCGCGTACCTTCCGCGCGGTCCCGTGCCGGGTGCGTCGGCCCCGCCGACGAGACGATCCCGTGCCACGGCGGTCTGGGTCTCGGCCGTCGCAGTCCTCGTCGTCGCGCTCGTCGCGGTGGGACTCCGCTTCGCGTTCGCGACGAGCGACCGGACCGCGGCCGAGGGGCAGCTGACCCCGACGAGCACCGCGGACCCGAGCGAGGACGCCTCGGCGGTACCGACGCAGCCGTCCGCTCCGGCCGACGCGGGCGCGGACTCCGGCTCCGGCTCCGGCTCCGGTGCGACCGCGGCCGCGGCCGAGGTCCAGCGCGAGGTCGACTCGATGCTCCGCGAGTACCCCCTGCCCGCCCGGGTCGACTCGATCACGGAGCTGACCGACATCGAGGCACGCGGCACGACGATCTTCTACCAGTACACGATCGCGGCGTCGGTCGACTCCGCGTCGATGAGCGAGACCACCGCCCGTCGGACGATCACGAACACCGCGTGCACCAACGACGGCTTCCGAGCGATCATCGACGACGGGGTCACGCTGCAGTACCAGTACCGCTTCGCGAGCGATCAGCACACGTTCGACTTCGACGTCACCGCAGCCGACTGC
>NZ_JBPUGH010000146.1:0-8518 GCF_051548005.1 Curtobacterium flaccumfaciens | reverse complement strand
ACGCTCGACTGCACCACGACGCGAGCGCCCGCAGCGCGAGCGCCCGCCGCGCCGGCGCCCGCCCCGCGGACCCCCGCCCCGTCAGCGCGCAACAGCGGGAACAGCGCCGCGACGAGTGCGACGTGCCCGAGGTGGTTCGTGCCGAACTGCAGCTCGAACCCGTCGGCAGTGGTCTGGCGCGAGGGCGGGGTCATCACGCCGGCGTTGGCGACGAGGATGTCGATCGGTCGTCCGTCCCGCACGAGCCGTTCCCCGAGCGCCGACACCGACGCCAGGGACGAGAGGTCGAGCGACTCGGCCTCGAGCCGGGCTCCCGGGTGCTCGGTGCGGATGCGGTCCTGCACAGCAGCGAGCTTCGGAGCGTTCCGCGCGGGCATGACGACCTCGGCGCCCGCCGCCGCGAGGTGCGCGGCGATCCGCACGCCGATGCCGTCGCTCGCCCCCGTGACGAGGGCTCGGCGGCCGGTGAGGTCGGGGATGGTGGGTGCGTCGATGGTCCGTGGCATGGTGTGTCCTCCGTGGTCGGTGCCCTCAGCCTGGCCGGGCGCCCGTTCCGCAACCACGGCCTGACGATCCGTGGCTGGGACGGCCAGGGTGCGAGAGGATCGCCGCATGATCGACCGGACCGGACTCGCCGACTTCCTGCGGAGTCGTCGCGCCGCACTGCAGCCCGAGGACGTCGGGCTGCCACGAGGTGTTCGACGTCGCACGAGCGGGCTCCGGCGCGAGGAGGCGGCTCTCCTCAGCAACATGTCGGTCGACTACTACGCCCGGCTCGAACGGGAGCGCGGGCCGCAGCCCTCGGACCAGATGCTCGCGTCGATCGCCCAGGGGCTCCGGCTCTCCCTCGACGAGCGTGACCATCTCTTCCGCCTGGCCGGGCACGAGCCGCCCACACGGGGAGCGGGGTCGGACCACGTGGCGCCGGGCATCATGCGCATCCTCGACCGGCTCGTGGACACACCGGCCGAGATCGTCACGGAGCTCGGCGAGACCCTCCGGCAGACGCCGCTCGCCGCCGCGCTGGTCGGGGACGCGTCGCTCCGCACGGGCCTCGCGCGGAGCATCGGGTACCGCTGGTTCACCGATCCGGCTGCTCGGGCGCTGCACCCGGAGGAGGAACACGACTTCCTGTCCCGCATGTACGCCTCCGGCCTCCGGTACGTGCTCGCGCGTCGCGGGCCCGGTTCACGGGCGGCGGTCCTCGCCGAGGAACTGCTCGCGCGGAGCGACGAGTTCCGAGAGCTGTGGGCGCGGCACGAGGTCGGCATCCGTCCGGCCGAGGAGAAGCACTACGTGCACCCGGAGGTCGGTCCGCTCACCCTGCAGTGCCAGGTCCTGCAGGACACCGACCGCGCCCAGCACCTGCTCGTGTACACGGCCGAGCCCGGCAGCGAGAGCGCCGATCGGCTCCGACTCCTGTCGGTCATCGGCTCCTCCGCCGCGACTCCTGCCTGACCGAGCGCAGACGACGCGTCAGCGCCGGAGGAACGCCCCGGCGACGAGTCGGAGCAGCAGCGCGGTCCCGCCGAGCACACCCACTCCGGTCGCCACGACGACCAGGACCACGAAGCGTCCCAGTGCCTGCACCTCGGTCTCGTCCTCGCCCGCCGTGACCTGCGCCGCGCACGCGTACACGACGAGCGCCGTGGCGAGCAGCAGCACACCGATCCACGTCGCGGCCCGGACCGCGATCGGCTGCCGCAGCGCGTCGCTCGGCACCGCGGCGCGCGCGGTCGCTCCCTCGGTCTCCCAGTCGGCCGGTCCCGGCATGGTTCCCCCTCCGTCAGCCCGATCCTAGTACCCACCGGTCGCGGCCGGGAGGCACGGCCCGGCTCCGCCAGGATGCTCGGCTCCCGCGGTCACGCCGGGAGGGAGCCGCCCCACGTCACGGCGACGACCGTCACGTCGTCGGCGCGGTCGCCGCGCTCGGCGAGCGCGGTGACGTCGGCCACGATCGCGTCGATGTCGTCGCGGGCGTCGACGAAGGCCTGCCAGCGGTCGAGCGAGGCGAGGTCGCCGCCGAAGAGGTCGAGGACGCCGTCGCTGACGCTCACGACGCTGTCCCCGGGCTGGAGGTCCGTCTCGACGCTGGTCCAGCCCGATCCGACCCCGAGCGGCAGGTGCCCGGAGCGGAGGAACTCGCTGCCGCCGGACGCCCGACGGATCAGGGTCAACCCGTGGCCGGCGTCCACCCAGCGGAGGGTCCCGTCGAGGCTGATCCGCCCGTGGAAGCACGTCGTGAACTGCGCGCTCACCATGTCGACCGACCCCGTGCTGAGCCCGGCGGAGGTCCACCGGAAGGCGAGCGCGGGGTCCGGCTCCTCGAGACTGCTCCGGATGACGGCCCGCACCGCCGCGGCGATCATGCCGGCGCCGACGCCCTTGCCCATGACGTCGCCGAGGGTGAAGCCCGTGCCGCCGTCCGGCGTCGGGTACCAGTCGTAGAAGTCTCCCCCGACCGTGCGCGCCGGGACGCACACGCCGGCGACCCGGACGGCCGACGGGAGCCCGCTGCCGTCGACGGGCTGCAGGGAGCGCTGCACGATCGCGGCCTGGGTGACCTCGGCCTCGGCGACCCGGCGCGACCGCTGGGCGACGGTGAGCTGCAGGAGGGACCGTCGGGAGAGCTCGTTGACCACGGCGGCAGCGGCGCTGTAGACGACCGCGGCGATGACGAGCCGGACGACCTCGCTGCCCGGGAACGCGCGTCCGGGCGCGAGGGCGAGCGGCAGCAGGATCGTCACGAACACGCCGAGCACGGGGACGAGGACCCGCCACCTCCCGTGTCCGGCCGCGATCCACACGACGGGCAGCACGAGGATCGCGAGGAAGACGGACCGTGTCTCGCCCGTGCCGAAGCGGAGCAGGCCGATGGCGACGAAGTCGAGCAGCGGGACGGCGATCTCCACGCGTGCGAGTCGGTTCGACCGTGCCATGAGCGCCGCGAACCCGAGCAGCACGACGGCGAGGCCGGCACCGGTCCACATCGCCCGTGCGTCCGACACGGTCAGCCATGCGGGGAACAGGGAGCTGGCGGCGGCGGCACCGACGATCAGTGCCGCGACCAGGGCCTGCTTCGCGAGGGGTTCCCACGCAGCACGGAGTCCGGACAGCACGATCGGTCCGGTGTCGGTGGACCGGACGGTCCGCCGAGGTGGTGCCTGCGTCATCCCACTCCTGTCGACGGCGCGGTCGTCCCGGTGACGGACGACGCCTCCAACCGTATCCCGCCGACACGTGTCGGGCGCCCTCGTCGCTCCGCGTGGTCCGGTGACCGCGGCGGACCCGCCGGGGCCGAGCCGTGCCTCCAGGCCGACAGCGCACAGCGCACAGCGCACAGCGCTGCACGCCGCTGGACCACCCGTGCACGGCAACGGGTGCCGAGCCGCTGTCGCGACCCGGCACCCGCTGTGCTCACTCGACGCTCGCCGCGGCGCGCGCCGAGGCGTCATCAGCCGATCGAGACGGCCGTCCAGGAGACCGGCGGCAGTTCGATCGTGATCGTGTCGCCCTCGCGGCGGACGGTCTCGTTGGTGCGGAGGCCGACGCGCTCGGTGTTCGACAGGTCGTTGACGAGGTGGACGTCGTCCTCCCAGATGCCCTCGGCGCGGACCTCGCCGTCGGCTCCGATGCCGGCGAGGTCGATCGTGACGGTGGTCGACTCGGTCTGGTGCCGGTTCACGAGGAACACCGCGGCCGTGCCGTCCTCCACCGTCGCGGCGGAGTCCACGACGGGGACCTCGCCGTACTTGCCACCGTCGACCGTGTCGCCCGAGGCCTTGACCTGGAGCGACGTGCCGTTCGCGAGCTTCGAGGTCAGCGAGAAGGGGAAGAACGTCGTCTGGCGCCACGCGGGTCCGCCCGGCTCGGTCATGATCGGGCCGATCACGTTCACCAGCTGCGCGAGCGAGGCCGAGGCCACGCGGTCGGCGTGACGGAGCAGCGAGATGAGCAGACCACCCACGACCACCGCGTCGGCGACGGTGTAGATGTCCTCGAGCAGGCGCGGCGCGACGGGCCAGTCCTGCAGCTCGAAGGTCTTCTGCTGCTCGTTCCACTTGCTGAGCGACCACACGTTCCACTCGTCGAACGAGATGTCGATGCGCTTGTCCGACTTCTTGTGCGCCTTGACGTGGTCCGCAGCGGTCGTCACGGTGTCGATGAAGTGGTCCATGTTCACGCCGGACGCGAGGAACGACGACAGGTCGCCCTCTTCCTCGTAGTAGGCGTGGGCCGAGATGTAGTCGACGTCGTCGTAGGCGTGCTCGAGGACGGTGCGCTCCCACTCGCCGAACGTCGGCATCGACGCTCCGGAGGACCCGCAGGCGACGAGCTCGAGGTCGGGCTGGATCTGGCGCATGGCCTTGGCGGTCATCGCGGCGAGCTTGCCGTAGTCCTCGGCGTTCTTGTGGCCGAGCTGCCACGGGCCGTCCATCTCGTTGCCGAGGCACCACATCTTGATGGCGAACGGCTCCTGGCGACCGTTCGAGCGGCGGTACTCGCTGAGCGCGGTGCCGGCGTCGATGTTGGCGTACTCGAGCAGCTCGATGGCCTCCTGCGTGCCGCGGGTCCCGAGGTTCACCGCGAGCATGAGCTCGGAGTCGACCTGGTCGAGCCAGTGCTGGAACTCGTGCAGCCCGACCTCGTTCGTCTCGGTGGAGTGCCACGCGAGGTCGAGCCGGCGGGGACGCTGGTCGACCGGGCCGACGCCGTCCTCCCACTTGTAGCCGGAGACGAAGTTGCCGCCCGGGTAGCGGATGGCGGAGACGTTCAGCTCCTTGACGAGCTCGATGACGTCCTTGCGGAAGCCGTGCTCGTCGGCGGTCTCGTGCGCGGGCTCGTGGATGCCGTCGTAGACGTGTCGTCCGAGGTGCTCGACGAAGCCGCCGAAGAGGCGACGGCGCACCGGCCCCACGGTGAACGCGGCGTCGAGGACGAGGTGTGTGCGGGGCATGGATCTCCTTCGATCTGCGTGCGTCGGGGTGACACGAAAGTGAGCGCTCACCCGTCGACAACGCTAGCCGGTCGGCGGCACGGGCGAAAGGGGTGGTGCTCCGGCGTGTCCGGCGCTAATGTGAGCGCTCACGGAGCGATGATGCCCCCACGGCACGTCGCCCCGACCGGAGTAGCGAAGGAGCCTCACCCCCGGGGCTGCGACGCCGCACCAGTACGGAACACCGACCCTGTTCCGCTCGGCCCGTCCCGATGGAGTGATGCCATGCCGATCCGACCAACCCCGCCCGTGCAGCCGCGCGGAGGGTCCTTCACCCGGCGGAGCCTGCTCGCCGCAGGAGCCGCGGCGGCCACCGTGCTGCCGCTCGCCGCCTGCTCGAGTCCGCTCGCCGCCGGCATCGCCGGTGCCCCGCTCAACCCGGAGACCCTGGTCTTCTGGAACCTGTTCGGCGGCGGCGACGGCGCCCGCATGCAGCAGATGGAGGCCGGGTACGCCAAGCAGCACGGCGGACCGTCCTCGATCCAGGCGACGACGTTCGCCTGGGGCAACCCGTACTACTCGAAGGTCACACTGGCCACCGTCGGGAACAAGCCGCCGGACGTCGCGATCGCCCACCTCACCCGCGCGAAGCCGCTGTGGGACGGCGACCTCCTCGACCCGATCACCTCGGACGACCTCGCGAGCGTCGGCCTGAGCGCCAGCGACTTCAACCAGAAGGCCTGGACGGCGCAGAAGACCGACGGGAAGAACATCTGCATCCCGCTCGACACCCACCCGTTCGTCCTTTTTTACAACGTTGACGTGTGCCAGAAGGCCGGCCTGATCGACAGTGACGGCAAGCTCAAGGACCTGTCCGGCCTGGAGAACTTCGAGGCCGCCCTCGCCGCGGTGTCGAAGGTCACCGGTGGCGTCGCGCTCAACGTCGCGAACGTCAGCGAGATCGCGACCCCGTGGCGCTTCTTCTGGACGATGTACAACCAGATCAACGGGTCGACGCCGTTCATCAGCGACGGCGGCTCGAAGCTCACGGTGAACGAGGACAACTACACCAAGGTCACCACGATGACCGAGAAGTGGGTGAAGAACGGCTGGCTGAACAAGGGCCTCGACTACGCAACCGCCGAGACCCTGATGTTCACCGGCAAGGCCGGGTTCTTCATGCAGGGCGAGTGGGAGATCAGCACGGCACAGTCGATCAAGGGCCTGAAGTTCGGCATGGCGCCGATCCCCCAGCTCTTCGACAAGCCGGCCACCCAGGCCGACTCGCACACGTTCATCCTGCCGCGGAAGGACCGCTCGCCGGAGCAGCGCAAGGCGCACATGCTGTTCATCAAGCAGATGCTGGAGCAGAGCATGACCTGGGCCGAGGGTGGGCACGTTCCGGCCTACATGCCCACGTTCGACAGCACGGCCTACAAGAAGCTCGAGCCGCAGTCCGACTACGCGTCGGCTGCCGAGAGCGCCGTCTTCGACGACCCCGCCTGGTACGGCGGCTCCGGATCGACGTTCGAGAACACCGTCGGGGCGCAGCTCGCGCTCGTGCAGCAGGGCGCCTCGAGCCCCGCGGCGGCCCTCTCGGCGATCAAGAGCCAGCTCAGCACGTACCTCAACACCCCCAGCCCGCTGTAAGCCCGCGCGAAAGGCACGACGACGTGACCGCAGCACCAGTCCTGACCCGCCCGACGGAGGCCGCAACGGTCCCCGGGCGGCTCCGCACGCGTGTGAACAGCACCACCCGTGGCCAAGGCCGCAGCGGATGGCTGTTCCTCGCCCCCTTCGGCCTGTTCTACCTGGCCTTCCTGCTCGGCCCGACGGTCTGGATGATCGTCTCGAGCTTCTTCAACACCTCCACCGTCCGCACCGGGCTCGGCAGCTTCGCCGGGTTCGCGAACTACGCGGAGATGCTCGGGCGCGCCGACTTCTGGTCGTCGCTCTGGCACACCCTGCAGTTCACGCTCTACACGACCCCGCCGCTGGTCGTCCTGGCGTTCGTGTTCGCGGTGCTCACGAACCGGATGAACCGCGGCCAGTGGTTCTTCCGCCTGGCGTTCTTCCTGCCGTTCATCCTGCCGTCGGCGACGATCTCGTTGATCTGGGTGTTCATCTTCACCCCGGCGACCGGTCTGTTCGCGTCGGTCCAGCAGGCCCTCGGCATCACGCCGGGCGCCGGGGTGCTGGCCAGCCCGAACACCGCGATGATCGGCGTCGCGATCGCGACGGTCTGGTGGACCCTCGGGTTCAACTTCGTGCTCTACCTGGCGGGACTCCAGGAGATCCCGCGGGAACTGTACGAGGCGGCTGCCGTGGACGGCGCGTCGAGCTGGCAGCAGATCAAGTCGATCACGCTGCCGCTGCTCGGCCGGACGACCACCCTGGTCATCCTGCTGCAGATCATCGCGAGCCTGAAGATCTTCGACCAGGTGTACCTGATGACGAACGGCGGCCCGGGCATCTCGACGCAGGTCTCCCTGCAGCTCATCACGGGTGTCGGCTTCACCGACAACCGCCTCGGTGCGGCATCGGCGGCGTCGGTGCTCCTGTTCATCGTGATCGTCGCGATCGCGGTCATCCGGCAGCTCGTCGAGCGCGCTGCTGCCAAGCGAGAGATCGGTGCCTGACGTGACCACCACCGAGAGCATCACCACCGCCCGGCCGAAGCTCCGTTCCGGGGTCTCGGCTGCAGCCCCGGCGAACGCCGCGAAGATCGGCGTCTCCGGCAAGGGCTTCAACATCACGGCCGCGATCATCCTCACGGTGTTCGCGATCATCTGGCTCATCCCGAGCCTGTTCGCCCTCAAGACGTCGCTGTCCGACAACGGCGTCGCCGCACTCGGGGCGAACGCGATCCTGTCGAACTGGAACCCGACGCTGCACTCCTACGCCGCGCTGTTCCAGGCCGGCGACATCTGGAACTGGTACCTCGCGTCCGGCATCACGAGCCTCGTGACGACCGCACTCACGGTGCTGTTCGCCTCGATGGCCGCGTTCGCGCTGTCCCGGCTGGTGTTCCGCGGCCGCAACGTCGCGTTCCTGCTCATCATCCTGGGCATCATGATCCCGACCCAGGTGCTGATCATCCCGATCTTCCAGGAGCTCAACTCGGTCGGGCTGCTCAACACCTACTGGTCGGTGATCTTCCCGCAGGTGCCCGCCGTGATCGCGGTGTTCATCTTCAAGCAGTTCTTCGACGGCATCCCCCGGGAGCTCGAGGAGGCGGCACGCATCGACGGTGCGGGCATGTGGAAGATCTACTGGTCGGTGATCCTGCCGCTGTCGCGGCCGGTCATCGCCGCGGTCGCGATCCTGACGTTCGTCGGGGTCTGGAACAACCTGCTGCTGCCGCTGTTCGTGCTGTCCAACCCGGACCTCATGACGATCCCGGTCGGGCTCGCCACGGTCCAGGGCAGCTTCGGTCAGCGCTACGCCGACATCCAGGCGGGCGCGATCCTCGCGGCGCTGCCGCTGATCATCCTCTACCTGATCTTCCAGCGGCAGATCGTGGAGGGCGTGACGGGGTCCGGCCTCAAGGGCTGACGCGACGACACATCCGACGGGAGGCGC
>NZ_JBPUGH010000145.1:0-8544 GCF_051548005.1 Curtobacterium flaccumfaciens | reverse complement strand
GCCACGGCGTCCGCCGGCAGGTCGAACCCGGCGGAGGCGACGTTGTCCCGCAGGTGCGCGACCGACGACGTCCCGGGGATGAGGAGCATGTTCGGCGAACGCTGGAGCAGCCACGACAGCGCCACGGTGAGCCGGGAGACGCCGAGCCGTTCGGCGACGGCGTCGAGTGCGCCGGACTGGATCGGCGAGAACCCGCCGAGCGGGAAGTACGGCACGTAGGCGATGCCCCGCGCGGCGGTCGCGTCGACGAGGGCGTCGTCCTCGCGGCGGGCGACGTTGTACATGTTCTGCACGCAGACCACGGGGGCGATCGTCTGCGCCTCGGCGAGCTGCTCGGCGTTCACCGTCGAGAGTCCGAGGTGCCGGATGAGTCCCTGCTGCTGCAGTTCGGCGAGCGCCTCGAACTGCGGCGCGATGCTGCCCGGCTCGGGAGCGTCGAACCCGCCCATCCGGAGGTTCACCACGTCGAGCTGCTCGAGCCCGAGGTTCCGGAGGTTGTCGTGCACCTGCTCGACGAGCTCGTGGGGCTCGCGGGCATGGGGCCAACCACCCTCGGCGTCGCGGCGGGCGCCCACCTTCGTGACGAGGTGCAGGTCCTCAGGGTAGGGGTGCAGGGCCTCGCGGATGACCTCGTTCGTGACGTGCGGGCCGTAGAAGTCGGACGTGTCGATGTGGGTGATCCCGAGCTCGACGACCGTGCGGAGCACCCGGACGGCCTCGTCGCGGTCGGCGGGCGGGCCGAAGACCCCGGGTCCGGCGAGCTGCATGGCGCCGTACCCGAAGCGGGTGAGTTCGAGGTCGTCGGCGAGGCGGTAGGAGCCGCCGGGGAGGGTCGTGTTCGTCATGCACACCACGATGCGCGCCCGACGGCCCCGACGGCAGGCCCCCGGCGGCCCTGGGACCACGGGGACCAGGATCGGCAGCGGGCCGGTCCGTAGCATCGGGCACGTGGACGACAACACCCTCGGCGAGTACCTCCGGGCACGGCGCGCGCTCGTGCGCCCCGAGGACGCCGGGATCCGGGTGACCGGGGTGCGGCGGACGCCGGGGCTCCGCCGTGAGGAGGTCGCGACGCTCGCGGGCATCAGTGCCGACTACTACCTGCGGCTCGAGCAGGGACGTGACCGGAACCCGTCCGTGCAGGTGCTCGACGCGGTGGCGCGGGTGTTCGGACTCGACCAGGTCGCCCGCGACTACCTGCACGGTCTGGCGGGCGCCTCCCCCGCGCCCCGACGACGCAGCCGTCGCGCCGAGCGGGTCCCGACCGGGACGCTCCAGCTGCTCGACGTCATCGGGCTGCCGGCCTTCGTCGAGGACCGGGGCTTCGACGTCCTGGCGGCGAACGCCCTCGCCACCGAGCTCGCCCCGGGCCTGCGGGCGGGCGAGAACCGGCTGCGGACGATGTTCCTCGACGACGCGGAGACCGCGAGGTACCCCGACTGGCAGGAGCAGATGGCCGGGATGGTCGCGGCCTTCCGGGCGTCCATCGGCACCGACGTGCAGGACCCTGCGATCACGGCGCTCGTCGGCGAGCTGTCCCTCGGCAGCGAGGACTTCCGGCGCCTGTGGGCACGGCACGACGTCCGGCCGCTCGGTGGTGCTGCCGTGCGGATGTGGCACCCCGAGGTCGGCGACCTGGAGCTGCGGCGCGAGAAGCTCGGCATCGGGGGCACGGACGGGCAGCTCCTCGTGGTGCACCATGCGGAGCCGGGCTCGGCGTCCGCGCAGGGGTTGGCCGTGTTGGCGTCGCTCGCAGCCTCGCGGGTGGCCTCCCGGACCGAGGAGCGGGCGGCCGGCGGTCCCACGGACTGACCGCCAGGCGCCCGCACGGGCCCGCGCGGCCCGTCGTCGGGGTCCGGACCGGGTCGTTGCGGAACGACCGCACCGACGTCGAACGACAACGACCGCGTCGCTGCGTGTCCACGCCGACCACCCGCGCCTGCAACGAGCGACCGCACCGACGTCGTACGACGACGACCGCGTCGTTCGAGGACGGCGGCCCGGGCGCACGCCCTACCGCCGCGCGGGCTTCGGGAACGTCGACCGCATGTGGTCCGAGGTGAGGACGTCCCCGATCCCGATCATCAGGAGCGAGAACACGATCTGCTCGATGACCATCCAGAACGGGTAGAGCCCGGGGATCGCCGCGACGACGAGCGTGACGATCGGGAAGATCCGACTGAACAACCGCAGCCGCTGGTACGCCCAGTAGTAGCCGAGCTGCGCCCGCCACGCGAACACGTAGAGCGTCAGGGTGATGAGCAGCACGACGGTCGCCCGGAACCACACCGCCCACGGCACGGTCTCCCCCGCGCGCGTCAGGAGCACGGCGACGACGATCGCGGTGAGGCCCACGATCGTCTCCGCGACGAGCAGCCACCGGATCCAACGGAACGACCGGACGGTGTCGGGGTGCTCGAGCATGTCCTCGCGGATGACGTACCCCGCCTGCCGGCCGCCCGCGAGGCGGTCGAGCCGGAGCCGACACCACAGCCGGTCGGCGGTGGCACCGAGGCCGTTGCTGCGGAGGGTCACCAGACCATGGTGCCGCATCCGACGGGGCGGTCGTGCACCGCGCCTCCCGTCCGGTGCGGCGGAGCCAGCCTGGAGGCACGGCGCACGCCCGCCACGGATCGCGCCGGGCGCCGGATCCCCCGGATCAGACCGGGAGCAGCGTGGCCGTCGCGACCGTGCGGCCCTCCGCGTCCTGGAGTTCGAGCGTGGTGACCGGGTCGGGCAGCTGGTCGGCGTCCGCCGCCGTGAGGACGAACCCCACACCCCGCACGCCCGGTGTGACGCTGCCCAACTCGACGACGGCACGGTCGTCCCCCGTGAGCACGGCCCTGGTCGCGGTCCGAGGGAGCTGCGCGGCGCCGACGACGGTCACGGTCAGCGTGCCTCCGTCCGAGGCGAGCACCGCGGCGTGGCCGATCCGTCGACCGTCGACTGTTCGGAGCGCCCCTGCGACAGGCGGCACACGACGCCACCACGTTGCAGAGCCGAGCGCGTGGTCTCCTGTCTGCTGCTCCGGCTGGCCACCCTCGCCGTCCGTCCCGCCGCCGAGGCCGTTCGTCGGACGGAGCCATCCCGGCGCCGGCGACGCGATGGCCGCACCGGCCGGGGTGCTGGTCCCCGGGTTCGAGCCGTCCGGTGCCGCGCTGTCGTCGCGCGGGACCCCGAGGCCGAGCGCGATCAGCCCGACGGCCGCGACCGCCGCTCCCCCGACCAGGAGCCAGCGGCGCGTCATCGGACGCGGCGTCGAGGGCGACGTGGTCGACGGCGCCGGTGGCGCTGTACCGGGACGGTCACGCTCCCCATGCTGCCGCATCCGGCGTCCTGGTGCGTCGATCGGTCGACGGGTGCCCCACCTGCCTCGACGACGGGCAGGTCACCCCGACTCGACGACGGGCAGGTCACCCCGACTCGACGACGGCCAGGTCACTCCGCGAGGAAGAGTGCGGCCCCGCCCATGACCCGCCCGTCCGTCTCGGGATCGTCGGAGGCACGCTCGAGGACCACGGATCGCACGTCGGCCGGGAGGCGTGTCGACGCCGGGACGTCGATGACGACTGTTGGCTCGACCTCCACCGTACCGACGTCGACCGGCTCACCGCGCTGCGCCCAGTAGCCCCGGCGTTCTCCGACGACCGGTCCGGCCGAGAGCAGGACGCGCACTGAGCCGACCTCCACCGGCCCCTCGACGCTCGGCCACGCCACGTCGAAGTGGTCGATCCTGATCCGGAGTCCTCCGGCACCGTGGCGTGTGATCGTGACGTGCCCGGCGGCGTACCGGTCGATGGGGACGAGGTCGCCTGCGACGGGCGGGACGCGCTCCGCCCACGGCGCGGTCGGATCGACGCCGGCGCCGGCCGGGGTCCGTGCCGCCGCCGGTGTCGCCCCGGCGGTGTCCGGCGCGGGCGGACGCGACGACACCACGGCCCAGCACACCCCACCGACCACCAGAACGGCGACGCCCGCCGTCGCGAGCACCCGCTTCGGGGTGACGCGTCGGCGGGCATCGTCGGACACGAGCGGCCTCGGCTACCGCTTGCGGCGCTCGCGCACCCGCATGTTGACGTTGATCGGCGTGCCCGCGAAGCCCCAGACCTCGCGGAGACGACGGGTGATGAACCGGCGGTACTGCGGGTCGAGGAAGCCGGTCGTGAAGAGCACGAACGTCGGCGGCTGGCTCGACGCCTGGGTGCCGAACAGGATGCGGGGCTGCTTGCCACCGCGGACGGGGTGCGGGTGCTCCTGCACGAGCTCGGCGATGAAGGCGTTGACCTTGCCCGTCGGGATGCGAGTGTCCCACGACTCGAGCGCGGTCTCGAGCGCCGGCACAAGCTTCTCGAGGTGGCGACCGGTCCGGGCGGACATGTTCACGCGCGGCGCCCAGGCCACGTGCGCGAGGTCCTGCTCGATCTCGCGCTCGAGGTAGCGACGGCGGTCGTCGTCGAGCAGGTCCCACTTGTTGTACGCGAGGACCAGCGCGCGGCCGGACTCGAGCACGAGGTCGATGATGCGGAGGTCCTGCACGGAGATCGGCTCGGTGACGTCGAGGACGACCACGGCGACCTCGGCCTTCTCGAGCGCCGCGGTGGTGCGGAGCGAGGCGTAGAAGTCGGCGCCCTGCTGCAGGTGCACGCGCTTGCGGATGCCAGCGGTGTCGACGAAGCGCCAGACTCGACCGCCGAGCTCGACCTGCTCGTCCACCGGGTCACGGGTGGTGCCGGAGAGCTCGTTGACGACGACGCGCTCCTCGCCGGCGGCCTTGTTGAGCAGCGAGCTCTTGCCGACGTTCGGGCGACCGAGGATCGCGACGCGACGGGGACCGCCGACCTCCTGCTTGGCGACCGCAGAGGTGTCGGGCAACGTCTTCACGATGAGGTCGAGCAGGTCCGCGACGCCCCGACCGTGCAGCGCGGAGACGGGGTGCGGCTCGCCGAGGCCGAGGTTCCAGAGCTCGTAGGCGTCGAGGTCGCGGCGGTCGTCGTCGGACTTGTTCGCGACGACGATGACCGGACGGTCGGTGCCGCGGAGCATCTTGACGACGTGCTCGTCGGTGGCGGTGATGCCGACCGTGACGTCGACGACGAAGAGCACGGCGTCGGCGAGGTCGATCGCGACCTCGGCCTGCGCGGCCACGGAGGCGTTGATGCCCTTCGCGTCGGGTTCCCACCCGCCGGTGTCGACGAGCGTGAACCGCTTGTCGTTCCACTCGGCCTTGTAGCTCACGCGGTCGCGGGTGACGCCGGGGACGTCCTGCACGACTGCTTCACGGCGACCGAGGATGCGGTTGACGAGCGCCGACTTGCCGACGTTCGGGCGCCCGACGATCGCGAGCACCGGCAGCGCCGGCAGGAGGTAGGTGCCGTCCTCGCCGATCTCGGCGGCGTCGAGGAGTGCGACGTCCTCGTCGTCGAGCTCGTAGTCGTCGAGCCCGGCGCGGAGCGCGGTCGTGCGCTGCTCCGCCTCGGTCTCGTCGAGTTCGGCGAGCCGCTCGCCGAGGGCGCCGTCGTACTCGGGGAACTCGTCGTTCGCCGGGTTGTCGTTGTCCAGCTGGGCCATGGTGTGGGTTCCTCGCGTGCGGCCCGGTGGCCGCGGGTGATCAGTTCGTGGCCGTGCTTCGGGCCAGCTCGACGACCGCCTGCACGGTCTGGTCGAAGTCGAGGTCGGTGGAGTCGAGCGTCGTGACGCCGTCCGCGGCGTTCATGAAGTCGACGACCTTCGCGTCCGCGGCGTCTCGACGGGCGAGTGCTGCGGAGGTCTCGGCGGCCGACTGGGTCGTGACCTCGGCCGAGCGCCTGGCCATCCTAACCGACTCGTCCGCCGTGAGCAGGATCCGGACCTCGGCGTCGGGCGCGACGACCGTGGTGATGTCGCGTCCCTCGGTGATGATCCCCTGCGCGTCCGTGCGGCGCATGACCTGCCGGAAGAGCTGCACGAGCCGCTGCCGGACCTCGGGGAGCTTCGCGATGTGCGCGACCGCGGCGGTGACCTCGGGCGTCCGGATCGCGTCCGTGACGTCGGTGCCGTTCACCCGGACGAAGTAGTCGTCGGGGTCGGTGCCGATGTCGTAGTCGAACGTGTCCCAGCTGGCGAGCACGGCCGCGGCGTCGTCGAGGTCCACGTGCTGCTGCAGGGCGTGCCACGCCAGTGCACGGTAGGCCGCGCCGGTGTCCTGGTAGCCGAAGCCCAGTGCACGCGCCGCCGCCCGCGACACACTCGACTTGCCGCTGCCCGCGGGACCGTCCACCGCCACGACGAACTTCGCGACGAAGGCACCGTCGGGCAGGCCGGACGGGACCGGCGCGCTCGTGGAGCCCGGCTCGCCCCCGCCCTGGCCGTCGAGGCCGCCCGCGATGTCGCCGCCGCCCAGCGGACCGGGCTGGTCGCCGGGCGTGGGGAGTCCGGAGTCGGGTCCGTCGGGGCCGCCGGTCACGCCGGAGTCCTGCACCGCTCGGTTCGTGTCGTCGTTCAGGCCCATGCTGCTGCGATCCTCCATCCGCGACCCTCGAGTTCCTCGACGAGTCGCTGTTCCTGCTCGGGCACGACCGACACCTCGACGATGCCGATCTGCGCGCCCGGTGAGTGCTCGAGGCGCATGTCCTCGAGGTTGATGCCGATCTCCCCGATGAACGTGAGGAGCGCGGCGATCTGCCCCGGTGTGTCGTCGACGAGGACGACCACCTGGGCGAAGCGCTTGGTGGTGCCGTGCTTGCCCGGCAGTCGCTCGACCCCGCGGTTGCCGGCCGCGATCGCCTCGGCCAGGGCGCGGGGCGACCCTGAGCCGTGCGGGTCGTCGAGTGCGTCGAGCACCCGGTCGAGGTCGTCGCGGAGGTCGGCGAGCACGGGCCGGATCCGTTCGGCGTTCGCGCCGATGATCTGCACCCACAGCCCGGGGTCGCTCGCGGCGATCCGCGTGACGTCGCGGACACCGCCGCCGGCGAGGCCGAGCGAGCCGTCCGGGGCGTCGCGGAGGCGGGCGGCCATCAGCGTCGACACGAGCTGCGGCGTGTGCGAGACGTACGCCACGGCGAGGTCGTGCGACTCCGGGTCCATCGGCACGACGGTCGCCCCGAGGTCGAGCGCGATGTCCTCGACCACCGCGGCCTGCTGGTACGTGATGTCGTCGTGCCCGGCGATCACCCACGGCTGCCCGACGAACAGGTCGGCGCGGGCCGCTGTGGGACCGCTGCGTTCGCGACCCGCCATCGGGTGCGAGCCGATGTAGCGGGAGACGTCCGCGCCCGCTGCTCGGAGTGCCGCGAGCGGTCCGGACTTCACGCTGGCGACGTCGGTCACCACGGCACTCGGGTACGCCGCGAGTTCCCGTTCGACGACGGTGGCGACGACGTCCGGTGGGACCGCGACGACGACGAGCTCGGGGGCGTCGCCGTCGGCGGGGCGACGACCGGCTCCGTAGTCGACGGCGAGGGCCAGCGCCGCGGGCGACACGTCGTCGAGGACGACGTCGACACCCTTCTCACGGAGCGCCAGCCCGATCGAGGCGCCGAGGAGCCCCGCTCCGACGACGCGCACGGGTCCGCGGAGCCGCCGGTCGATGTCCGGTTCGGCGAGCGGGGCGTGGGCGTCGGTCACCCCGCAAGCCTACCGACGCCTCAGTCCGTGGACTCCTCGTCCGGGTCGCCCTGTGGAGAACCGGATGCGGCCCGCGCGATGGCGAGCAGCTTGCCGAGCTCGACCGTGGACAGCTCGCGGGTCTTGCCGATCGGCAGGCTCCCGAGGTGCAGCGGTCCGAACGACCGTCGGACGAGTTCGAGCACCGGGTGTCCGACCTCGTCGAGCATGCGACGGACGATCCGGTTGCGGCCCGAGTGGAGGGTGATCTCGACGAGCGACTCGCCGCGGCTGGACTCGAGCAGCCGGACCTTGTCCGCAGCGATCGGCCCGTCCTCGAGCTCCACGCCGTCGAGCAGCCGCTGCACGGTCGCCGGGTTGACGTTCCCGTGCACCTTCGCGATGTACGTCTTCGTCACGCCGAACGACGGGTGCGCGAGCACGTGCGCGAGGTCGCCGTCGTTCGTCAGGACGATCAGCCCCGAGGTCTCGGCGTCGAGCCGGCCGACGTTGAAGAGGCGCTCCTCGTACCGGTCGACGAACTCGGACAGGTCACGGCGGCCGCGCTCGTCCTGCAGGCTCGAGACGATCCCCACCGGCTTGTTCAGGACGACGTACCGCCTGGAGGTGTCGATCTGCACCGGCACCCCGTCGACCGCGATGGCGTCGGACTCCGGGTCAACCCGCCGTCCGAGGGCCTCGACGACCTCGCCGTTCACCGTCACGCGGCCCTCCACGATCAGGTTCTCCGCGACGCGGCGGGATGCCACGCCGGCAGCGGCGATCACCTTCTGCAGGCGCTCACCGTCGGCCTGGAGGCTCGGCTCGGCCCCGGCGGTCGCCGTCCCGTCCGCCGCGTCCCAGTCGGGGATGATCGGGCGCTCGGGCGTGCCCTCGAGCGGCTGGCCGTGCTGGTCGCGGGCGCCCTCCGGCTGCGGGGTCGTGCGGCGGTCGGTGCCGCGC
>NZ_JBPUGH010000144.1:0-8719 GCF_051548005.1 Curtobacterium flaccumfaciens | reverse complement strand
GTGCGGGCTCGGTGCCCGCCACGACGACGTGCTCGAGCCCGGGGACCGAGAACCGCGGCTGGCCCACCACCGGAGCGGCCGGCGTCGGGGGCACGGCGGGCGTCGCGGCCGCGGGCGGGGTGAGCGGCCCGGCATCGACCGGGGACACCGGCGCGGGCGTCGGCCGCACGAGCTGGTCGAACGGGAGCGTGTGCACCGCGGGCGAGGTCGGTGCCGGCGGGAGGAGGTCCTGGTCCGGCGGGAAGTCCGGCACGACCACGGCGAGCGGCGAGCTCGCGGACGGGGTGGCGGCACCGGGCGTCGCAGCGTCGACGATCCCGTCGTCGGGACGGTCGGACGTGAGCGCACCGGGCTCGGCGGCGGGGGCCGGCGATGCGCTGCCCGGCGGTACCGACGGGAGCACCGGGGTCGCCCCGGCCGTGTGCGTGGCACGTGCGGATGCCGTCGTGGACCCTGCCGTGTGCTCGACGGGGGCCGACGTCGCCGTGGACCCGGCCGCAGGCTCGACGGGGGCCGACGCGGCGGGGGCGGGGCGTGCCTCCAGGGCGTCCTCCGGCGGAGCGGTGACCCAGGCGGGGACCGGCCGCCGGGGCCGGTCCGAATCCGGCATGCGATGCGACGCCACTGCTGCTCCCTCCGGTGGTCTGATCCACCGTCAGTTCTATCGGGACGCCCCGGCCCGAGCGCATCCCCAGTTCGGGGCCGCGGTCGGGCGCCGTCGGTACGGTCGGGGCATGACCGGAATCGAACACCGTCCGCTCGGGCCCTCGGGGCTCGTCGTGTCCACCGTCGGCCTCGGCTGCAACAACTTCGGGCGACCGGGAACCGCCTCCGAATCGCAGGAGGGCACGAACGCCGTCGTCGGGGCCGCCCTCGACGCGGGGGTCACCCTCTTCGACACCGCCGACGTCTACGGCGGACGGCCCGGGCTCAGCGAGGAGATGCTGGGGAAGGCCATCGCCGGCCGACGCGACGAGATCGTGCTCGCGACGAAGTTCGGTCTCGACATGCAGGGCGCGAACGGGCCGGACTGGGGCGTGCGCGGCTCCCGGCGGTACGTGCGGCTCGCGGTGGAGTCGTCCCTCCGGCGCCTCGGCACGGACTGGATCGACCTCTACCAGATGCACCGCCCGGACCCGGTGACCCCGATCGAGGAGACGCTCTCGGTGCTGGACGACCTCGTCCGCGAGGGCAAGATCCGCTACGTCGGCCACTCGAACTTCGCCGGGTGGCAGATCGCCGAGGCCGAGCTCACCGCCTCGATCGCCGGCACCACACCGTTCGTGTCGGCGCAGAACGAGTACAGCCCACTCGCCCGTGCCGTCGAGGACGAGGTCCTGCCCGCCGTCCGGGCCTACGCCCTCGGGTTCCTGCCGTACTTCCCGCTGTACAACGGCCTGCTCACGGGCAAGTACACGAAGGCGGGCGGCCCCGCGGACGGACGGCTCAGCACGTCGAAGCCGCAGCTGCTGGCGGACGCGCCCTGGGACGTGCTCGACGAGTTCCAGCGGTTCTGCGACGCGCGGGGCGTGACGATGCTGCAGGGCACGTTCGCGTGGCTCCTCGCACAGCCCGGGCTCTCGAGCGTCATCGCGGGGGCGACGAAGCCGGAGCAGATCACGCAGAACGCGGAGGCCGGCGCAGCCTGGACGCCGTCAGAGGATGACGTCGCCGAGATGACGATGATCTTCGACGGCGCGGCCGACGCTCGCTGACGCGCGCGATCCACGGACCGGAGGCTCGGTGCCAGCTTGCACCGTCCTCCCTCGGAGGCTCGGTCGGCGCGCCCCGCGCAACGCTTCGCGTCGCCGCTGAGCGGGGCGCGCCCGTCCGTCACGTGGTGACGACCTACATGTCGCGGTAGCGCTTCGCGGAGGCGAGCGCCTCGCGCAGCTGCGGTGCCGTGAGGCGCACGACGTAGCCGGGGGTGTCGCGCTGGATGCGCCAGCCCTCCGCGAGGGGACCGGCGTCGACGACGTCGAACCCGAACGCGTCGATGAGGTCGGTGACGGTGCGCTTGGCGTCCTCGTCGTCACCGGCGACCACGAGTGCGCGGCGGCCGGGCGTCCCGGCGGGCTCGGCCTCGTCGGTGAGGGCGGCCGCGGCGATGTGGTTGAAGGCCTTCACGACCTTCGCCCCGCGCAGGTGGTCCTGCAGCAGCTCGGCGGTGGTCGTCGTCTCGTCGTCGAGCGCCGCGATGTGGCCGTCGCGCTGCGGGTAGTAGTTGTTCGTGTCGATGACGACCTTCCCGACGAGGGGCTCGACGGGGATGGTCTCGATCGCGGCGAGCGGGGTCGTGACGACGACGATGTCGCCGGCCGCCGCAGCCTCGTCGCGGGTGGCGGCGCGTGCGGACGGGCCGAGCTCGTCCACCAGGTCGGTGAGCGTCTCCGGGCCGCGGGAGTTGGCGATCACCACCTCGTGGCCGTGCCGCACGGCGAGGCGTGCCAGCTGGGATCCGATGTTGCCTGCTCCGATGATGCCGATCGTGGTCATGCAGGACGCAACGCGCGGTCGGGGAGCGCATTCCCACGTCGTGCGGACCGGTGCCGGGCAGTGCGCCGTTCCGGGAGCATGATGGCGGCATGACCGAGGAGTTCCGCCACGAGGCCGACGAGAGCCGCTACGCCATGTACGTCGACGGCGAGCTCGTCAGCGTCCTCGACTACCGCGAGAACGGCGACGCGATCGCCTTCCCGCACACGTACACCGTGCCGAAGCACCGGGGGCACGGGTACGCCGCCGCCCTCGTCGCGCACACGGTCGACGAGGTCGAGCAGACCACCGAGAAGCGCGTCGTCCCGATGTGCTGGTTCGTCGGCCAGTGGTTCGACGAGCACCCCGAACGAGCAGGACTGCTCAGCCGCGGCGTCGCGGACTGAGTGGACGAGCCGCCGAGTACAGGAGACGACCATGACCGCGATCACCCCCTTCCTCTGGTACGACGACGAGGCACGGCAGGCAGCCGAGCTCTACGTCTCGCTCTTCCCCGACTCGCGGATCGACAGCGTCGCCGAGACACCGGACGGCGATGCCCTCGTGGTCGAGTTCACGCTGCTCGGCCGGGGGTTCCGAGCCATGAACGGCGGCCCCGGCCACCCGCACAGCGACGCCGTGTCGTTCCAGGTCGACGTCGTCACGCAGGAGGAGCTCGACCGGGTGTGGGACGCGCTGCTCGCCGACGGTGGACGGCCGTCGATGTGCGGCTGGCTGTTCGACCGCTGGGGTGTGGCGTGGCAGGTCACCCCGTCGATGATGGGCGAGCTCATGACCGGCTCGGGCGACCCCGCCGCGAACCAACGTGTGTACCAGGCGATGATGCAGATGCAGAAGCTCGACATCGCGGCGCTCCGGGCCGCGGCAGCCGGCAGCTGAGCAGGGCAGGTCTGCCGTTCGGCGGGCGGGTCTGCCGCTCGGCGGGCGGATCTGCCCGCTCGGCAGGGCGGGTCTGCCGCTCGGCGGGTCTGGCAGTCCGGTCAGCGACCGATCGGTATCCTCTCAGCGCAAGGTGCCGGGACGAGCCGGTGCGAAACGGCCCTCGACAGGCAGGAGCCACCATGGACCACCCGAGGTCCGACGTCCGGAACGCTGACGTCGGACGCGCCTACACCGAGCTCTCCCGCATCACGAGGAGGGCCAGCATCCGGGCGCGCGGGTCGGACGAGGTGCTCAGCATCGTCGACCAGTCCCTCGTGGACTTCGTCGTCGAGCACCCCGGGTGCATGGCCATCGACATCGCCCGCTACCTCCGCCTCAACCGCTCGACGATCTCCCGGCAGCTGTCCGGGCTCCTCGCGGCCGGCCTCGTGCGGACGACCGACGGCGGTACCGGCAACGCGAAGCCGCTCGTCGCGACCGAGGCCGGGTGCGCCGCGCTCGAACGGTCGGTGAGGCTGCACCGCGACGCCCTCGAGGAACGCCTCGCCGGCTGGTCCGACGACGACATCGCCCTGCTCGCCGGTCTGCTCGAGCGCCTCGGCACCGCGGACGAGGCCGGCCTGCCGATGCCCGCGCGCGGCGCCGCGTCGTGACGACCTCGTTCGTCCTGCTGTCCGACACCCACCTGCCGAAGCGCGCCAAGGACCTCCCGGCAGGGCTCTGGGACGACATCGACGCCGCCGACCTCGTCGTGCACGCGGGGGACTGGGTGGACCTCGCGACGCTCGACGCCGTCGTCGGGCGATCACGCCGGTTCGTCGGCGTCCGAGGCAACAACGACGGCCCCGAGTTCGACGACCGCCTCCCGCTCGAGGTCCGCTTCGCCGTCGAGGGCCTCCGCTTCGCGGCCGTGCACGAGACGGGTGCGGCGACCGGTCGGGAGCGCCGCGCCGCTGCCGCGTTCCCGGACGTCGACGTCCTCGTGTTCGGTCACTCGCACATCCCCTGGGACAGCGTCGCGGACTCCGGGCTCCGGCTGCTCAACCCCGGTTCGCCGACGGACCGCCGTCGCCAGCCGGACCACACGTGGATGCGCGGGACGGTCGACGGCACGGAGTTGACCGTCGAGCTCGTCCGGTTGTCCCCGCGCTGACGACGCAGCGGGGGCGCGGCGGCGACCAGCCCTCGACGGTCACAGCGCCATCCGGAAGAACGCCTCCTCCCACGCGGTCGACCGACGGTGGGCTCGTGCCATGCGGCCTCGCTCCGCGGAGGTCGCCGCGGCGGCCAGGCGCTCCACGTGCTCGGTGGCCTCGGCACTCGCCGCAGCGAAGCCCGGGTCGCCGTAGGCCGAGACCCAGTCGGCGAAGGGGTGCCCCTCGGGCGCGACGCCCAACCGCGTCCCGACCCAGGCGTACACCCGGAAGCAGGGCAGCACGGCGGCCGCGAGCACGGCTGTCGAGCCGGTGTCCGCGGCGGCCTGCAGGTGCGCCAGGTAGCCGGCGCACACGGGGTGCACCGGATCGTCGGCGTGTGCGTCCCCGAGGCGTCGGTGGTGCAGGTCCCGCGCTTCTGCCGCGCACTCGTCGGCGGCGGTGCGCCAGAACGCCGCGGCCGGGCCGGACGTCCGGTCGGCCAGGGTTGCGAGGTGACGCTCGTACGCCCGGAGGTAGTGCACGTCCTGCGCGAGGTAGGCGCCGAACACGGCGGACGGCAGCGTCCCGTCCGCCAGGCGACGGAGGAACTCTCCGTCCAGGGTCGCCTCACGGACGTCGGCGACGTCCTCCCACCACGTCTGGGTCCACGGAACGGGCGGCAGCGCGGCCCGCGTCGCGGCTCCGTGGTCGACGGGGCCGTTGCCGGTGCCGACGTCGAGCGCGTCGGCGTGCTCGAGCGCCGTCGTGAGCCACCGTTTGGCCGCTCCGACCGCGAGCTCCCAGTCACCGTGCCGCGCGGCGAGTGTGGCGATCGCACTCGACAGGGAGCACCCGGTGCCGTGGGTGTTCGCCGTCCGGATCCGCGGTGCGCGGAACACGCGCGAGCTCCCGTCCGGGGCGACCAACACGTCGTCGGACGTCAGGCCGGCGTCGTGCCCGCCCTTCGCGAGCACGAGCACGTCCCAGGTCCGGGCCACCAGGGCTGCGTCGCTCCGCACAGTGCCACCGTCACCGTCGGTGGTGGCACCGGCGCCGGTCGTCCGCCGCGCCAGTTCGGCGAGCACCCCGAGCTCCGCCCGGTTCGGCGTGAGCAGGTCGGTGTGCGCGAAGAGGTCGGTGAGCGCGGCCTCGGCGTCGAGGGAGAGCAACCGGTCGCCGCTCGTCGCCACCATCACCGGGTCCACCACGACGACCGGCGGCCGGTGCCCGGCGAGCCACGACGTGACCGTCGACACCACGTCGGCCGTCCCGAGCATCCCGACCTTGACGGCGTCGATCGTCACGTCGTCCGACACGGCGTCGAGCTGCTCGCGCAGGAACGCCGTCTCCGGGACGTGGACGGCGCGCACGCCGGTGGTGTTCTGCGCGACGAGCGCGGTCACGACACCCATGCCGTAGCCGTCGTGGGCGGCGATCGCCTTGAGGTCCGCCTGCAGTCCGGCGCCGCCCGTCGGGTCGGTCCCGGCGATCGTCAGGACCCGTGGGACGGTCACCGGACACCGTCCTGGAGGCGCGGTGCACCCGGCCGGTCAGCTGCCGTCCGCCACGCGGTCACGTACGCGGCAGCGGCCGCCCCGGGGTCGGTGGCCGCGCAGATGCCGGAGACGACGGCCACCCCCGCCGCTCCCGCGGCGCGGAGCAGCGGGACGTCGTCGAGGGTGACGCCGCCGATCGCGACGCACGGCAGGACGGTGGCGGCGGCGATCCGGGCGAACCCGTCGACGCCGAGCGGCGCGGGGTGGTCGGGCTTCGTCGTGGTGGGGTGGACGACGCCCACACCGAGCAGGTCGACCGTCCCGGCCGGCAGGGCAGCGACGGCCGCGAGGTGCTCCGGCGTGTTCGCGGTCAGGCCCACGTGGGCCTGCGGTCCGAGCAGGGCGCGCGCGGCGGTCACGGGTAGGTCGGACTGGCCGAGGTGCACGCCCGCGACGCGGTGTCCGGCGTGCCGGGTGGCGAGCACGACGTCGAGCCGGTCGTCCACCACCACGGTCGCCCGGTCGCCCACGGCGTCGGCCACGGCGGTCGCCAATCCCATGAGCTCCCGTGCCGACGCATGCTTGTCCCGCACCTGCACCGCACGGACTCCGGCGCCGACCGCGGCCCGGACCACGCCCAGGACCCCGTGGCCGTGCCGTCCGGCCAGCTCCGTGTCCGTCACGAGGTACACACCGAGCCCGTTCCCCGGCGTGCGAGCCTCCGCGGTCACCGGTCGCTCCGAGCCGACCCGGCAGGGGTGGAGTCAGCCGCGCCGGTGCCGTCCTCGGTGGACACGCGGGAGCGTTCGACGAGGTCCTCCGGGGTGAGGGACGCGAGGCGGTCGAGGAACAGCGGCTGGAACGTCCCCGGACCGCCGGCGTCCCGGGCGGCCAGCTCGGCCGCCACCGTGTACGCCACGGTCGCGGCCACGGCGGCGTCGCCGGGGTCGGCGGTGACCGACGCGAACGCGGCGACCACCGCACCGAGCGCGCACCCGCCGCCGGTGATCCGGGTCAGCAGGTCCGTCCCGTTCGCGACCCGCACGACGGTCCCGTCCAGGGCGACCACCAGGTCGACCGGACCCGACACCGCCACGGCGCCCACGTGCCTCCCGGCCGATGCGCGTGCGGCGGCCCTCGCGTCGTCCGTGGTGGCCGTGGCGTCGGTCCCGCGGCCACCGGCCGCGCCGTCGAGCAGAGCGAGCACCTCCGAGGCGTTGCCGCGCAGGACGGTCGGCCGCAGGGCCAGCAGCTCGTGCGCGAGCGCGGTCCGGACCGGGAGCGCCCCGACCGCCACGGGGTCGAGCACCCACGGCGTCCCCGCGTCGGCGGCCGCGGTCGCTGCCTCGTCGGCGGCGTCACGGGCCTCCTCGTGCGGCGTGCCGGTGTTCACGAGCAGCGCGTCGGCGATCCGGGCGAAGGGACCGGCCTCGGTGCGGACGTCGACCATGGCGGGGGAGGCTCCGACCGCGAGGAGCACGTTCGCCGTAACGTTCTGCACGACGGTGTTCGTGACGCACTGGACGAGTGGAGCCCGGGCGCGGACGGCCTCGAGCAGGTCGGCGCACCGGAGCACGAGGTCCGGCGCAGCGGTGGTGGGTACGGGCGCAGCAGTGCGCATGGACGATCCCTTCGCGAGTACGAGCTCGAGCAGGTTCGACGGGTGTGATCTCAGCCGCGGTCGCGGCACCCCGTGTCTCGATCGTCACCGTACACGACGCTCCGTGACCCGGAGGGGTCACACGGAGGTGCCCGTGTGGGAAGGTGGGACGGTGCCCGAAGACCCTGGTGTGAACCGCCTCCCCGGTGTGAGCCACAACGGCGCGGAGGGCACCACGCCGCCCGGTCCGCCCCCGGGCCCCCGTGATCCCGGCGACGCGTGGGCGATCGGCCCCGACGGCACGAAGGCGTGGGGACGCTTCGGCGCGGCCGGCCTCCTCGTCGACGACGGGTCCGGACGGGTGCTCCTGCAGCACCGCGTCGAGTGGAGCCACCACGGCGGCACCTGGGGCATCCCCGGCGGCGCCCGGCACCAGGGCGAGGACGCCGTCACGGGCGCCCTCCGCGAGTCCGCAGAAGAGGCCGGCGTGCCCCACGACGGCGTCGACCTGCGCCACACCGCCGTCCTCGACCTCGGCTTCTGGACCTACACGACCGTCGTCGGACGCGCCTCCCGGCCGTTCGAACCGGTCATCGCCGACCGCGAGAGCCTCGCCCTGTCGTGGATCCCCGTGGACGAGGTCGACGACCTCCCGCTCCACCCCGGCTTCGGCGCGTCCTGGCCGACGCTCCGCGCCGCGTTCGACACCGCCCCGCACGTCGTCGTGGACGCCGCCAACGTCGTCGGCAGCCGCCCCGACGGCTGGTGGAAGGACCGCGCCGGCGCCGCCGGTCGCCTCGTCGACGGCGTCACGGCGCTCGCCGCGGAGGGCATCGCCTCGGCGGAGCTCGACCTCCCGTTCGCGCGCTGGTGGCCGCGTTGGACTGTGGTGCTCGAGGGGGATGCCCGGGAGGCCCGGCCCACCCCCGACACGTCACCCCACCCCGTCGACGTGGTGCGGGCACCGGCGTCGGGTGACGACGCGATCGTCGGTGCGGCCGAGCAGGCGCTCGCCGCGGGTCACGCACCCGTGGTCGTGGTCACCGCCGACCGGGAGCTGCGCTCCCGCGTCGAGGCGCTCGGCGCCGACGTGCGCGGCCCGTCGTGGC